>JBDKGR010000001.1:0-81255 GCA_039798085.1 Pseudomonadota bacterium
ACGTGTGGCAATTCGTCAATGTCGATACCGCGTGCTGCAATATCGGTAGCAACCAAGGCACGTACTTCGCCGGTTTTGAAGCCATTCAGTGCTTGGGTACGCGCTGCTTGGCTTTTGTTGCCATGCAGTGCCATTGCGGTGATACCTTGTTTGGACAAGAATTCTGCCACCGAATTCGCGCCAAATTTGGTGCGCGTAAACACCAAAACTTGGCTCCATTGGTGTTCGTTGATGATGTGTGCCAGCAATGCTTTTTTCTTGCCGCGCCCCACCGGATGAATCACCTGCGTGATGCGTTGCACGGTGGTATTGCGGGGCGTTACCTGTACAGTTTGCGGATTTTTCAGTAAGCCCGAAGCCAATTCCCGAATCTCATCGCTAAACGTGGCAGAGAACAGCAAACTTTGCTTATCTTTGGGTACGGCGGCGAGAACTTTTTTCACATCGTGAATAAAGCCCATGTCCAGCATCCGGTCGGCTTCATCGAGCACCAGCATTTGCACCTGACCCAAATCCAACATACCTTGCTGCATCAAATCCAGCAAACGACCGGGAGTGGCGACCAAAATATCCACGCCTTTTTTCATTTTGGCGATTTGCGGATTCATGCCCACACCACCAAACACCACAGCGCTGGTGAGTTGCAGGTATTGCCCATACGTGCGAATGGCTTCTTCGACTTGGGCAGCAAGTTCACGGGTAGGAGTCAAAACCAAAGCGCGGATGCCAACGCCGCCGAATTTGTTTTGCGCACTGCGCGACATGGAGAGGCGATGCAGCAAAGGCAGCGTAAAAGCAGCGGTTTTACCGGTTCCAGTTTGTGCGCCACCGAGCAAATCTTTGCCTTCGAGCACGATAGGAATCGACTGTGCCTGAATCGGCGTGGGAGTTTCGTAACCTTGCTCACGCACGGCTTTCACAATGGCGGCAGCCAAGTTCAATTCTTCAAATTTCATGGATTGTTGCACCTATCCAAGGCGCTAGGGATACCGATCCTTCCTGCCCCAAGGTGGTGACAGTTCAGCCTAAGACCGATTGATTCAAAAATGCTGGATTACAGCGTTTGCGGGTAACTGAAGCCACACAATAGGCGTATTGTCGCACGGTCTAGGTGAGAATCACAGAAGTAAATCCAGCAAGGATAATTGTTACATCGTTGGGTGCACGGGTTACCAGCAGCATTCGCGGTCACCGCCGCTTCGTATGTAACCATTTCAAATGGGTAGTGGTTCATTTGATTATGTTTTTAGATAAATTGTATTTCCGAACAAATAAGTGTGTAACCACATAGTGAAAGAATTCTGATTTAGAGAAAGACAAGGTTTTTCTGGTATACCGTCCTAGAGATTGACGCAAGGTATTATTCCAGCGCTCGATATGATTAGTTTCACCTGATTCTTTCCCAACACTACGATGTGTTCCAACTGGAAGTATCTTTCGATAAGCATCCCAAAAATCACTATAACTGTGAAGGTTTTTATACTTTTCAGGTATCACCTCCCAAAGTTCTCGACAGCTACGTTCACTACGGTCTCCTATGATATAGGCGACAACTTGTCGGGTTCTGCGACATAATGCAACCCATAGCCACTTTTTATTTTTTCTCTCCTTGACAAAGGAGCAAACCTCCTCTAATTCCAAAATATCCTCTTCTTCAGACGGTAATAAGGTGTCCTCTATTTCTTCTTCGGAATACCCTTGTTGAGGGTTTATCACACCATTGTATCCACAGTGCTTGCAGATATACTTCTGCTTCCCACTAGGAGAAAATCCATTTTTAATAATGGTTTGGCTTTCACACGAGCGACATTCATGGATGATTTTATCTATTATCATAATAATCAAATTATATATCACTCATAACTGAGGTGAACCACTACCCCCCCATTATGCCCCCTGCCCCAAACGCCTGCTCTTTCAAAACCCCTAATTGGTCACGCACTTGGGCGGCTTTTTCAAATTCAAGGTTGCGGGCGTGTTCCATCATGAGTTTTTCGAGGCGCTTGATTTCGCGGGCGATGTCTTTTTCGCTCATCGCTTCTACCTCGGCGCGGCGGTGGGCATCGCGTTCTAATTTCTCGGCTTCCTTGCCCGCTTTTTCGCTATACACCCCGTCAATCAAATCGCGCACCTGCTTGATGATGGAGCGCGGCGTAATGCCATTTTCCACATTGAATGCGATTTGTTTTTTGCGGCGGCGTTCGGTTTCGCCGATGGCTTTTTTCATCGACTCGGTGATTTTGTCGGCGTACAAAATCGCTCTGCCGTTCACATTCCGCGCCGCACGCCCGATAGTTTGGATGAGCGAGCGTTCCGAGCGCAAAAATCCTTCTTTATCCGCATCCAAAATCGCCACGAGCGAGACTTCGGGAATATCCAGCCCCTCGCGCAGCAAGTTGATCCCGACCAGTACATCAAACAAGCCCAAACGCAAATCGCGCAGAATCTCCACGCGCTCCACCGTGTCAATATCGCTGTGCAGGTAGCGCACTTTCACGCCGTTTTCGGCGATGTAGTCGGTTAATTGCTCCGCCATGCGCTTGGTGAGCGTGGTAATCAGCACCCGTTCGTGCTTTTCTACGCGGATGCGGATTTCTTGCAGCACATCATCGACTTGGCTTAACGCGGGGCGCACTTCGACTTCGGGATCAACCAATCCGGTCGGGCGCACCACCTGCTCCACCACCTTGCTGGAATGGTCTTTTTCCCACTGCGCAGGCGTGGCGGATACGAAGATGGCTTGGCGCATCTTGGTTTCAAATTCTGCAAATTGCAGCGGACGATTATCCAAAGCGCTGGGCAAGCGAAAACCGTATTCCACCAGCGTGGTTTTGCGCGAACGGTCGCCGTTGTACATTCCGCCCAGTTGCCCAATCATGACGTGCGATTCGTCCAAAAACATCATCGCATCCTTGGGCAAATAATCGACCAATGTCGCGGGCGGCTCGCCGACTTGCGTGCCGGATAGGTGACGTGAATAATTTTCAATTCCTTTGCAATGCCCAACTTCGCTCAACATTTCCAAATCAAAGCGCGTGCGCTGCTCTAGCCGCTGGGCTTCCACGAGTTTGCCTTCGCTCACAAAATGCTTTAAGCGTTCGGACAATTCGGTTTTGATGGTTTCCACCGCCGCCAAGACCTGCTCGCGCGGGGTGACGTAATGGCTGCTGGGGTAGACCGTAAAGCGCGGAATTTTTTGCCGAATTTTGCCCGTAAGCGGATCAAATAATTGCAACGATTCGATTTCTGCATCGAACAATTCAATCCGAATCGCCATTTCGCTATGCTCGGCGGGAAAAACGTCAATGGTGTCGCCCCGCACGCGAAATGTGCCGCGTGAAAATTCCATATCGTTGCGCTGATACTGCATCCGCACCAGTTGGGCGATGATGTCGCGCTGCCCGGGGGTATCGCCCACGCGCAGGGTCATAATCATTTTGTGGTACGCCTCGGGCTGCCCGATACCGTAAATAGCGGAGACGCTGGCAACAATCACCACATCGCGCCGCTCCATCAGGCTTTTGGTGCAGGAAAGGCGCATTTGCTCGATATGCTCATTGATTGCCGAATCTTTTTCAATGAATACATCGCGCTGCGGCACGTAGGCTTCGGGTTGGTAATAATCGTAATAGCTCACGAAGTATTCGACCGCATTTTTAGGAAAAAACTCGCGGAACTCGCTATACAACTGCGCCGCCAGCGTTTTGTTGTGGGCAAATACGATAGTCGGTCGTCCCAGCCGCGCGATGACATTCGCCATCGTGAACGTCTTGCCCGAACCCGTTACGCCGAGCAGGGTTTGGAACACTTCGCCGTCTTCCACCCCTTCGACCAGCGCATCAATCGCCGCTGGTTGATCGCCCGCTGGTGGGTAGGGCTGAAATAGCTCAAACGGGGAATTGGGAAAATGAACGAATGCCATTGATCTCATTGATCTCATTGATCTCCACAACTATCCCCCGCGCAGCCGTGAATCTCGGCGGCGGGTAGCGCTTCGGGTTTGTGGATGATGCCCGTCGCGGGGTCAAAACCAATGCGTTGAAAATGACCCGCTAACGCCGCATCCATCGCATCGGTGTGCATAGGGAACCACGTTACCAGTTCGGTAGCCAGTTGGCGAATCATCGAAAAATCGCCTTCCAGCCCCTTTTCCGTTCCCTGCCGCAAAATATCCAGCACGATGGTGTGTTGGGACGTGTGGCAGTTGCTGGCGGCAAAATGCGTTTCCAGCATCCAACGGTCTTCGCGCCCAAAATGGTGAATCGTATGCTCTACCAAAGTTTGCCATGCCGATAACAGATTTGCGTCATCGGCGTTTTGCACTGCGGTAAGCAATTCGATAAATTCCTGATGGGTTTGATCCATGAGCGGCATATTCAATGCCAGCTCATCCGACCATTGCAATGTTTTGAGCAGGGTGTTTGTCATAGCGTATGGGTGACCAATTTGAAGTCGGGGTCTTCATCAAACGTCTTGATGGTAAAGCCTAGACTGCGCATGAGTTTCAACATTCCGGGGTTGTTGGCCAATACCAAGCCTTCGATTTCTGCCAAACCACGCTCGCGTGCTACATCCATAATCGCCAACATCAAGCGCGAACCCATGCCTTTGCCATTGAAATCATCGGCAACCAATAGCGAGAATTCGCAGCTCGATTGATCGGGGTTCGTAATGTAGCGCGATACGCCCACAATCCGCTCGGTTTCGGTGAAAATGCCTTCGGAATCGGAATGACGCTCTTTCACCACGGCAACCAATGCCATTTCGCGGTCGTAATCAATCAGCGTGAAGCGTGCCAACATGGTCGGTGGCAACTCGGTAATCGAGGAGACAAAACGGAAATAACGGCTCTCCGCCGAGAGGCTTTGCGTCAGCTCTTGCAGCATTTGCGCATCGTCGGGGCGAATCGGACGCACGGTGTAATCACCCCCACCCGGCAGCGGCCAAACTTGCGAAAAACGTGCCGGATAGGGCAGGATCGCCATGTGGTGGTAGCGATTGTTCGCACCCGTATTCGATTGCGTGGAATGGTCAATCACGATACGCGCATCCACCGCTACCGCGCCATTTTCATCCACAATGAAGGGGTTAATATCCATTTCCCGCAACTGGGGTAATTCGCAAACCATCTCGGAAACGCGCAGCAGAACTTGTTCTAATGCTTCCATTTTGATAGCGCCGTGTCCACGCCATTGCCCTAGCATCTCGGATACGCGTGAGCGTTCGATTAAGCGCCGTGCCAAGAATTGGTTGAGCGGTGGCAGTTCCATCGCGCGGTCGTTGATGAGTTCGATCATCGTGCCGCCTGCGCCGAAGGAAATTACGGGGCCAAACGGATCATCGGTTACCAAGCCGATATAAATCTCGCGCCCATGCCGTGCGCTGACCATGTTTTGCACGGTCACGCCGTTGATGCGGGCTTTGGGTTCGAGGCGAGAAACCGCTTCCATCATGTCGTTGTACGCATCGCGCACCGAGGTCGCGTTCAAAATGTTCAGCGCCACGCCCTGCACGTCCGATTTGTGGGAAATATCGGGCGAATCAATTTTCAGCACCACGGGGTAACCGAGTTGGCTGGCAATCATCATCGCTTCATTGGGGCTGCGTGCCAACATGGTTTTGGTCACAGGAATATGGAAGGCGGATAAAAGCGCTTTCGATTCCATTTCCGTCAACACTTTGCGCCGTTCGGTCAATACGCTTTCAATCACCAAACGTGCGCCTTCAATATCGGGTTTGTTGAGCGTGCTCAACGGTGGCGGGGTTTGTTGGAGCAGCAGTTGATTTTGGTAGAACGATGCGATATTGCCAAACGCTCCCACTGCCGCCTCGGGCGTGCGGAAGCTGGGGATGCCCGCATCGTGCAACACATGACGCGCCGCCACCACCGAGGTATCGCCCATCCAGCACGAAATCAAGGGTTTGCTGATGCGTTTTTTGGTATCCGCCAAGGCTTGTGCGACGGCAGTTGGGTCACCACCGATTTTGGGCGAATAAATTGCCAACATTCCATCGACATTTTTATCGTGTTCGGCTTGGTTGATCGCAATGCGGTAATGCTCGTCGGTCGCGTCTTCGGATAAATCGATCAAATCGACCAGAGATGCCAGTGGGGGTAATTGGGGCTTCAATTTGGCAAGGGATTCGGGGGTTAATTGCCCTAACTGCAAGCCGATGTCATTGGCCCAATCGGCTGCCAACACACCCGGGCCGCCGCCGTTCGTGATAATCGCCAAACGCTTGCCTACCGGACGGTAGCGCGATGCCAAGCAGCGCGTCGCCGAGAACAATGCCACAAACGAATTCACCCGTACCGCACCCGCGCGGCGCAGGGCGGCATCGAAAACATCATCGCTCCCCACAATCGCGCCACTATGGGTTTGGGCAGCGGCAGTGCCACAGGTTTTGCGTCCGGCTTTCAAAATCACCACGGGTTTGGCATTGGCGGCAGAACGCAGCGCACTCATAAAGCGGCGGGCGTTGGAAATACCTTCCATGTACACCACGATGCTGTGGGTTTGGGCATCGTTCGCCAAGAAATCCAAGACGTGTGCCATATCCACACCCGTGTGTGGGCCTAGGGATGCGACCATCGAAAAGCCGACACCGTTGTTGCGTGCCCAATCCAGCATCGACGCGGTAAGCGCCCCCGATTGAGAAACCAATGCCAGCGACCCTTTTTGTGCCAAAGGTCCCGCAGCCGATGCGTTCAGTTGCAGCGAAGGGCGTTGCAATCCCAAAGAATTCGGGCCGAGTAAATGCACGCCTTCACGCCGCGCCACACGCTTGAGTTCTTGCGCCAATTCCGGCGATACCCCGTTGGACACCACCAACACCGAACGGCACGCCATCCGAACCGCCAATTCCAACGCCGCCATCACCTCTGCGGGGGGCAGGGCAATAATCGCCAAATCGGCTTTGGTTTGTGCCAACTCCGCCAACGTGCCGCTGGTTTGAATGTCGATAAAGTGCAGCGTTCCGGTGAATCGTTGCTCGCGCAAGGCTTCGGTGAGGGCTTTTGCCTGCGCTGTTTGCGCACCATCTTGATGCACGCCTTGTTCATCCATTGGACCCGCAAAAACGACCACCGAAGAAGGGTGAAAAAGAGGGGTTAAATAATGTTTATCCATGATGTTGATCCAGAGAGTAGATATTCAGTTGCAAGAGCCGCGCCAAAATGGTGTTATCGGGCATTTCGGGCGTGTAATCGTGCCAACCATAGGCATGGGCTACAGCGATGTCCAGTTGTTCGTGCAGGTATTTGAGCCAAGGCGGACGGTAGTTGTAAAGATGCGTCAGGGTGCGTTCTTGTAGGTTGGTCAGCGCGAATTCATCCAAATCCGGTTTCGGCAAAATGCGGTCAGGGTAGGGCGATTCGGTCATTCCGTGCGGAACAATTTCTGGCACTTGGTGCGTCCATTCCGGTGGATTGAGCCAGTTTTCCCGCAATTCGTTCAAGTGATGGGCTGCTTTGGCAATGTTGTATGCTATTGTTTTAGGAGCTGCTTGTGCAATATCCACGGGCGTTACAGCCGTTTTTCTTCTTATTTCAATAGCCCCTTCCAAACCTGCCGGAATCAACACACCATCTATTTCTTCCACGCGTTGGTGCGCGGTATCAGCGGGAGTGAAGTTTTCAGGGAATGGGAACGTTTCAAAGCAGGATTTAGCGTTGTACGTGGGCGTTCCACATCCATGTATAGACCCTTGCGCTAGCGACCACACTGCATGAATACGAGAACTGAGAACGCCAAAGGTTACATCATCCGCACGCGCAACCACATTGAGTCGCGTATCCGGCAAGATGGAAGGATGCAAAAACACAAAAATGCGGTGCTTGGCTACGCGCGTAGTGGCTAAATAGCGCGGTAAACCGGATAAAGCCTTGCGCAATTCTGGGCGCGGACGTTCGTGTAGCCACCAGTTTTTCAAGAGGTTGATTCGGCTTCGTTCTGGCTTAACATTCGCAAGAATATGGGCATAAGGCGCTTCAAATAACTGGGCTTCGTGTTCGCTTATATGGGTTCCAAAATCAATAATCCATTTATCGCTGGGATGCGTTGCTAAATCCCGTCCATTGCGCCAAGGTTTAAGAACCAGCGCATTGGATTTGCCGCCCACATTGGGGAGTTTGAGCCATTCGCGTGCTAAATTTCCCGCAATATCAAATTGACCGTATTTTTTAGTACCCTCAAAAATCGCGTGGGCGTTGACTGCTAAACGTTGGGATTGGGTCAAATCGACCAACATTCCATCCGTCAAATCGGTATGGATGCAGGAAACGGATTCTCCATTTAGGCGCGTATCGGTCGTGAATTCATGCTGCCCGAAGCAGGTAATAGAAATCCGAACACCAGCACCTTCATTGACCCATTCGTTATTGCTCCACGCTTCAAAAACGCGGTGATTTTTTCCAATCGTATCCAGTACCACGCGATTAGACCCCGCCCGAATCGCCTGTGTAGAAACCAAACCAGCGGCACGTAACAACCCCGCTGCAATCTGGGTTTGCGCCCGTTCAAACCAATAGCACACCAAATCCGCCCCACCGGGTACACGGTGCGTAAAAACGGTATCGAGCGCATCGAAGTAGGCATCGCCCAATTCGCGGCGCTTTTTACTACCACCAATAAACGGCGGATTGCTCATCACAATATCGGCTTTGGGCCATGTGGCTTCGGTTACTTCTCCGGTTTGGGGGTTGATTGCCAAAAGCGCATCGCGTTGGTCAATTAAATCCAATGGCGCTAAAACTGGATGGAGCTTGAAGGGAAATTTATGTTCCAAACGCCATTGCAATTCACCAATCCACACCGTGATGCGAGCGAGTTCGGCGGCGTATTCGTTAATCTCAATGCCCAGTACATTGTGCGGGCCGGTGACCAAATCGGCTTCTCGATCCAGTCCTAGCGTAACGGCATCGAGGTGCGTTTGCAGCTCCAAATCCTTCAACGCCTTCAACCCCATAAACAAAAAGTTGCCGCTACCGCAGGCGGGATCAAGCAAGCGAAAGGCTTTGAGGTGTTCCAACCAATCCGTAAAAACCACACGGGCGGCTTTGTAATGCTTATCGTTTTTTTTCTTACTTTGTGCTGTGAACGCCCGTATTTCCTGCATTGCTAGCTCCCATTTTTGGTGCAATGGACGGGTTAAAACGGGGTCGGTAATGCGTTGGATGGTGGCGGGGTCGGTGTAATGCGCTCCAAGCTGGCTGCGTTTGGCGGGGTCTAAACCGCGTTCAAACAGCGTGCCGAGAATGGATGCGTCAATCGCGGACCAATTCATGGCGGCGGCATGGCGCAGCTCGGTGATTTCCATAATGGTCAGTTCGGGAACATTCACCACCCGAAACAATCCGCCATTGAACCAAGGAATTTCTTCTGCGCCAAACATCCCACCATCGTGCATGGTGGCGAATAAATTGTGCAGCCCTTTGCGCAAGTTTTTGCTGTCAATATAGCGGTTGCGCAGCAGTTGGACAAAAACGGGGGTGGGCAAAATCCCAATGCTTTCGGCAAAAAAGCAAAAGACGCACTGGGTCAAAAAGTGAGCGACTTCATCGGCGACACAACCGCGTTTGCGCATTCCCTCGGCGATGATGGCAAAGGTGTTGGCGGCACGTTCGGTAATATCGCGGCAGGTTTCGTGCGGGCGAAAATGCTCTACATCCGTCCACACGCGGCGCAAAATCGACCGCAAAACGGGGCTATCCATGTCCTCCAATGTGAAAAGAAACTTTCCACTAGGATGCCCCGTAAAGCGGCTGTGAATCTGAATGCGCTTGCGATCACACACCACCAACAGCGGCGGATTGTTCAGCGAGTGGCTGTACATCAAAAGCTGTTTCAGCGCTTCATCTAAATTGCCGTCGGGTTTTTTGTTCTCCCACACAAAATGATTGGGGTAGAACACGTCGGCAAATCCGGTGCGTGCGCCAATCATTGTCGCTTTTTCTTCAAACCGATAGCCGTCTATCGTCCCGGGGGGCGGCACGTCAAGCAACGCGCACAAATCCAAAAAATAACTTTGTGCGCCCTGCTCTTCATTGAGCAAGGATGCGGGAGGCGTGCTCCATTTGGTAACGAATTCGGAAGGGGTCATGGATGGGGTTTCAATAATGATTACGCAACTGAGCAATCAGCAATGCACCATCCACTACTTGGTAAACCATGCGATGTTCATCGGTGATGCGGCGCGACCAAAAACCAGATAAAGCGTGCTTGAGCGCTTCTGGTTTTCCTACCCCGGTGAAAGGATCGCGCTGGGTTTCACGGATAACACGGATAAGTTTGTTGATGCGTTCCACCATGCGCCGATCCTGTTTTTGCCAGTAAAGGTAATCTTCCCACGCCTCATCTGCAAAAATCAGTTTCATGGAATAAGTTCGCGTGGTACACCTTGTCCCGCTTTCAACTGGGCAACAGCGGATAAAAGACGCTGGGTATTGGTAGGACTGCGTAATAGGTATGCCGTTTCCTCCAGTGCCCGATAATCTTCCAGCGAAAGCAGCACCACCGAGAGATTGGCTTTATGCGTGATGATCAACGGCTCGTGGTCATCACACACACGGCGCATAGTGTGCGACAAATTGGCACGCGCAGCACTGTAGGTAATGGCATCCATAGTAAAACTCCTGTAATTTTTCAATCCGCCCCAATTAACACTTTCACATGGGCGGCCACACTGCGGGAGAGGGGGCTGAGAACATATCCACCCTCCAAGCAAGAGATGATACGACCCTTGCTATGCTTATTCGCCACCGCAACGAGTTGGCGGGTAACCCACTCGTAATCGGCTTCAACCAAACCTAAATTGCCCATATCGTCTTCCCGATGGGCATCAAAACCCGCCGAGATATAAATGATTTCCGGTGCAAACGCATCCAACGCAGGCAACCAGTTTTTTTCTACCGCTTCACGGAAGTGACTGCCCCCCGTGCGCTTGGGCAAACCGATATTCACCATGTTGGGGCTGCATACGGGTTGGGTTTCTGCGCACAGGGGGTACAAGCCTTCCTCAAAGATAGAGCACATCATGACGCGCTCATCACCCTGAAAAATATCCTCGCTGCCATTGCCGTGATGCACATCAAAATCAATCAACGCTACCCGCTGAATGCCGTGCTCCGTCAACGCATGGCGGATACCCACGGCTGCATTGTTGAAAAAGCAAAAGCCCATCGCCGCCGACCGCTCGGCATGGTGACCGGGGGGGCGGATATTGCAAAATGCCGTCGGCACTTCACCCGATACCACCAAGTTGGTCGCCTCCACCACCGCACCCGCTGCCCGTAGAGCAGCCCGCACGGTATAGGGGTTCATTTCGGTATCTGGGTCAAGGCGATGGTAGCCTTCTTCGGGTGAAGCATTGATGATCTCGTTGATATACAGCGTGCAATGCGCGTGCGCTAGCTGCCCCACCGTCGCCAATGGTGCATCGTAATGGTGCATATAGTCCAGCAACCCTTTGGTGAGCAGCATATCGTTAATGGCACTCAAGCGTTCGGGGCATTCGGGGTGATGTGCCCCCATTTCGTGGCGGGCGCAGTCAGGGTGGGTGATGTAAGCGGCTAGCAAGGAAGTCTCCAAGGGTCAGGGTGAAAGAATGATGGCTTTATTTTGTAGCTTTTATGCCTTACATTCTCTCAAAAATTGCGGCAATACCTTGACCGCCACCGATGCACATTGTGACTAAAGCATAGCGTCCTTGAATTCTTTGCAATTCGTGCAGCGCTTTCACTGTAATCAGCGCACCGGTTGCACCAATCGGGTGACCCAAAGAGATGCCCGAACCGTTGGGATTCACTTTAGCGGGGTCGAGTCCCAAATCACGGGTCACGGCGCAGGCTTGGGCGGCAAACGCTTCATTGGCTTCGATCACGTCCAAATCGTTTACGGTCAAACCGGCTCGTTTCAGGGCGGCTTGCGAGGCGGGGACAGGCCCGATACCCATGTACTTTGGATCAACACCTGCATGGGCATACGCTACCAAACGCGCCATTGGTTGCAGACCGCGTGCTTTGGCGACACTGGCTTCCATCAACACCACGGCAGCGGCGGCATCGTTGATACCGGATGCGTTACCCGCAGTGACCGTACCGTTTTCTTTGATGAACACGGGTTTCAATTTCGCCATATCTGCCATCGTGCAGTTGGGACGGTAGTGTTCATCTACTTCGTAGGCGACTTCCCCTTTGCGGCTTTTCAGCATCACGGGCATGATTTGACCCTTGAAGTGACCCGCTTCAATCGCACGCTGGGCGCGGTTGTGGCTTTCAACTGCCAATGCGTCTTGGTCTTCGCGGGTGATGCCCCATTTAGCCGCGATATTTTCTGCCGTCACACCCATGTGGATGCTGTGGAAGGGGTCATGCAACGCACCGGTCATCATGTCCACCATCTTGGTATCGCCCATGCGTGCGCCCCAACGCATATTGAGGCTGGCGAAAGGAGCGCGGCTCATATTTTCAGCACCGCCGCCAATAGCCACATCGGTATCGCCCAACAAAATGCTTTGGCTGGCCGAAATAATCGCTTGCAAACCCGAACCGCACAGGCGATTCACGTTGTAAGCGGGCGTAGCTTCAGCACAGCCACCATTGACGGCAGCGACGCGGGAGATGTACATATCTTTAGGTTCGGTATTCACAACGTGACCGAATACAACGTGACCAACATCTTTTCCTTCGACTTGACCGCGTTTCAATGCTTCACGCACGACTTGGGAAGCCAATTCGCTAGGAGGAATGTCTTTCAAACTGCCACCAAAAGTTCCAATGGCGGTGCGCACGGCGCTAACGACGACTACTTCACGGGTCATGGATTGTTCTCCTCAAATTGTTTACTTGTTTACTGTAATTAAGAATGCAAAAATGATTGCAATTAGCAGTGTGAAGTGCTTTTAATACATGAGGCTGACGAGAACGAAGGAAAATTATCCACAAACCGAACAATGCGGATTGCGTTGGAGGCGAATATCCGACCATTCCATGCTGCGCCCCTCCAACATCAACAAGCGCCCAACGGTGGGCGTACCAGCACCACTGAGGAGTTTGAGCGCTTCCGCTGCCTGCATACTGCCGATAATTCCGACCAAGGGCGCAAATACGCCCATCGTGGCACAACGTGTTTCTTCCAAAGCCGCATCGGATGGAAAAACGCAGGCGTAGCAAGGGGATGTGGGTTGCCGAGCATCGTAAACTGCCAACTGTCCATCCCAGCGCACCGCAGCACCCGAGACCAGTGGCACACCGTGTTCCACGCACGCCTGATTCAAGGCATGGCGGGTGATGAAGTTATCGCTACAGTCTAAAACCACATCCGAATCGGCAACCAACGCCCTAAGACGTTCGGTATGGGCGCGTTCGTGTAGGGTGATGATGTTCAGCTCAGAATTCAATGCCGTCAGTGTTTGGCGGGCAGATTCCACTTTGGATTGCCCCGTGCGGGCTTCGGTGTGGATAATTTGGCGTTGCAAATTGGTTAAATCCACATGGTCGTTATCGACCAAGGTTAAGCGCCCGATGCCTGCACTGGCTAAATACAAGGCCGCCGGAGAACCCAAGCCCCCCACACCTACCACCAAGGCGCGGGATTGCATGATTTTCTCCTGTCCCTCGATGCCCAATTCATCAAGCAGAATGTGGCGGGAATAGCGTAAAAGTTGGGAATCGTTCATCAATCGTTCATCAATCGTTTATTTATTCGTTTATTTATTCGTTTATTTTTTATTTTTCGTTTTTTTACCACGGATTACGGGTAAGCCCTTCAAATAGTTTAAGGCTTGTATCAACTGAAAATCATCGGATGATCCTACCAAAGGATTTATTAATTTTCGTTTGATGAGAGGTTTTTGTTCTTCTTCTTCTAATCGGGCGAGGATTTTTTCACGCACCAACTGACGCGCCTGTTGTTGTGCTTTGTCCGCTATTACCTCGGCAGGGGATTTTTTTTCTACATCCTGATCATTGGGAAGGTGGTTGTGCAATTCGGATTCATACACCTGCAATAGGGAATAAAAGTTGCCTTTTTCCGTTTCATCCAGCAGCACATCAGGCACAAGACCTTTCGCTTGAATGGAGCGACCGCTGGGCAGGTAATAACGTTCAACGGTGAATTGAAACCCAGTGCCCGCCCCCAATCCATAAAACGTTTGTACCAACCCTTTGCCAAAGGTGGTGTTGCCCATCAGAGTGGCACGTTGATAATCCTGCAACGCACCCGCCACCACTTCGCTGGCAGAGGCCGAACCTTCATTCACCAGAACAACCATAGGAACGGTTTGGAGGATGACCGGAAATCTCTGGCGCGATGTTTTCAACGTTCGGTTGCTACCCCATGCACGCCCTTTGGTGCGCATGACGACCGTATTTTCCGGCAAAAAAGCAGAGGAAAGGGTGATAGCAGAACTCACCAATCCTCCCGGGTTGCCTCGCAAATCCAGCACCAATCCTTGAGGATGCGGATTTTCCTTATAAAGTGCGTTCATTTTTTGGGTGAAATCTTTCACCATGCCCTCATCAAAATCGTTGATATACACCCAAGCAAAGCCCGGTGCTATCCATTTGGTGCGCACTTGTGGCCACCTAATGTCTTCCCGATTCATGACCACGGTAAAGGTGCGATGCTCTTTTTTGCGAAATACCGTCAGGCGCAATCCGCTTTTGGATGTGCTGCGCAGTTGCTGGATCACATGGCTGTATGTCTGCCACTGAACGGATATGCCACCCACATGGGTAATCAAATCCTCGGGTTGCAAGCCTGCACGGCGAGCGGGAGAGTTTTCAACTATTTCACCAATTTTCAGCCAACCATCCTCCACTTTTTCCAGTTTGATTCCTGTGCCCATCATCCGATTGGGTGTGCCTTTGAATTTTTTGAATTCTTTTGGGCCCAAATAATAAGAATGGGGTTCAAGGTGATTCACCATACCGGAAATGGCTCCGTCAATGAGTTGTTTATTGCTCACCGAATCGGCATATTCATTCTTCAACAGATTAAAAACGGTTATCAGTTGGAATAATTCTTCGGGGTAGTGGGTGAAAACGTGAAAAACCGTGGTCAATGACCGCACGGTTTGGGATACCCTTTCCATTGATCTCGAACTGGGTTCTAGCTCTGTGTCCGATTCATATTCGTACCCATAATACGATGCCCACATACCCAAAGCCACGCAAAAACTGAACCACACCACCGTTTTGAGTTGTTGCCACATTGCCACATTGTCACAATATCATAGAAAATAAAAAATTAATAACAAATAAATAACAAATAAATAACAACAACTTTTTACAATGGGTTCGTACAATTATTTTTTAGTAGTTATCTTCTTTATCTTTATCCTTGGATTTTTCTTTGCGTTCTACTTGGGTTTTACTCACCACAACCGCCACACCTTTGAGGTGATTTAAGGCTTGAATCAACTGGAAATCTTTGGGCGATCCAAATTCAGGGGGTTTGCGATCGGCGGGGGATTTGCGTGATTCTTCATCCAAGCGTTTCATGGCTTCTTCACGGGCTTTTTCTTGGGCTTTTTCTTTCTCAGGGTCTTTCACCTCTTCGCCTTGACCGCTGGTGATATGCTTACCCAAATCGGCTTCCCGCATCCGCAGAGCGGCGTAAGGGCTACCTTCTGCGGTATCGTCCACTAACACGTCGGGCACAATCCCTTTGGCTTGGATGGAGCGTCCATTGGGTGTGTAATAACGTGCCGTGGTAATTTTCAAACCCGTATCAGGCCCCAGCGGACGGAATGTTTGTACCGAACCCTTGCCAAATGTTTGGCTACCCATGATGACGGAACGTTTGTAATCTTGCAACGCACCCGCCACAATTTCGCTGGCAGAGGCCGAACCTTCATTCACCAGCACCACCATCGGAATTTTCTTGAGGGCTGCGGGGAGTTTTTTGATGGGATCAGGGGAACCATCGCGTGCCGAATAATCTCGGACATTCGTTTTCAAGATTTGCTTGCTGTCTTGTGTTTGCCCGTTGGTCGTAACCACCGTCACATTGGCGGGCAAGAAAGCGGCAGAAATAGCCACTGCTGCATTCAATAATCCCCCCGGATCGTTGCGCAAATCCAAAACCAAACCTTTGATATTAGGGTCTTGTTTATAGAGTTCTTCTATTTTGCGGGAAAAATCTTCCACCGTACGTTCTTGAAATTGGCTAATGCGCACCCAAGCGTAACCGGGTTCCACCACTTTGGCGCGTACCGATTGCTGCTTGATTTCTTCCCGAATGATGGTGACGGGAAAGGTGCGATTTTCGTCCTTGCGAAATATCGTCAAAATCACCTTGGTTTGGGGTTCTCCGCGCATTTTTTTCACGGCTTCGGTCAAACTCAATCCTTTGACGGCGGTGTCATCAACGCGCGTAATCAAATCGTTGGTTTTCAATCCAGCACGAAAGGCGGGCGAGCCTTCAATCGGGCTGACGACTTTGACCAAACCGTCTTCCATATTCACTTCCAAACCCACGCCGACAAATCTGCCGGATGTGCCTTCTTTGAATTCTTTGAACGCTTTTTTATCAAAGTATTGTGAATGCGGATCAAGGCTTGTCACCATGCCGGAAATGGCTTCGGTGATGAGTTTTCGCTCATCCACCGGTTCCACATAATCACTTTTCAGGATACTGAAAACTGCTGCCAACTGCTGCAATTCTTCCAGTGGCAAGGGGGACATGGCACTACGCGCAACCGTTTGCAACGATACCGAAGTCAGTGCCCCTGCTATCACGCCAATACCAATCCAACCTGCAATTTTCAGTTTTTGACCCATTTTGCGTACCTTTTTAGACTTTGCCTTGTGATGCTACTGCCGCTGCTGCCTGCGCAATTGCGTGTGCATCGCCCAAATAATAATGGCGAATCGGCTTGAGTTCGGCATCCAATTCGTAAACCAAAGGAATTCCGTTCGGGATATTCAAACCTACGATGTCCGAATCGGAAATTCCATCCAGATATTTCACCAGTGCGCGAATCGAATTGCCATGTGCAGCGATGATGATACGCTTACCGCTCAAGATGGTGGGGGCAATGGTATCGTTCCAAAACGGTAAAACCCGTGCAACCGTATCTTTTAAGCATTCGGTAAGAGGGATTTGTTCCGCTTGCAAAGTTTGGTAACGAATGTCACCACGTTCGCTACGGGCATCGGTCGGCTCAAGGGCGGGTGGGGGCGTATCGTAGCTGCGTCGCCATTGCAGCACTTGCGCTTCGCCAAATTGTTTCGCCATGTCGATTTTGTTCAACCCTTGCAACGCACCATAATGGCGTTCGTTCAAGCGCCACGAATGAACCACGGGCAACCATGTCCGATCCATCGCATCCAAGCAATGCCACAGCGTGCGGGTGGCGCGTTGGAGGACGCTGGTGTAAGCCAAATCGAATTCGTAATGTTCCGCCTTCAGGAGGCGACCCGCGTTTAACGCTTGTTCTACGCCCGTGGGGGTGAGATCAACATCCGTCCATCCGGTAAAACGATTTTCAAGATTCCAAGTAGATTCGCCGTGGCGAACAAGAACGAGTTGGTACATAAATACATCAATAAGTAAGAGCAAAACAGCCGTCATTCTAAAATGCCGTATCCCTAACCTACTCACTAACAAGGAATAAAGTGAAATTCATTCTCGATAATTGGATGTTGATTGCGATTGCCGTTACATCCGGCGCGCTGCTTTTGTTGCCCATCATTCAAGGCGCTGTCGCTGCGGGACTTGATCCGAGCAGCGCGGTTCAACTCATTAACCGTGAAAAAGCCGTTGTAGTGGATGTGTGTGAGCCTTCCGAATATGCTGCGGGACACATCAGCGGCGCGAAAAATATCCCCCTCGCGGATTTGGAGAAAAAACTCCCCACCAGCGTCAAAAATAAAAAACTGCCACTGATTTTGGTGTGCCAATCGGGAATGCGCTCCAACCGCGCAGTCGCCATTGCAAAAAAACTGGGCTACGAACAAGCCCAATCCCTCGGCGGTGGCTTGGCAAGCTGGCGTTCGGCAAATCTGCCCGTAGAAAAGGCGTAAAGGCGTAACGATGCAAAAAACTATGCAGCCTGTAACCATGTACACCACAGCGGTGTGCCCGTATTGCGTCCAAGCCAAGCGCGTTTTACTCGCCAAGGGCGTGAAAGAAATTCACGAAATACGCATTGACTTAGAGCCGCAGCAGCGCAGCCAGATGATGGAACGCACCCAACGCCGCACCGTCCCCCAAATTTTTATCGGCGATACCCATGTCGGTGGTTGCGATGATTTGATGGCGTTGGATAGGCGCGGCGGTTTAGTCCCCTTGTTGGGCTGACATAATCCGCAATTCAATTCAATTCAATTTTTTTTGAAAGATCACAACATGACAACGCAAGCTAACCAAGCAGATCGAGCCAATCAAGCAGATCAAAATCCCGTTTTTGCCATTCAACGTGTGTACCTTAAAGGTGCGTCTTTGGAGCAACCCAATTCCCCCACTATTTTGTTGGAACAAGAGCAACCTTCCTTGGATATGCAGCTTGGCGTACAAGCCCATCCTGTATCGGAAGGCGTATTTGAAGTGGTGATTACCGCCACCGTTCACACCAAAATCAAAGAAAAAACCGTGTTCTTGGTAGAAGTACAACAAGCCGGTATCTTTGAAATTCGCAATGTGCCCCAAGACCAAATGCCCCAAATTTTGGGTATTGCTTGCCCGCAAATCGTGTACCCCTACTTGCGTGGCAATACGGCGGATTTGATTCAACGCGCTGGTTTCCCACCCGTCCATTTGACCGAAATTAACTTCCAATCCATGTACGAGCAACAACTCGCCCAGCAAATGGCGCAAATGGGACAACCTCAAGCTGGTAGCAATCTGACCCAGTAATAAAAAAATAAAAAATGAAAATCGTTGTTTTAGGAGGCGGTGCGTGGGGAACCGCGCTTGCCATCAACGCCGCCACTCACAGTACGCATGACGTGACGTTGTGGGTACGCAATGCCGATCAAGCCGCCAGTATGCGGGCACATGGTGAAAATCGGCGCTATTTGGCGGGTGTTTCGCTTCCTCACAATGTGTCCATTCATTCCGAGCTATTCGCGCCCGAATCGCAATGGGTGAATGCCTTGCAATCCGACGATTTACTCATTATTGCCACACCCATGTCGGCATTGCGTGATTTTTTGACCGCATTGCACCAATGCCAATGTAAAGCCCCAATCGCATGGCTGTGCAAAGGTTTTGAAATGGGTGTTGGTACAGAAAAAGGGCTGCTAGGGCACGAAATACAAGCGTTGGTAGCTCCTAATTTAAGAGCAGGCGTTCTCAGCGGCCCGAGTTTTGCGCAGGAAGTCGCTACGGGACAACCGACTGCCTTGGTCGCCGCCAGTGTGCATTCCGATGTGCGCGATGCCTTGGTCGCTGCTTTTCACAATTCCAGCCTGCGCGTATATGCCAATGACGACATCGTCGGCGTAGAAGTAGGCGGTGCGGTGAAAAATGTGCTGGCGATTGCCACCGGATTGTGCGATGGTCTGCAACTCGGCTTAAACGCCCGCGCCGCGTTGATTACCCGAGGTTTGGCAGAAATGACCCGCCTCGGAATCGCTTTGGGTGCGCGTTCGGAAACCTTTATGGGATTGAGCGGATTGGGCGATTTGGTTTTAACCGCAACGGGCGATTTATCGCGCAATCGCCGTGTGGGGATGGCGTTGGCGCAAGGCAAAACGCAACAAGAAGCCACTGAAATGCTCGGACACGTTGCCGAGGGCGTGTACAGCGCCCGTACCGTGGTACAACGGGCGCAGAGCGTGGGGGTTCAGATGCCCATCGCGCAATGTGTGGTCGATTTGCTTGATGGGCGTTTGCACGCTGCACAAGCCGTGCAGCAGTTGATGGCGCGTTATCCTGCTTCTGAAACGTTTGCCGAAACTTTGGCAGTAATGTGAGCCAACGCTTCTTCGACCTGATCGACCAAAATTAGGCACAATTCTCCGGCTTGGAGCTTGTCCATTGCCACATCAATGGCGCGGAATTCACCTTGGATTTCGCTGCATTCGGTGGTGCGTTGGGCATTGGCTAACCCTTGGCGTAGCAAGGCAAGCACTTCCCCATCGGCGCGACCGCGTTGGCATTGGTCTTCGTAAAGAATCACTTCGTCAAACGCTGCGCCCAAAATTTCGGTTTGCTGGCGAATATCTTGATCTCGGCGATCTCCCGCCCCGCTAATCACCACCGATCGGCGGCTGGCAGGTATTGCTTCCACTGCCTGCACCAGTGCGAGCATGGCATCGGGGTTGTGACCGTAATCGGCGATGACGGTTGCGCCTCGGTACTGAAACAGGTTGAAACGTCCTTGCGCGTTGTCGGTGTCGTTGGAAAAGTTGGCGAGTCCGGCTTCAATCGTTTCCCACGGCAAACCCAGAGCCCACGCTGCGGCGATGGATGCCATCGTGTTTTCGACCTGAAAGCTAATCACTCCGCCCAGCGTGACGGGGATGTTTGCCAAAGCGATACGGTGTACAAAATTCCTTTTGCTAGCGACGATATACCCCTTATCCACGTACACCACCGCCAGCCCTTGGGCGCGATGCGTTGCCATGACGGGGTGGTATTGATCCATTGCAAAGAAAATCACGCTGCCTCGGCATTTGCTTGCCATGATGGAGACGTTGCTATCGTTCGCATTCAACACCGCCGTACCCGTGGGCGCGACGTTTTGCACAATCACGCGCTTCAAAACGGCAAGTTCCTGCACCGTGGTGATGTAATTCAGCCCTAAATGGTCGCCACTGCCGATATTCGTTACGACTGCGACATCGCAACGGTCAAACGCCAACCCTTCGCGCAATACACCGCCGCGTGCGGTTTCGAGCACGGCTGCATCTACATCGGGGTGCAACAGCACGCTGCGGGCGCTTTTGGGGCCGCTGCAATCACCCGTGTCGATGCAGGTCGTACCAGCCTGATTCACGATATACACGCCATCGGTGTTCGTCATACCCACGCACAAGCCTTTTTGGGTGAGCAAGTGCGAAATCAGGCGCACGGTGGTGGTTTTGCCATTCGTTCCCGTTACCGCGACGATGGGAATACGTCCGTTTTGTCCATTCTTGAACATACTAGAAACAATCGCTTCCCCCACCGCCCGCCCTTTGCCGAACGAGGGCGCTATGTGCATCCGCAGCCCCGGCGCAGCATTCACTTCGACGACACCACCGCCTTGGTCTTCGAGGGGACGCAAAATGCTATCGGACACCACATCCACCCCGCAAATATCCAAACCCACCATGTGCGCAGCGGCAATGGCACGGGCAGCGACTTCGGGGTGAACATCATCGGTCACATCGGTGGCGGAACCACCGGTGGACAAATTCGCGTTATTGCGCAGATTTACGCGCTGACCTTTGGCAGGAATCGTTTCCGGTGTTACGCCTTGGTGCGCGAGGCAGGTTAAGGCAATATCGTCGATGCGGATTTTGGTTAAAGAGGTGGAATGTCCCGAACCCCGACGCGGATCAAGATTCACCTGCGCGACCAATTCTGCCACCGTGTGAACCCCATCGCCTACCACTTTGGGCGGATCGCGGCGGGCGGCGGCGACCAATTTATCGCCGACCACCAGCAGGCGGTAATCGTTGCCCGGCATATAGCGTTCGACCAAAATATCATCGCGGAACTCGGTGGCGATGGCGTAGGCTTGGGTGAGATGTTCTTTGCTGGTGATATTGACGGTTACGCCTTTGCCCTGATTCCCATCTTTGGGTTTGACGACCACGGCAACCTGCGGAAAGCCAATTTCACACGCAGCCTTATACGCATCTTCGGCATCCGTGACGGCACGCCCTGTGGGAACCGGCACGCCCGCTGCGGTCAGCAATTTTTTGGTGAGTTCTTTGTCTTGCGCAATGGATTCGGCAATCGCGCTGGTAACGTCCATTTCAGCGGCTTGAATCCGGCGCTGTTGGCTACCCCAGCCAAAACGCACCATGCTGCCCTCGGTCATGCGGCTGTAGGGAATACCGCGTGCCACTGCTGCATCCACAATGCAGCCCGTGCTAGGGCCTAGGCGCACGTCTTCGTCTAATTCGCGCAGTTGTTCAAGGGCGGCGTGCAAATCAAAAGGTGTATCGCCCCATGCCGATTGGCACAAACTTTCTGCCAATTCCAATGCCAAGCGTCCTACGGCTTCTTCGCTGTATTCCACCACCATTTGATAGACGTTTTCCTCCACCGTCGCTACCGTGCAACTAAATGTCACAGGGCAGCCCGCCTGCGCTTGAAAGCCCAGTGCGGCTAATTCCAGCACGCGCACCAAAGGAATCACATCATCATGCCCAATGGGTTGAAACGAGGCAATTTCAGGAAACCGCGCACGAACGCGCGTCTCAAAGCCAGAGAGGGTGTCAATCGAACATTCCTCGCCGCTACACGTCACCACCGCTTGAATAGCGGTGTGGTGACTCCAAAGATTAGGCCCACGCAGGGCGCGAATACGGGTTACTTGCATGGTAGCCGCTCCGATAATAAGGTCGTTACAAAGGGCTGCATGGTAGCAAATCCCATTTTTACTACAGCGCCACGCATAATTGATTACCATTAAGGTCGCTTTTGAAGCGTAGTAATCGTTGTAATCGTTGTAATCCTAGTAACGCTATGCCTATGTCACCAATCGAAAACATTGAAAACATTGAAAACATTGCAAATCTTGTGTATGTCTCCAGTGCGGCATTACCTATCACGCGGGATAAGCTCCTTCATGTGTTGGAACGATCTCGACAGCGCAACAAAGAACACCACGTTACCGGTGTTTTATTATTTGATGCGGGCAACTTTATGCAGTTTATCGAAGGACCTGCGGCGGGTTTGGAAATTATTTACCACCACATTAAGCATGATCCGTTGCACACTGGCATCATCGAATTGTCCCGAGAAACCAGCCATGAACGCATTTTTGACCAATGGGCAATGGGCTTTCGGGCATTTAACGATGTCGAAATCAGCGATTCGTGGTTGTACGATGAACTCTTGGAAGCAAAAGTAACCCATCACATACGAGATACCAGTTCCGCCGCTATTTTGCTGCACGGGTTTTGGTCTCGTGGTTTAAGAAAATAGATAAATAAGCTCCTAACGCCCGTGGAATAAGCGTTAGCAGCTCCTAAATAAATAGCAGCAACAACAGCAAAATCAATACGGGGTTTTCTTCGGATTCGATTCAAACGTCCGCAAACCTGCGCCAATCAGCTCAGGGGATATGCCCAACGCCCACGCTGCCGCCACCGCTGCCATCACCATTTCTGGTTGCGAAGCCTTCTCCGGTTTCAAGGATTGCAACGCAAATAAAGCGACTTCTTCTCCACCGTGCGCCAAAACAATGCAGCCATCGCGCAAAAATACCGCCCGTTCGCCTGCCGCGCGGTGTTCAACAAGGACGCTGTGCTGCGCATCCAGCCCATAAAAAATGACTTTTCCATCGCACAACGCCGCCATTTCTACGACTTGGGGGTCGGCAACATTCAATACGGCCGTTCCGCTGGGCAAAATCACGTCCACTTGGGTGCGGACGACTTTGTAGGTTTGTTCGGCATCGAAAATATCGAATTCTGCAAGCGATTCTTGCCAACTCACATCGGTCACCACACCCACGCTGCATTTATCGTAAGCCAAACCTTCAGCCAAAATCATGGCACTGGCATTTTCAAATACCGCCGCTTGCACTGAACGGTTCATTAACAGGCGTTGCCCGGCTTCCCAATGGGCGCAATTTTTGGATTCGACTTGCCGCCCATCCAAATAAAGACCTTCACTGCACGCCAGCCCAACGTGCTTGCCGCTGATATGGACTAACCACGCCACCAGCCGCGCGATGCGTCCGGTTTTTTGCGTTCCGGTAATGCCGATGATGGGGATACGCCCATCGCGCTCTGCTTGGAAGAGGTGCGCAATAATCGCTTTTCCTACGGGGCGACCTTCGCCGTTAGCGGGTTTGATGTGCGATAACAATCCGGGGCTGGCATTAACTTCAATCACCGCCGCGCGTTGGCTTTGAATGGGTTTCGAAATATCGTCCAACACCATATCGATTCCGGCAATATCCAAGCCCACAATCCGCGCGGCGAGGGCAGCGGTGGCGGCAACGCTGGGGTGCATGGAATCGGTCACATCAAAGGCAACATTGCCATTGCGCTGAATCAAAATTCGATGCCCTTTGTTCGGAATCGATTGGGGGGTTAGCTTTACGCGCTCTAATTCTAATAACACCTCGCCCGATTCGCTCGGAATCACGAGATTGAGCGGAAACGCTTCGCCCGAACCACGCCGAGGGTCACCGTTGATTTGCAAATCGGCTAATTGGTCGATGGTGGAAATGCCATCGCCCACCACCCACAGCGTTTCGCCACCTGCTGCGGCTACCACTTGCTTGCCCACCACCAGCAAGCGATGTTCGTTACCGGGGATGAATTTTTCCACAATCACGCTGCTACCGCCGCCTTTGCGGTGCGCTAGGGCAAAAGCGGCTTCGACGTCGCTTTGCGTGCGCAAATCCAGCGACACGCCGCGCCCGTGGTTGCCATCGTAGGGTTTCAATACGACGGGGATTCCAATATCTTGCGCAGCCTCCCATGCAGCCGCAGCGCTTTTGACCAATTCGCCTTCAGGAACCGGTACGCCACAGGCTTTGAGGAGCGATTTGGTCAAATCTTTATCGCTGGCAATTTCTTCGGCGATTGCGCTGGTTTGATCGGTTTCTGCCGTCCAAATGCGGCGCTGGTTGATGCCGTAGCCCAGTTGCACGAGGTTGCCTTCGGTCAGGCGAATGAAAGGAATTTTGCGATCAATCGCCGCATCCACAATGTGCGAGGTGCTGGGGCCCAGCATTAAATCATCGGCTTTTTCGCGCAAATCGGCGATGGTGGCGGCTACGTCATAATCCGTGCCATTGATGGCGGCTACGACCAAATCCCGCGCCGCATAGAGCGCTTGGCGACCAATTTCTTCTTGGCGCGTGCGAAATGCCAGCTTGTAAATCCCGCGTTGGGAAGTTTGGCGTGTTTTGCCGAATCCGGTACGCATTCCGACCAAATTCTGCAATTCCAGCGTGACGTGTTCCAGAATATGTCCGGCATACGTTCCCTCGCGCACGCGCTGCAAGAATCCACCGTATACGCCCGGGCTGCAACGGTGTTCTACTAAACTCGGTAAAAACGCCGTCAAGCGTTCATAGAACCCCTCTAGGGTGTTGGAAGGGTAATCTTCTAAACTTCCAATATCTACCCATGCTTCGATAACCGGACGGTATGTCCAGATATTCGGGCCTCGAAGGTGCTTGACCTTCAAAATTTCAATTCTTTTTGTCATGACCATAATTTTAGAAAACGAAAATGAAAATGTATTAGCGACATTAGAGCTTGATCTTGATGCACGCCTCCATTTTGTCAAAGGCTCGGTGGTTTTAACCGATAAGCGCATTGTGAGCGAAGAATTGGGTCTATCGCGCGAATGGAATTTGCACCCAGAATTGCAATTACACCACCACGATCATGCTGGTGTGGGGCATCTTGAATTGGTTGATTCCAGCGGGCTGTTAGCTACATGGCGTTTTACGCTGGGGCACAATTTGGATGCAATGCGGTTAGTGAATGCGTTTTACGCCAAACCCATCGCCGAAGAAACTTCGTTTGCTTCAGAAAATACACCGACCCCTTCTACTTGGATTTTGTTTCGGTTATGGCGTTTTACCAAACCCTACAAAGGAGAATTGCTACTGGGTTTTATTTTGATGCTATTGGGAACGGCAGCGCACCAAATCCCGCCGTATTTAACGATTCCTTTGGTGGATGAGGTGCTGATTCCTTTTCAAAACGGGCAACAAATTCCGGCGGCTACGGTCGCGTGGTATTTGAGTGGCTTACTGGGTGCGGCGATATTGGCATGGGCACTGGGGTGGGCGAAAAAATACGTGTTGGCACGGGTCTCTGAACGCATCGCCGCCGATTTACGCACCACGACCTACAACCATTTAATGCAGCTCTCATTGGAATACTTTGGTGGTAAGCGCACGGGCGATTTGCTTTCCCGCATCGGTAGTGGCAGTGACCGGATCGCCGTGTATTTGTCGCTGCACCTCACCGACTTTGCCAGCGATGTGGTGATGATTGTGATGACTGCCGTCATTTTGTTTACCCTCAACCCGTATTTGGCGCTGATCACACTGGTTCCTTTGCCTTTTATTGCGTGGTTGATTCATGTGGTGCGTTACAAATTGCGCACGGGCTTTGAAAAAATCGACCGTGTATGGGGTGAGGTAACCAATGTTCTAGCCGATACCATCCCCGGCATTCGGGTGGTGAAGGCTTTTGCGCAGGAGCGGCGCGAATCCCAGCGTTTTCAGGATGCGAATCGTGCCAATTTGCACGTTAATGACCGTTTGAACCAAATTTGGGCCTTGTTTTCCCCCACGGTTTCTTTATTGACGGAAGTCGGTTTGCTGGTGGTGTGGGCGTTTGGTATTTGGCAAGTCTCCAAGGGCGAAATCACGGTGGGAATGTTGCTCGCCGCCATTGCTTATATCAGCCGCTTTTATGGACGACTGGATGCCATGAGCACGATTGTTTCGGATACGCAAAAAAGTGCCTCGGCTGCCAAGCGCATTTTTGATATTTTGGATCATGTCTCTAGCGTCCCCGAACCTGCGAACCCTGTTCATATCGGCAAAGTGAAAGGCAAAATCGAGATACGCGAAGCGGGCTTCCGTTACGGTAATCGGCAGGTGAATAAAGGCATCAACCTGACGATAGAACCCGGGCAAATGATCGGTTTGGTGGGGCATAGCGGTTCGGGTAAAAGTACCTTGGTGAATTTGATTTGCCGCTTTTACGATGTGAATGAGGGGGCAATTTGGGTCGATGGAGTCGATATTCGCAGCTACGCGATTTCTGATTACCGCCAAAATATCGGTTTGGTATTGCAAGAGCCGTTTTTATTTTTTGGCACGATTGCCGAAAATCTGGCCTACGGCAAACCCGATGCGACGCGAGAAGAAATCATCGCCGCTGCCCGTGCCGCCCACGCCCACGAATTTATTTTGCGCCTACCGCAAGGCTACGATTCGATGGTTGGGGAACGGGGACAAGGTTTGTCGGGCGGGGAACGCCAACGCATCTCCATCGCTCGCGCCTTGCTGATTGACCCGCGCATTTTGATTTTGGACGAAGCCACTGCCTCGGTCGATTCGGAAACCGAAAAAGAAATCCAAAAAGCCTTGGAAAACCTCGTGCAAGGTCGTACCACCATTGCGATTGCGCACCGCCTTTCTACGCTGCACCGCGCGGATCGTTTGGTGGTACTGGATCGCGGTCGCATAGTGGAAGAGGGCACGCACGATGCGTTGATGGAAGCCGAAGGTGCGTATTACAAACTCTACCAAGCGCAAGCACGCAATGCAGCCGTGATGGTGGAGGAAGAATAAATATTAAATAATAAATAATAAATAATAAATAATGAACAATCAAAATTCTCTTTACTACGGAGATAACCTCAATGTATTACGTGAATCCATTGCCGATGAATCGGTGGATTTGATTTATCTCGATCCGCCATTTAATAGCGCACGGGATTACAACATTTTATTTGCATCACCCAAAGGGGCATCCAGCGAAGCGCAGATTACCGCCTTTGAAGATTCGTGGCACTGGAATCAGCAAGCGGAATCAGAATTCAACGAAATCATGCACCAGAGCAACACTGCTGTGGCGGAGATGATGGATGCACTGCGCCGTTTTTTGGGTGAAAACGACATGATGGCGTATCTCACCATGATGGCGAATCGTTTACTGGAATTGCACCGTGTTTTGAAACCCACTGGAAACCTTTATCTGCACTGCGATCTTACCGCATCGCATTATTTGAAAATTGTATTGGATGGCGTTTTTGGAAAAAACAACTATCGCAGTGAAATTTCATGGTTACGTTCGCAACCAAAAAGTCACGGAACGACGAATTTTTCTAATTGCCGTGATATTATTTTCCGTTATGCGAAATCAGATCAAACAAAATTTTTCAAAGTTTATGGAAAATATAATAAAGATTATTTGAAGAACTTTTATAAATACCAAGATTCTGACGGAAGAATATATAGCCTTGATAATCTTGCGAATCCGAATAAAAAACGCCCTAATCTCACTTATGAATTTTTGGGTGTAACACGGGTTTGGCGTTGGACAAAAGAACGAATGCAAAAAGCATGGGAGGACGGTTTAATTGTTCAATCCAAGACGGGAGCTATTCCACGCTTTAAGCGTTATTTGGATGAAATGCACGGGCAGCCGATAACGAATAACTGGAATGATATTGAACATTTACATGGAAGTAATGACGAATTTTTGGGTTATCCAACCCAAAAACCGGTAGCGCTTTTAGAGCGCATTATCGAAGCCAGTACCAATGAAGGCGATGTCGTTTTAGACCCATTTTGTGGCTGCGGTACAGCCGTTCATGCGGCGCAAAAATTGGGACGACAATGGATTGGAATCGACATTACCCATTTAGCCGTAAGCCTGATTGAAAAGCGTCTGCGCGATGCGTTTCCCGATAGCGTTTTTGCCATTGAAGGCACGCCCAAAGATTTGGAAGGGGCGCGGGATTTGGCGAATCGGGATAAATACCAATTTCAATGGTGGGCGTGTTCGCTGGTTAATGCCCAACCGTATCAAGGCAAGAAAAAAGGCGCGGACGGTGGTATTGATGGGCTGATTTATTTTCAAGATGGTTCTGGCGATAAAAACGATAAACAGCACAAAAAGATTATTGTTTCCATTAAAGGTGGTGGCAATGTGAACGTGGCAATGGTGCGGGATTTGGCACACGTTGTTAAGCGCGAAAAAGCCCATATCGGATTATTCGTGACGCTCACCCCGCCGACCAAACCCATGCTCGTAGAAGCGCTGAAAGAAGGTTATTACGAAAGCCCCTTGTTTCCACCGAATGCGTTTCCTGCGATTCAAATTCTCTCGGTCGAAGGTTTATTGGAGGGGACAGAACGCCCGCGTTTCCCCGATTTGGGACGTGGCATGACCACCTTTAAGAAAGCAAAATTGGAAGAGAAAACAATCGATCAAAAAGGATTTTTCGATGAATCTTGAACGCGATGCCTTTGGCAAACTCACTCTCACATTGAACAATGGGCAGCGCTACGAAGCGGTAGCACCGGTGCGGGCTTTTCCTTTGCAAGCACCAGATGAAGGAATTTCTTTGGTGAATACGGATGGCAAAGAAGTGGTTTGGATTCCCCATCTTTCCACCTTGCCACCCGCCGCTGCAAAGCTGATTGAGGAAGAGCTGAATGGGCGCGAATTTGTTCCGGTGATTACCAAAATCGCGTCCGTCACCAGCTATTCCACGCCCTGTACGTGGAAGGTTCATACCGACCGAGGCGATACCGAATTCCTATTGCGTGGAGACGAAGATATTCGCCGCGTAGGCAACGAAGGCGTATTGCTGATTGCCGATACGCATGGAATTCATTACCTCATCAAAAACCATTTTGAGTTGGATGCGTTGAGTAAAAAGATTTTGGATAGGTTTTTATGAACAACA
Source organism: Pseudomonadota bacterium (assembly GCA_039798085.1). Lineage (GTDB taxonomy): Bacteria > Pseudomonadota > Gammaproteobacteria > Burkholderiales > Burkholderiaceae_C > Allorhodoferax. The sequence goes on from JBDKGR010000001.1 coordinate 29,571, forward strand.
ATACGAACAACAATAAAACCCTTGTTTTAGGTTTTGAATCGTCCTGTGACGAAACGGGTGTGGCGTTGGTCGAATATGCCGAAAAAGGCGTTCCGAAGCTGCTAGCGCACGCGCTGCATTCGCAAATCACCATGCACCAAGCGTTTGGCGGAGTCGTACCGGAATTGGCAAGCCGCGACCACATCCGCCGCACCCTGCCCTTGACGCAAGAGGTGCTGACCCAATCCGGTAAAACGTTGGCGGATGTCGATGTGGTTGCCTTTACGCGCGGGCCCGGATTGGCAGGGGCTTTGCTGGTGGGTGCGGGCGTGGCGTGTGCGTTGGCGGCGGCGTTGGATAAACCCGTGCTGGGCGTGCATCACTTGGAAGGACATTTGCTTTCGCCGTTTTTGAGCGCCGATCCGCCCGAATTTCCCTTCGTTGCCTTGCTGGTATCGGGCGGACACACCCAGTTGATGCGCGTGGATGGTGTGGGGCATTACGCCATCCTTGGCGAAACGATTGACGATGCAGCGGGGGAAGCCTTTGATAAATCCGCCAAAATCATGGGGCTGGATTATCCGGGTGGTCCGTTGCTAGCGAAAATGGCGCAAGAGGGAAGCCCCACGGCGTACAAACTGCCGCGCCCTTTGCTGCATAGCGGGAATTTGGATTTTTCGTTTGCCGGATTAAAAACGGCGGTGTTGGTGCAATCGCAAAAAATCCAGCCAGCAGATTTTCCTGATTTGGCTGCATCAACCCAAGCGGCGATTGTGGAGGTGCTGGTGAAAAAATCGCTTTCCGCGCTCAAAGAAACGGGACTCAAACGGTTGGTTGTGGCGGGCGGCGTGGGCGCGAATCGGGAATTACGCACCCAACTCAATGCCGCGTGTGCGGAGCGCAAAGTGCGTGTGCATTACCCCGAATTGCATTTGTGTACCGACAATGGAGCCATGATTGCCCTCGCCGCCGCCATGCGCCTGCAAAGTGGTGTGCAGCAGGCGCACAAAAACTATGCGTTTGATGTCAAACCGCGTTGGGAGTTAACGTCATATCTCTCCCCAATAAACGCTTAGAAAGCTGTGCTAAACGCTTATTAGAACGCATGGATTCAATCCGTAAACCATTATTATAAATATCCTTATAACAATGGTTTTTATCATCCCATAATTGTTCTTTTTGAATTCCTTCGGGTTCAAATCCTAATTCCACTGTTTGATTTTGAGCAGATATATTATCACCATAAACGATGCTGGTGATTTTATGCAATCCTATACGGTTGAATGCAAAATCTATAGCAAGTAATGACGCTTCTAATCCAGCTCCAAGGGGCGTTTGTATTTTTTCTGTATCTGGTATTCCAACTAATAATTCAGCACGTTGATGCAAAAAACTAATCGCAGTCAAACTCGCTAAACCAATAGTACGGGAATCAATTTTTCGTTCAATTACCCAATCTAGGGTATTGGTTTCACAGGGGTGCTTTTCTGTTGATTTTTTCAATGCAGCATCTAACGCCGACAATGTGGAATGTTGGAATAAATTCCGGTTGTAGCGCGTGGTAAATTCTAGATTCCGAAAACACGATTGTAAAAATGGCGCATGGTGTGGTTCTTGGCGGCGGAGGATAAGATGTTTCCCTTCAATGGGTAAAAGCCATTCGGGGGAAACTTCCATTTGTAAACGCGGTGCATTGATACGAGAAAAAGCGCGAAATGCTTCTTTCACATTCCCCTTCTTTTTTAAGGCTTGCCCCAAATTTTGCCAAGCAGGGGCGTAGTCTGCTTGTAGAGACAATGCTTTTTCGATGCAAAGAACTGCTTTGGGATAATTTTCCAGACTCATCCATGCGTTACCCAGAATGTTGTAGAGCAGCGGTATGGAGTGGTTGGGTTCGGCATCTAATACGATTTTGCATTCTGCGATAGCGGAGCGTGCTTCACCGAGTTCACATAAAGCATTTGCATAATTGAGTCGAATATCGGTACGCTCAGGTGCTGCCGAGCTGGCTTTTTGAAACCACGGCAGCGCCTCAATTAGTCGCCCTGATTGTGCCAACGCCACTGCGGTGATGTGCGCAGCATTTACACCATCGCCATTTTTTTCACAAATACGGGCTTGTTCAAGAAGCTGTGGGGTGGTGTTATTCATAACTTGATGTGTTCCCGCACAATTTAAGGTGCAGGAACATGGCTCGCTCGGGTTAGGTGTTAATACACAAAGAAGTTATTAGCCGTTAAATCCGACAAGGTCGTAGTTCCTGTCAACGTGACGGTTGCTAACTGCGTCACATCCAGACCGTTTGTGCCCGTGTGCGCACTACCCACATACCAAACCTGATTTTCAGTACCATTGTTGAACACCAGTACCAATCCGTTATCCATACCAGTAACCGTTGCACTTGCCATTGCTGCATCAACGGCTGCGGCAGAATTCCAAGTAGGTTGGGCATCGGTAATGACCCAAATGTTGTCATCGGCGGTAGGTATAATTCCGGCTGCCGTTCCGCTATTGAACACTTTGGTGGATGTTCCGGTTAAACGCAACTCACCTCTATTGTCCCCAACAGGGGTATCTTTGAACGCCAAAATATCCGTGTTAGTGAATGTGGAAACCGATTGGGTATGAAGGTACTTGTAAATCGCTTGAACGGCTGGGTTTCCTGCAACTTCTCTTCCATCGGTATACGCGGCATTTGCCGGAGTTGCCAAATCGGTAATCGAATTCGGATTTCCATTGTTGGCAGTATAAGTTACATCAAAAGCCGTTGCGGCAGGTGACCCCAAAGTCAAAATCACTTTGTTGGAATCTGCACCCGTTCCGATTACTGCGTTAGTTACTGTATTTCCCGTCACTGTGTAATCACCTATTTCAGGTGTTCCTGTTAAGGCTTCAGAATAAGTAAGCGTTACAGTTGTTCCGTTTGCAGATATAGGTGCGTTCATCCAAGGTGAAGTGGCATCTGCGACTATATCCAAAACAATCGCATTAGGATCGGTCAAGCCCGGAAACGGTATATTCGTTCCATCTTGTAGAATTGCTCCGGTTGGGATTTCCAAATGGTATTTATTGCCAGCTAAAAGTTCAGTACAACTGAAACTCAAACGTCCCTGATTATTTGAGGAATAAAAATAGACTTTACTGGTATCGGTCACGTCAATGGTAATATCTGCACCACCCGAATCATTTTTCAACACCAGATTACCAGTACCTGCATGAACAGGGTGACTAAAGGTGGTGTTATAGCTGGAATTAGGTTCCATCCTGCTTGGTCCATTTCCGGTGTACATCAACGTAGGGAATCCATCGTAGGAAATATCCGATGCTCGCAGTGTATAGTCATACGCGGCATTCGCTGGATTTGCCAAATCGGTAATCGAATCGGGCGTTCCATTGGTAGCGGTATAAGTCACACCTGTGAGGCTGGCAGTGGTAACCGGAGTTCCCAAAGTCAAAATCACTTTGTTGTTATCTAAACCTGCCCCGATAGATGCCGAAGTAACCGTATTGCCGCCTACCGTGTAATCCACCACTTCAGCCGTTCCCGCCAACGCTTCGGAATAGGTAAGGGTCAAAGTAGCTCCATCAGCAGATACAACGGCGTTTTGCATACGGGGTTGCATAGCATCCGCTACGACATTCAAAACAAGTGCAGTAGGGTCTGTCAAACCACCAAATGGCGTATTAGTTCCATTTTGCAATATCGCTCCGGCTGGAATTTCTAAATGGTAATTATTGCTAACTACAAGCCCAAGATTACTGAGATGTAGCTCGCCGTAACCATTTGTATAGGAAGAGAAACTGACTTTACTTGCATCCAATACGTCAATGGTGATGTCTGCCCCAGCAACAGTATCATTTTTCAACACAAGATTTCCAGCGCCTGCGTGAATTGGACTGCTAAACCTAGCAATAGTAATATTGCCCGAAGTAGGTTCCACCCTGATTGCATACCCCGTGTACAACAACGTCAAAATTCCATCGTAGGTAATTTCCGAGGGTTGTAACGTAGAGGTATAAGCAGCATTCGCTGGAGTTGCCGCATCTTTAATGGAATTCGGCGTTCCATTCGTAGCGGTATAAGTCACCCCCGTGAGGCTGGCACTGGTAACCGGAGTTCCCAAAGTCAAAATCACTTTATTGCTATCCGCGCCCGTTCCGATAATTGCCGCAGTAACGGTATTTCCAGCTACTGTGTAGTCGATTTTCTCCACCGTTCCGGTTAAGGGTTCGGAATAGATTATGGTTAAAGTTGTACCATCAGCAGATACAACGGCACTTCGCATATGAGGTGGCACGGCATCCGCGACCACATTCCAAACAATCGCATTGGGGTCAGTCAAACCACCGAACGGTGCATTGTCACTATTGCGCAATATCGCTCCGGCTGGAATTTCCAAATGGTACTTCTGACCGACTACAAGCCCACTATTTCGCAAACTGACATCCCCTCGTTGCACACCGCCGCTATACGTATAGGAGTTAAAAATAACCTTGTTGGTATCGGTCACATCAATGGTGATGTCTGCTCCACCCGAATCATTTTTCAGCACCAAGTTACCAGTACCTGCATGAACAGGGCTGCTGAAAGTAGGGATATTCCAATACGAAGTAGGATCAACTGTTCTCGGATTTCCGGTGTACATCAACGTAGGGAATCCATCGTAGGTAATTTCCGAGGGTTGTAACGTAGAGGTATATGCAGCATTTGCTGGATTTGCCGTATCTTTAATCGAATTCGGCGTTCCATTCGTAGCGGTATAAGTTACCCCCGTGAGGCTGGCACTGGTAACGGGAGTTCCCAAAGTCAAAATCACTTTGTTGTTATCTGCACCCGTTCCGATAATTGCCGCAGTAACGGTATTGCCGCCTACTGTGTAATCACCCAATTCCACCGTTCCGGTTAAGGCTTCGGAATAGGTAAGGGTCAAGGTCGTTCCATTTGCCGCTACCGAAGCATTTTGCATCCAAGGTGCTCTAGCATCCGCAACGACATTAAAAACAAGTGCAGCAGGGTCAGTCAAACCGGCAAATGGTGCATTGTCACTATCGCGCAATACCGCTCCGGCTGGAATTTCTAAATGGTACTTCTGACCGACTACAAGCCCAGCATCTCGCAAATTGAAATTCCCTCGTTGTAAACCGCTACCATCCGTATAAGAAACAAAAATAACTTTAGCCGTATCCAATACATCAATGGTGATGTCTGCTCCACCGGTATCATTTTTCAACACCAAGTTACCAGTGCCTGCATGAACTGGGCTGCTGAAGGTAACAACATTCGTCAGAATAGGATCAGTTTGTTGCATACCGGTGTGCATCAGCGTCAAAATTCCATCATAGGTAATTTGTGATGCTGGTAATATGTCACTATACGCAGCATTGGAAGGAGTTGCCGTATCTTTAATTGAATCCGGCGTTCCATTCGTAGCGGTATAAGTCACATCCATGCGAATGGCACTGGTAACGGGAGTTCCTAAAGTCAAAATCACTTTGTTGTTATTTGCACCCGCTCCAATTACCGCATTGGTAACCGTATTGCCGACTACCGTGTAATCCGATGCTTCTGCCGTTCCCGCTAATGCTTCGGAATAGATTATGGTTAAAGTTGTACCATCAGCAGATACAACAGCGTTTTGCATATGAGGGTGCGTGGCATACGAGACCACATTCAAAACAATCGCATTGGTGTCAGTTAAACCACCGAACGGTGCATTGTCACTATTGCGCAATACCGCTCCGGCTGGAATTTCTAAATGGTACTTTTGACCGACAACAAACTCAATATTATTGAAATACAAAGACCCGTGGCTGATGAAATTCCAAAAACTGACTTTATTGGTATCGGTCACGTCGATTATGATGTCTGCTCCACCGGTATCATTTTTCAACACCAAATTACCAGTGCCAGCATGAATAGGGCTGCTAAATTGTGCACTAAAACTCGTCGTAGTAGGCATAATTGTTTCCGGCTGTCCCGTGTATATCAACGCAAGAAATCCATCGTAGGAAATATCCGAGGGTTGTAACCTAGAGGTATATGCAGCATTGGAAGGAGTTGCCGCATCTTTAATGGAATTCGGTGTTCCATTGGCAGCGGTATAAGTCACGTCCGTGCGAATGGCACTGGTAACGGGAGTTCCTAAAGTCAAAATCACTTTATTGCTATCCGCGCCCGTTCCGATAATTGCCGCAGTAACGGTATTTCCAGCTAATGTGTAATCACCAGCCTCTGCCGTTCCCGCTAATGCTTCGGAATAGATTATGGTTAAAGTTGTACCATCAGCAGATACAACGGCACTTCGCATATGAGGTGGCGTGGCATCCGCGACAACATTCAAAACAATCCCTGTGGGGCTACTCAAACCTGCAAAAGATTCATTATTTGCATCCAATATTGCGCCCGATGGAATCGTCAAATGGTAGTTATGACCCGCTACAAGCCCTAACGCGGAAGTATGCAGTTTCGTTTTTCCTTGCGATGTTCGGTAGGTTGCAACCTCAATTTTGCTCGTATCGGTTATATCAATATTGATATTGACTGGATTCACAGTGGAGTCATCGACCAAAACTACCGTACCCGTTCCGGCGTGAACTGGTTCGTTAAAAATGATTTCAGTCATTGGTGAGGTCGGATCAATTCTAAACGTTTGATTGGGGGTGACCAATATAGGAGCTGTACCAGATGTAGAGGGAGGGGCAACCGTTGAACCATTCGTAACCGCAGCCAGCATTTGGTCGACAGCATTATTGGGTGTGGTTGCCGCATCTTTAATCGAATTAGCTGTTCCAGCGGAAGCGGTGTAAACCAAGTTGGATACGGTAGCTGCGCTATCCAATGCGGTTGCCAATGTCAGGGTAACTTGATTATTGGTAGTGCCTGTAATAGCAGCCGTTGCCCCTGTGAGGTTCACACCCGTAGCAGCGTAATCGGCTACTTCAGGCGTTCCAGTCAAGGCTTCGGTGTACGTGATAGTTAAAGTTTTGCCATCTGCTGCTACAGCAGCACTTCGCATAAAAGGCGGTGTGGCATCTGCTACGACATTAAAAACAATCCCTGTTGGGCTACTCAAACCCGCAAAAGATTCATTATTTGCATCCAATATCGCGCCCGATGGAATCTCTAAATGGTAGTTATGACCCACTACTAACCCAAGATGGGAAAGGTTCAAGCTCGATATTCCATGTTGGTTAGACGAATTAGTCGAGAATGAAACTTTACTGTTATCCGTTACATCCACGTTGATATTTGATCCACCTGAATCATTGACCAAAACCACAGTACCCGTTCCTGCATGAACTGGCTCGTTAAATTCAAGCCAAGGAGTCATCGTCGAATCAACTCTAATGGTTTGGTTGGGGAGGGTTACTAAAACAGGAGCTGTACCAGATGTAGAGGGAGGCAAAACCGTTGAACCATTCGTAACCGCAGCCAGCGTTTGGTCGACAGCATTATTGGGTGTGGTTGCCGCATCTTTAATCGAATTAGCTGTTCCAGCGGAAGCGGTGTAAACCAAGTTCGATACGGTAGCTGCACTATCTAACGCCGTTGCCAATGTCAGGGTAACTTGGTTATTGGTAGTGCCTGTAATAGCAGCCGTTGCCCCTGTGAGGTTCACACCCGTAGCAGCGTAATCGGCTGCCTCAGGTGTTCCGGTCAAGGCTTCGGAATAGGTGATAACAATTTGCGTACCATCCGCAGAAACTGCTGCACTGCTCATGGTGGGTGCGGTGGTATCGGCAACAACGGGCGCAACCGTTGAACCATTGGTGAAATTGGTAGTCAATATTTGAGTGGTTGCAGCGGTATTGGGTGTTGGGGTCGCAGCATCCTTAATCGAATCGGAAACCCCGTTATTAGCCGTATAAGTGAATAATCCAGAAAGCGTTGCCCCTTGAATAACAGGCGTACCTAATGTCAAAATCACTTTATTGTTATTTGCACCCGTTCCAATCACTGCATTCGTAATGGTGTTGCCAGTCCAAGTGTAATCCGATGCTTCTGCTGTTCCAGTCAAAGGTTCGGAGTATGTAATGGTCAAAGTCACCCCATCTGCTTCTAAGGCAGCACTCAATATTGTGGGGGCGGTGGTATCAGGTGCTGGAACAGTCGAATTATTCGTAACCGTCGCCCATGTTTGCGTAGTTGCGGCATTGGGTGTTGGAGTTGCCGCATCTTTAATCGAATTAGGTGTTGTTCCAGCGGAAGCGGTGTAAACCAAGTTCGATACGGTTGTACCTGTAATCACAGGCGTTCCCAACGTCAAAATTACGGTGTTACCACTCAATATGGCATTGGTGATGGTGTTGCCTGTAATCGCATAATCGGTTGCTTCGGGTACTCCGGTCAATGGTTCGGAATAGGTTAGAGTTAAAGTCGTTCCGTTGGCTGCAAGAACTGCACTGCCCATAATGGGTATAACCAAATCCGATTGTGGTGTTGGATAAGAATACGTTGGCTCAGGTTTTGGGGAAGAAGGGGTGGGAACACCAACCGCAACATCACCTGTAGTTGCATTACTAACCGCAGTTTGCAGAGAACTACCCGTGAAATTATGAGCCACAGTAGCAAAATTGCCACTTCCACCCGCAGCAGCAATAAGTTCATCCGTTGCATTGCTTTGTGCTACCACGGCGACTTGTGCCAGTTTGGTGATGTCCTGTGCAGCTTGTGTAGCTACATTACTCGCTGATGTGACAGCCGCAATTTGACCAGCTTGTGTAGCCGTAGTCGGAAGTCCCAATTGCGTAGCAGATGATTGCACTACGCCTGTCAGCAATGTCGTATCCGTAAGGTCTATCACCGTTGATGAATGGCTAATCAAACTTGCCAGTGTATCGGTTGTTGCCTCTGCCGCATGAACGGCGTTGACGTTGGAACTGCTGGCATCAAGCGTGTTGCCGATTTGGGTAATGATGTTTTGGATTTGCAGAGCCGTTTTTTGTACTGCCAATGCAGTGGCTTTATCTGCTGTACTGGCACTGGAATCGGCTAAAACTGCTAACGGATCGTAGGTTAACAGGTTGATGTTGCTAGGCAACCCCAAGGCTTTTTGCACGATGGATGTAGTGTTCGCCAATTCAGCCAGAGATTGCGCCTTGCTTCCAACGGCTTCAATTAAGGTGGTGATTGGATTGATGGTTGTAGAGCCAGGTAATGCAGTCATGACCCCTTTGAAGGGCTTTCCAGTCAAAATATCCGTACCACCGGATGCAATCAGTTTTCCAATACCTGCATTCAGTGGCAAGTTGTAATGTCCTGAAGCGTCAGTGGTAGCAGAAAATTCTCCGTCATTAAGTTTGCCATCTCCATTGGCATCAACAAAAATGGTGGCATCTTTGACATAGCCGTCAACTACGCTACCACGGATGCCATTGCTAGATAAGATCGTACTCAATGTCGAAAAACCAGCTTGACCATTGCTCAAACTACTTGTGCTTGCATCAACATTTTGAACCAGATTTTTAACGGTTTGTAATACCGATGCACCCATAAATAAATCGGTTTTTCCAGTGGTCGTAAGCTGGTCTAAAAACGAATTAAGGGCAGTGGTGCGGTTGTCCAACGTTACCCCCGCACTGCCCCCTATTTGCAGGCACGTAACAACGACTTCAGCCCAAGAAATTTTACTACCACCAATGTAGTTAGCGATTTCAGTGGAGTCTGTTGTACTGAGAGAAATGCCCAGACCATTTTGGGCGAGTTGACCGACAAGGGTCGCTGGACTGGATGCTTGGGCCTGTTTACCCAGAAAATCGTTAATACCTTCAATGAGCGGGAAGTACTTTCCATCAGACCCTGCTAAACCCTCTAGTTCCTGTAATTGGGCTGCATTTGCGCCATGACCTGTGATAAGGATGGCAATTTTTTGTAATACCGTTTGGATGCTGGTCGTCATTGAAATACCCATTCTTCAGAGTGGAGGAAAGAAAATAAGCAGGCACAAGCGATTTTGTGCCTGCTTATTTTATCTAACTAACCTTTATTTTTGCGGTATATCATCTAAAGGTATGACAACTTCATCAAATCAATGTGGCATTTATCAGACAGAGAGAACTTGGTAACTGGGAACGCCATTGTCAAACGTGGCGGACATGGCCATCATGCGTGCGGCGGGTGCGAACGATACGTGTACCCAAGTGCCTTCCAAAATCAACTGGTCATAAACCAAATCGGTTTTGCGCAGCGCTGCAACAATGTCGGTTGGTGTACCAAAGTTGGGGCAAACAAAATCGGCACAAAATCCTTTTGGATGTCCTTTATTGGCAAAGTATTCAGGCCACGCGGTGGAGGCATCTTTGCCATGTCGATTGCACCACCCGCCAAAATCTTTGGCACACAACACTTTCTCCAACTCTTCGCAACGAAAGCCGGAATTGATGCGAATGGAGTTACCGCCCAAAAAGGTGCGAATCTTTTCCATTTCGTTAGCCACCACAATCAGGTTGATGGTGATTTCATCATTGGCGGTATTATCAATACCACAGCGAATAGCGGTATCCGAAGACACAAATTCTTCTAAGGTAAAGTGTTCTGTTAATTGCATGAATGGAGTCCTTTGGGTAGGGGGAATGCGCGAGTTACTCTTGTTCTAATAACTGGGTTTCAGCGATGTTATTAGTATAGCTACCCTTGCACTTGACGGCGGTGGTGTATCTTCTTTTAATATAAACTTCCACGCCTGCATCGGGGCAGGATAAATCGCGTAGGGTCTCCATCGCATATACCCGGTAAACTGTGTCGCCATTCGGAATGGTGACCGAGCTTCGGATACAGCCAACCCCTACGATATATTCTTTTTTCGCACGCTCACGCGGAACGGTGACAACAATTTCCGGTTTTGCATTGGGGTAGCCAAACGAATAACTGATGGTTTTCCCGGCATCGCACACTTCGATTTGCTTTGCCTTACCAGTGAGACAGGAAAAAACCGTTTTTTCCGCACCATCGCACTTTGCTTGTGCAGAGAACGATGCCAGTACACCAACCAATAAAATCAAGCTCACTTTCATCAAGTTGAGGGGCGTGGATTGAAACATAAACAGTGCCTTTCGGGTAGCAAAATCTGAATTCAGTACACAATATACACCTAACTTACAGAGGATATTTGATGAAAACTGCCCACGACCTTGTAATGACTGCCAAATCGCGTATCAAAGAAGTTACTTTGGTAGATGCCGAATCGGCGATTCGTGCCGCCGATGTACTGCTAGATGTGCGCGAAGCCGATGAATTCGCCGCCGGACATTTAGCGGGTGCGGTTCATATTTCACGCGGAATGTTGGAATTTAAATTCACCGCCAACCCCGCCCTGCAAGCCCGCGATTTGCACATCGTGCTGTATTGCAAAACCAGTGGACGCGCTGCACTGGCGGCGGTGGCGTTGCAGGAGATGGGTTATCTCAACGTGCTGTCGATTGCAGGCGGCTTTGATGGCTGGATTGCAGCTGGCAAGCCCGTCGTCCAACCACAAGTACCATCGTTTGATTAAACTTCTAAGTTATCAATCAGCCGCGTAGCCCCTAAACGGGCGGCGGCTAGCACCACCAGCGCATCACCCGCGCGGGGTGCTTGCAAATCGGCTTGGCGACGCACGGCAACGTAATCAGGTCGCCATCCGCTATGGCTCAGAGATTGCAGCGCTTGCGCTTCCAAACGGTGAATTTCGGTAGCATCCGCACGCAACTCGGGGTTATCGCGCAAGGTTTGTACGATTTTTTTCAAGGTTTGGGATAGTTCCACCGCTTGCGCCCGTTCCGCCGCGCTCAAATAGCCGTTGCGAGAGGAAAGCGCCAAACCATCGTCACTGCGCTGGGTTTCGCCGCCCACAATGCTGATTGGCATGGCAAATTGCTTCACCATATTGCGAATCACCATCAATTGCTGGTAATCTTTTTTACCGAACAATGCAGTACGCGCTTGTGTGAGTGACAACAATTTCAGCACCACCGTACACACACCAATAAAGAATCCGGGGCGGAAATGCCCTTCCAAAATATCCGCTAATTCGGTCGGCGGATGGACTTTGAAGGTTTGCGGCTGCGGATACATTTCCGTTTCTTTGGGCGCGAAGACCACATCACAACCAGCGGCTTCGAGTTGCTCACAATCGGCATCCAAGGTGCGGGGATAGGTATCAAAATCTTCGTGCGGAGCGAATTGCAGACGGTTCACAAAGATGGTCGATACGGTGACATCGCCCAGCGGTTTGGCTTGGCGTACCAAAGCCAGATGTCCGGCGTGCAAATTGCCCATAGTGGGAACGACGGCGGGGTGACGGTAGCGGGTAAGGTGTTCGCGGAGTTCCGCGATGGTATGAATCAGGTGCATGAAATCAAATACATTGAGTACGTTTTTTTACCAAGCGTGCAAGGTGTTATCAGGAAAACTGCCATTTTTAACCGCCGCAACGTAGGCTTCAAAGGCGGCACGGATGCTGGGTGCTGCGCCTTGTTGTGATTCCATAAAGTTGCGGACGAACTTCGGATTTTTACCCAGATTCAGCCCCAACATATCGTGCATCACCAAAACTTGTCCCGCCGTACCGTTGCCCGCACCAATACCAATGGTGGCGCAATGTTGCAATTCGGTGGTTAATTCGGTGGATAGTGGGGCTGGAACCATCTCCAACACCAGCATGGATGCGCCCGCGTCTTGCAATTCGTGCGCTTGGCGTTTGAGCGTATCGGCGCTGGCTTGCGATTTACCTTGCACACGGTAGCCGCCAAGGGAATGGACGGTTTGCGGAGTCAGCCCTAAATGGGCGCATACGGGAATACCGCGTTCTACCAAAAAGCGCACGGTTTCTGTCGTCCAGCCACCACCTTCCAGCTTGACCATGTGCGCTCCTGCTTGCATCAGCACCGAGGCGCTGCGAATGGCTTGTTCGCGTGATTCTTGGTACGAGCCAAACGGCAAATCGCCCACAATCCATGCCGTACCCTGCGCACGGCGAATACCGCGTGCCACCATTTCGGTGTGATAGCGCATATTTTCAAGCGATACACCGACCGTAGTGAGCAAACCTTGGCACACCATACCCAGCGAATCGCCGACCAAAATACACTCCACGCCCGCAGCATCGGCAACGGCGGCAAAGGTGGCATCGTAGGCGGTCAGCATGGTGATTTTTTCACCGCGTGTCCGCATATCCAACAAACGCGGCAAGCTCATGGGCTTGCGGCTGGGCATGGGTGATGCGGGGGGTAATGTACCGTAGGGGGTGGCGTGTGTCATGGATTTATCACGGAAAAGAAAGATATTTCGTTAAATACGAAGAAAAAGAAACCGCATTATCCCTATCCATTTTTTCTTTTTGTGCTTGTTCGTACAGAGATTGGGTTGCCATTGTCGCTAATGTAGCCTGCTGCTGTTGCGCCAGTGCTGTATTCGTTTTCAGCATGGCATCGCGGGTGATTTCCGATTGCGCTTGGGTGAATGCGGTAAAAGAGCCGCCAAAATCATCCTGTATCGCCCGCAATACCCGTGCCGAAGGTAGCGTATCGGGGTGATGCAAGTGGTGCTGCGCGGCGTTTACCGCATCTGCATACGATTCTCCCAGTTGGGCGGCGATGGGATGCAGTTCTTGCATAATTTCCAAGCCCCACTCACGCAAAGCGATTTCTTTATCACCCCGTTCCAGCATCAAATGGGGTTCACGTCCATGTTCTGCCACGCGGTGTTGATTGTGTGAGAGGGTGGCGATTTCCTCCGGCGTATCGGGTGGACTCGCGGTTTGCAAGCAGTGCAGCAAAAACACATCCAAGAATCGCATGGTTTGGGGGGTGATGCCTACGGGTTCAAACGGGTCTAAATCCATTAAGCGAACTTCGACATATTCCACGCCCCGTTCTCGCAGCGCGTGCAGGGGACGTTCTCCGCTGCGGATGGTGCGTTTGGGGCGAATCGTGCCGTAAAACTCGTTTTCGATTTGCAAGAGCGTCGTCGATAGCTGGCGATAGTGAATACCATCCGCATCGCACAAACCCATCGCCTCGTAAGCGGGATACGGTGTCGTCAATGCCGATTGCAGGGATTGGGTGTACCCCTCTAAACCGTTGTAGCTTACTGCCAATGCCGATTGCGCATCGCTTTGGTAACCCAGCCGCCCCATGCGCAGCGAGGTAGCGTGGGGCAAATACAGCGTTTCATTGGTCAGTGCTTGCAAACGATGTTCCCGCCCCTGCACAAAGGACGATGCCACGGCGGGACTCGCGCCAAATAAATACAGCAACAAAAAAGCATGGCGACGAAAATTGCGAATCAGCCCAAAGTATTGCTCGCTGGATACATCGGGTAACGACCAGTTGTAATGAATCCCCGAAATCGTTTGCATTCGCCGCCCGTAGCGAAAGCCCAATCCGCGCCGATACACCGTTTTCGCCTGTCCGATATGCGATGTACCATATTGCCCTAGGGGAATATCATCATCGTCTTCCGGTAATTGGCAAGGCATACTCGAAACCCACAGCATTTCATTGCGCGGTTTTTCCGATAAAGCCCGTTGGGTAAAGCATTGAATGTTGAACAATTCGTTGTAGCAAGTCTCGGCATCGGGGTGAACGCCCGTAATGAGTTCCATCTGCGATTCACTGAAATCGGTCGTGATATAGGGGTGCGTTAATGCAGAGCCAAGGGCTTTTGGATGCGGTGTCCGTGCCAGAATCCCTGACATATCGGTGCGTAGGCTTTCCTTCTCTACTCCCCGCAGCATTTTTTTCCAATCAGCACGCATAGTTTTTGTCTCCATGAAAAGCAGAAAATGTAATTCAAATTCTTTACAGTTCTTTACCATTCTTTACACTTTCATTACATGAAACAAAAAACCAAAATTTCAACGAACCATCCGACCGATGCAGCAACCGTTCTTCTTCTACAAGATGGTACGGAAGGGTTGGAAGTTTTATTGATTTGCCGCCACATCCAATCCAATGTACTGGGTGGTGTGTACGTTTTCCCGGGGGGGAAGCACGATTCGAGCGATGCCAGTTTTCACCACACCGCCCAGCGCGAAACGTGGGAAGAAGTGGGCGTACAGTTGGAAATTGATCACCTTATCCCTTGGAGCCGTTGGATTACGCCCCGCCAGCCCACGTTAAGCAGCAAGCGTTTTGATGCCCGTTTTTTTGTCGCCGCCATGCCCGCCAACCAAAAAGCGAAACACGATGACTATGAAGCCACTGAAACTTTGTGGATTCGTCCCGCCAAGGCGTTAGAGCGTTATTGGAACGGAGATTTGCCACTTGCTCCGCCCCAAATCATGAGCTTGTTGCACTTATCACACTACCCCGATACCGCAAGCGCAATCGCCGCTGCGCCCAGCGATCCACCTTTAATACAACCTGAAGTGTTAGAGGAAAATGGAGAGCGCATCATCTGTTACCCGGGTGACCCGCTACACCCCATCCGCCAACGTGCCCAACCGGGTCCGCTGCGCTGGTATTACCGGAATCAACGCTTTGAATACGAAAGCCACAAAAATCATGAAAGTTGATGTCAAAATTCTTGACGAGCGCCTGCACACCCAAATGCCCCATTACGCCACACCCGGTAGTGCGGGTTTGGATTTACGGGCTTGTATCGCCGAGGCAATAACCCTTGCGCCTCATGCGTGGGAGCTTGTGCCATTGGGAATGGCAATTCATTTGGCAGATGCAGGTTATGCGGCGCTGATTTTGCCGCGCTCAGGTTTGGGGCATAAGCATGGCATTGTGTTGGGAAATTTGGTAGGCTTGATTGATAGCGATTACCAAGGACAACTCATGGCGAGCGTTTGGAATCGCAGTGAGGTGGCGTTTACCATTGAACCTATGGAGCGTATCGCCCAGCTTATCATCGTGCCCGTAGTGCAGGCACAATTCCATATTGTGAATGCGTTTGATGCCACCAGCCAGCGTGGAGAAGGTGGTTACGGTTCTACCGGAAAGGGTTAAAAATGCAACGTCAAGGGGTTTCTCTTTTTTTAGCGGCTAGTTTGGCGGGTTTATTAGGCGGGGGCTTGGGAGGGTGTGCCAATATCCCCCCCGAAGCGCCAGAACTTTCGGCTCAACTGGGAATGCGCATTTCGGCTTTAGAAGCCGCCCATACCCGCTTGGTGCAGGAGTTTTTCGTCGCCAAAAGGAAACGGATTGACGAATTTTTACAAGATGTTTGGGTTCCCACTTTTTCTCAAGAGTTTTTTAACGACCCCAAAATTGATGGCGTATGGAAGCAAGTAATCCAATCACAAGACCCCAAAGACCGGAGAAAGTTTATCGGTATTGCTGGGAGTAAACTGCAAGAACGCATCAATAAAAAACGCACCGAATTATTGCAACCCTTGGATGCACTCGAAGCCTCAATGCTGCGAAAATTGCAAGCAGAATACAATCAAACCCGTGCTATCAATAATACATTAACTTCTTTTTTACAATCCACATCCAAAGTCGAAGAAAATCGCAAACGCTATATGGATATGGTCGGCGTACCCGATAAAGGCTTGGATAGCATGATTGGTGAAACCGAATCGGCTATCATTGATTTAATAAGCACCAAAAATGATACCGATAAATACATTCTGAAAATCAATAATTTAATAAATAAAATTAATAAATAAATTTGTAAATAAATTTGTAAATAAATTGGGTGAACGGTTAAATAATTTAAATCAAAGGAGAAAATCATGGGAGTTGATTGGGATAAATTTCAAGAAGATATTGATACCTTGGTAGTGAGCGCGGGTCACAAGACCGATGCGGCATTGGCAAGTCAAATATCTTCTTTGACACGCTTGACGGATGAAGATGTGCAAAAATTATTTCCCGAGCCTGCCGATGTGCAAAAATTAGCACAACTGATGGAAATTGTAAAAGGTGCGGGAGAGAAAAACGAAAAAATTAATAAATTCGTTGCGGGTTCTGACCAATATGCGAGTGTGGTTTTAACTTTATTAGGTGCATTGGTTTAATTTTGCTTTCAATATGAATTATTCGGAATCTTCGATTCGTGTCCTCAAAGGATTAGAACCCGTCCAACAACGTCCGGGTATGTACACCCGCACGGATAATCCGCTGCATATTATTCAAGAGGTGTTGGATAATGCCGCCGATGAAGCGCTGGGCGGCTTTGGACGGAAGATTAACGTAATTCTGCATACCGATGGTTCGGTCACGGTAGAAGACGATGGGCGTGGCATTCCGTTTGGAATGCACCCCGAAGAAAATGCCCCCGTGATCGAACTGGTATTTACCCGTCTGCACGCGGGCGGTAAGTTTGATAAGGGCAAGGGCGGCGCATACAGTTTTTCAGGCGGTTTGCACGGCGTGGGCGTGAGCGTGACCAATGCGCTGGCATTGCGGCTGGAAGTGCAATCGTACCGCGAAGGCAAAGTGGCAAAAATCGCCTTTGAAAATGGCGGCGTGAGCGAAGCCTTGACCATCCACAAAGCCGAATCACCCATCAAATCCGGCACATCGGTGCGGGTGTGGGCAGACCCCCAATACTTTGAATCCGCCACCCTGCCCATGCCGGAACTCGTGCATTTGCTACGCAGTAAAGCGGTTCTCATGCCCGGGGTGCGGGTTTCGTTGTTGATTGAAAAAACGAAAGAATCCACCAAAGAATCGCAAGTGTGGCTCTACAAAGGCGGGCTGCGTGATTATTTGGCGCAAACCTTATCGGATGAGCCGATCATCCCTTTGTTGGAAGGGGAAGGATTTGCCGATTCTCAGCACGAACAGTTTGCTGAAGGGGAGGGAGCCGCGTGGTGCGTTGCCTTCACGCCAGAAGGCGCAACGGTGCGGGAAAGTTATGTGAATTTGATTCCCACCAGCGCGGGCGGTACGCACGAAAGTGGATTGCGTGAAGGATTATTTCAGGCAGTAAAAGGGTTTATCGAATTACATTCTTTATTACCCAAAGGCGTGAAGTTAATGCCGGAGGATGTATTTTCTCGTGCAAGTTATGTGCTTTCCACCAAAGTGCTTGATCCGCAATTTCAAGGGCAAATCAAAGAGCGTTTGAATTCGCGCGATGCGGTGCGTTTGGTGGCGAGTTTTGTACGCCCGTCGCTGGAATTGTGGCTGAATCAGCACGTTGAGTTTGGAAAAAAATTGGCAGAACTTGCCATTAAAACTGCGCAACACCGCCAACGGGCGGGACAAAAAGTGGAAAAGCGCAAAAGTTCGGGCGTGGCGGTATTACCCGGGAAATTAACCGATTGCGAGAGCCGTGATATTGCCTATAACGAAGTCTTTTTAGTCGAGGGCGATTCCGCCGGTGGTAGCGCCAAAATGGGACGCGATAAAGAACTCCAAGCAATTTTACCTTTGCGTGGTAAAGTATTAAATACGTGGGAAGTAAACCCCGATCAATTATTTGCTAATAAAGAAATTCATGATATTTCGGTAGCCATTGGCGTTGATCCACATGGCAGTAATGATACGCCTGATTTATCGGGCTTACGTTATGGCAAAGTATGTATCTTGTCGGATGCGGATGTGGATGGATCGCATATTCAAGTTTTATTATTGAGTTTATTTTTTCGCCATTTTCCTAAATTGATTGAAACGGGGCATATTTATGTGGCACGTCCGCCTTTGTTTCGGGTGGATGCGCCTGCACGCGGTAAAAAACCCGCATCGAAAGCCTATGCCTTGGATGAAGCCGAATTGCATACCATTTTGGATAAACTGAAAAAAGAAGGCGTAAAAGAAACCCATTGGAATATCAGCCGCTTCAAAGGTTTGGGTGAAATGAATGCCAATCAATTATGGGATACCACCTTAAATCCCGATACGCGGCGCTTATTACCCATCCAGTTGGGGAATATCAATTTTCAGGAAACGGAAGCCTTAATCGCCCAGTTGATGGGCAAGGGCGAAGCGGCAGCCCGCCGCGAGTTAATGGAGCTGCACGGCGATTCTGTGGAGGTGGATGTATGAAAACGGTGTGGATTGTCTTATTATGGACAATCTTCAGTTCTCATGCTGCGTATGCCGATATTTATAGCTTTGTCGATGCAAAAGGGGTTCGGCATTATTCTAATATCCCGAATGATCCTCGGTTTGTGAATTTAACCAATCCTAAAACCGGCGAAACCAAATTACCCAATGCAGGAAAATACAAATCAGGTTCACCCAATGCTACATGGGGCGCAATGGGGCGCAGCAGTTCGACATTCAAAAATGCAGCGACATTAGAAACCAATCCATCGTATTTGGCGGTTAAATACTATATGCAAACGGCTGCCCAAGAAAATCAAATTGACCTTGCTTTATTAAAAGCTATTATTGCGACCGAATCGGCATTTAATACCAATGCCGTATCACCCAAAGGTGCAAGAGGGCTTATGCAGGTAATGCCCGCTACTGCCCAACGTTTTGGGGTTTCTGATGACCATTCAGGGAGTATTGCTAGTAAACTAGCCGATCCTCAAACCAATATCGCTGCGGGGACACGTTATTTGCGGTATTTATTTAATTTATTTCCCAACGATTTAGAGCTTGTTATTGCATCCTATAACGCGGGAGAAGGAGCGGTTAAGCGCTATGGCAACCGTATCCCCGATTATCCTGAAACGCAAAATTACGTTCGCAGCGTGATGCAGTTGTACCAGCAGTTTAGTGTGAATGGAAAATCGTAAAATAATAAATATTTAAAAATATACAAAAATATGTTGAATGAAATTGAGACTAATCCCAATCCCAATCCCAATCCCAATCCCAATCCCAATCCCGATCCCGATAATCTAGCCCTTGCCACTTACGCCCAGCGTGCTTATTTGGAATACGCGCTCTCGGTCGTGAAAGGGCGGGCGTTGCCGGATGTGTGCGATGGGCAAAAACCTGTTCAGCGGCGGATTTTGTACGCCATGTCGCGCATGGGTTTGGGAGGGAATGCGCGTCCAGTAAAGTGCGCCCGCGTGGTGGGTGATGTGTTGGGACGCTTTCATCCGCATGGCGATCAAGCCGCCTACGATGCGTTGGTGCGTATGGCGCAGGATTTTTCTCAGCGCTACCCCTTAATCGACGGGCAGGGAAATTTTGGCTCGCGCGATGGGGATGGTGCAGCGGCGATGCGGTATACCGAGGCGCGTTTGGCAAAAATTACCTCGCTTTTGCTGGATGAAATCGACATGGGGACGGTGGCGTTTCAGCCAAATTACGATGGTTCGACCCAAGAACCGCACCAGCTTCCCGCGCGTTTGCCGTTTACGCTGCTCAATGGCGCAAGCGGGATTGCGGTGGGTTTGGCAACCGAGATTCCGAGCCACAATCTGCGCGAAGTAGCCAATGCGTGCGTGGCACTCATCAAAAACCCCGAGTTGGGAATTGAGGAATTGTTGCCCATTCTTCCCGCGCCGGATTATCCGGGGGGTGGGCAAATTATCAGCAGCGCCGCCGATATTGCCCAAGCGTATCGCACGGGACGCGGGTCGCTGAAAGTGCGGGCGCGTTGGAAAATCGAAGAACTGGCGCGTGGGCAATGGCAAATGGTGGTCACCGAACTGCCGCCCGGAACCAGCAACCAGCGCGTTTTGGAAGAGATTGAAGAACTCACCAACCCCAAAATCAAAGCGGGAAAAAAGGTCGTTTCGCAAGACCAAGCCCAACTCAAAGCCAGCATTTTGGCGGTGTTGGATGCGGTGCGCGATGAATCGAATAAAGATGCGCCCGTGCGCTTGGTATTTGAACCCAAAAGCAGCCGCGTTGATCCGCAAGAGCTGATTACCGCGTTGCTGGCGCATACGAGTTTGGAAAGCTCCAGTTCCATCAATCTCACCATGATTGGCTTGGATGGCAGACCCACCTTGAAATCGCTGCACCAAATTTTGCAGGAATGGATTGCGTTTCGCCGTGCCACCATCGAAAAACGTACGCGCCACCGCTTGGGCAAAGTCCAAGATCGCATCCATATTTTGGAAGGGCGGCAAACGGTTTTGTTGAATTTGGATGAGGTGATTGCCATCATCCGCGAATCGGACGAGCCCCAAGCGGATTTAATGGCGCGTTTTCACCTCAGCACCGTGCAAGCCGAGGATATTTTGGACATCCGCCTGCGGCAGTTGGCGCGGCTGGAGGCGCTCAAAATTGCGCAAGAATTGTCCGATTTGCGCGGTGAACAAAGCACGCTACAGGCTATTTTGGATAACCCCGCCGTCCTGCAAAAATTGATGATTCGGGAAATCGAATCCGATGCCAAAACCTTTGCCGACCCGCGCCGCACACTGATTCAAGAAGAAAAACGCGCCGTGCAAGAAATCAAGGTGGTGGATGAACCGGTTACCGTCATCATCAGCCAAAAAGGATGGGTGCGTACCCGTGGCGGACATGGTTTGGATTCCAGCACTTGGACGTTCAAAGCCGGCGATTCGTTGCACAGTTGCTATGAATGTCGTAGCGTCGATTGCTTGCTGGGCTTTGGTTTGAACGGAAGGGTGTATTCTGTAGTCGTGTCGCTGCTCCCGGGCGGGCGGGGTGATGGTGTGCCGATTACATCGCTTATCGAACTGGAAGCCGGAACGCACATTCCGTTTTATTTTGCGGGTTCTGCAAGTACCACGTTTCTGTTAAGCAGCAGCGCGGGTTACGGATTTTTGGCAAGTGTGGAGAACATGATGTCGCGCCAAAAAGCGGGAAAAGCCTTTATCACTTGCAATGCGGGCGAAACCATTTGCCCACCTTCGCGCTTCGATCAAGAAACCCATGTGGCGTGCGTAGCGGCTTCAGGGCGAATTTTGACGTTTGAATTGGCTGATTTGAAATCCATGCCCAATGGCGGACGCGGTTTGATGCTGATGTCCTTGGAAGAAAAAGATACGCTGATAGGCGCAGTGGCTTATATGCGCAGCGTGAAAATTACGGGCGTGGGGCGTGGCGGTAAGGAACGGGAAGATATTTTAGAAATCCGTAGCTTGAATAATGCCCAAGGTATTCGGGGGCGCAAGGGCAAGGAAGCAAGTTTTACCTTTAAGCCGAATCGCATTACGCGCATCGCATAAAAAAAGCCGGATGATTCCGGCTTCTTTGCTTCTTTGCTTCTTTACTTATTTGGTCAAATGCTTGCTGATAAGTTTTTGCATCGAGAACATATCTACTTGCTTATAAACTTTACCCGCTTCATCTTTACCGAATACTTTTTTGAGTTTGGCATCGGGGTTAATCATGCGTTTGTTGGTTGCATCTTGTAGATTGTGAGCCTTGATATACACCCACATTTGTTTCACGACTTCTGTCCGTGGAAGGGGGTCTTTACCCACAATGACCGCCAATTCCTTGCTAGGAGTCAAAGGCTTCATGAATCCAGAGGGCGCTGGAGTAGGTTCGGGTGCAGGAGCTGCTACGATGGGTTCCGCTTTCGGTGCAGGCGCTTTTTTGGTTGTTGCCATGATGAGTATTTTCCTTGTAAATCTCCTATGAACGAGAAACAATTCACAGGCAGACCTTATGCTAATGGAGAAAACTCACCTGTAAAGCAGAAGATAGATTTTTTCGCTCAGAATTCCCTTTTTTCTGCGGGAAAATGACGTGAATCAACTAAAAGGAGTGTGTATCCATGACCCAAAGCTTTGCTACCTGCGATTTTTGCGACGAATATAAGAACGATTCCACTGGCGAATTCCGCGTTCTTCCCCCCGTTTTTAAGGATTTTGGTGCAGTCAAAAAATTCTCCGGCGCAGTCGAAACCGTGAAATGTTTTGAAGATAACACCCTCGTCAAAGCCGCTGTGGATTCTGCCGGACATGGCAAAGTGCTGGTGGTGGATGGTGGTGGATCGCTGCGTCGTGCCTTGTTGGGCGGCAATTTGGGCGCGGCGGCTGCCAAAAACGGCTGGGCGGGCGTGGTGATTGATGGCTGCGTGCGCGATACCGCTGAATTAGCAGGTCATGCCGTCGGCATCCGCGCCCTTGCTGCCATGCCTTTGCCTACGGAAAAGCGCAAAGAAGGGCAATCGAATGTCGCGGTGCAAATTCAAGGCGTATGGGTGCGTCCGGGGGATTGGCTCTATGCCGATGAAGACGGTATCGTCATTATGGCGAAGTAGTCGCCAACACCACGCCCGCGAGCGCCATCGCAAATGCGATCGCTTGCAGGGCGTTGAAAGACTCCCCCAAGACCAGCACGCCCACAGCGGCAGCAGAAATGGGAAGCATCACCGTAAAAACCCCCGCGCGGGAGGCGGGAACGCCTTGTAAACCCGTCATCCATAGCCACACGCTCCACACGCTGGCCGCCATCGCATAAAACAGCAGCAGCCCCACCGTGGAGGTCGTAAGGGCGAAAAAATCAAATTGCCACGCCGCATAAAGCCCTAGCGGAGTCATCAGCAAAAATCCCCATAAATTGATAAGCGCCGTAATCCGTTTCGGCGACACCGTTCCCGTGAGTTTTTTGCCAATTACGGCATACGATGCCTCGCACACCACTGCCAAAAATACCAAGAAATTGCCCGCTATAGCACTAGGGCTGTGCGTAGTATGCTGCGAATTTGATAGCACCGATAGCGCCGATAGCATAATCCCCAGCGCACCCAACGCCACCGAAAAGCCTACACGTAGGGTGATTTTCTCTTTCAAAAAGCGCCAACTCAACAATGCGACTACCGCCGGAATGGTCGCCATAATGACTCCGGCGGATACGGCACTGGTCATGCTCACGCCAAATAGCATCGTGATGGAAAAAAGAAAATTGCCTAAAAACGCCTCTAAAAATAACAAACGCTTGGTTGGTGCATCCAAGGGCGGTTCGTGCGGTTGGCGCGGCAACCAATGCAGCATCGCTAATCCGCCAATGCCAAAGCGCAGCCACGCCAGCAAAAACACGCCAAAAACCATGACCAGAGTCTTTGAGAGCGCGACATAACTCCCCACCAAAGCCATACTGAGCGCTAAAAAAAAGTACGATAGCGCGATATTTTTCACCATGCCGCACCTCCTTTCATAATGTGAATTGAGTCAAAATTTTATGACTCGTTCATAAAATTTTATGTCTTATATAAGACATAAGATACACAATCAGTCTTATATAAGACTACAATCCAATCACTAAGATTTTTGCCATTTTTTTAACCTACGGAGTGACTCCACATGACACAACAAACCCGTGAACAACAAATCGCCGCCCTTGAGCATGATTGGGCAACGAATCCCCGCTGGAAAGGCATCAAACGTGGCTACACCGCTGCGGATGTGGTGCGTCTGCGTGGCTCTTTCCAAGTCGAGCACACTTTGGCTCGTCGTGGTGCTGAGAAACTGTGGAACTTGGTCAACAATGAGCCTTACGTCAACTGCTTGGGCGCATTGACCGGTGGTCAAGCGATGCAACAAGTGAAAGCTGGCATCAAAGCGATTTATTTGTCCGGCTGGCAAGTGGCTGCGGATAACAACGAATACGCTGCCATGTACCCCGACCAATCTTTGTACCCAGTGGATTCGGTGCCAAAGGTTGTTGAGCGTATCAACAATGCGTTCACACGCGGCGATGAAATCCAATGGTCTAAAGGCATTGGCGCTGGTGACAAAGGGTATGTCGATTACCACGCTCCTATCGTTGCCGATGCGGAAGCTGGCTTTGGTGGCGTGTTGAACGCTTACGAATTGATGAAAGCCATGATCCGTGCGGGTGCTGCTGGCGTTCACTTTGAAGACCAATTGGCTTCGGTGAAAAAATGCGGTCACATGGGTGGTAAAGTGTTGGTTCCTACCACCGAAGCGTGCCAAAAATTGATCGCAGCGCGTATGGCTGCTGACGTTTATGGCGTTCCTACTTTGGTGATTGCACGTACCGATGCAGAAGCCGCTGACCTCTTGACCAGCGATTACGATGCGAACGACAAGCCTTTCTTGACTGGCGAACGCACTGCTGAAGGCTTCTACAAAACCAAAAAAGGTCTCGACCAAGCCATTTCCCGCGCAGTGGCTTACGCTGAGTACGCTGATTTGGTATGGTGCGAAACCGGTACGCCAGACCTCGAATTTGCACGCAAATTCGCGGAAGCTGTCCACGCTAAACACCCCGGCAAAATGTTGGCTTACAACTGCTCGCCTTCTTTCAACTGGAAGAAAAACTTGGATGATGCAACCATCGCCAAGTTCCAAAAAGAATTGGGCGCGATGGGTTACAAATACCAATTCATCACCTTGGCGGGTATCCACAATATGTGGTTCCATATGTTCGACTTGGCACAAGACTACGTTGCACGCGGTATGACCGCTTACGTGGAAAAAGTGCAAGAGCCCGAATTCGCAGCGCGTGAGCGTGGCTACACCTTCGTGTCGCATCAACAAGAAGTGGGCACTGGCTACTTCGACGAAGTAACGACCGTGATTCAAGGTGGCAAGTCCAGCGTAACCGCGTTGACTGGTTCGACTGAAGAAGAACAGTTCCACTGAAATTAGCGAAGTTAGCGAAATTTCGCTAATCAGCAGCACTTTTTTCTTCTCTGCCGAGAGCCGCAGTTCCCACAAGGAGCTGCGGCTCTTTTTTATCGGGGATTTTTGTGGAAGAATTCCGCATGATTCTTGAAACCCTTCTTGCCCACCCCTTTGATTTACCCAGTATTCCCCGCGTGGTGGCATTGCTGTTGGTAGAGTTGGATCACGCAGAGGTTGATTTGTCCAAGGTCAATGAATTGATTCAGAGCGACCCCGCCCTTACCGCACGGTTGTTGCGCCTTGCCAACACCCCCTGTTTCAACATGACCGCGTGCATTCACAGCGTGCCCGAAGCCTTGGCATTATTGGATTTGCGCTATGTGAAAACAATCGCACAAGCCGCGATCGGCATTGGATCGTCCAAAACCCAAACCTCCATGCAAACTATACGCGGTTTGCATTTACCCCAGTTTTGGAATTACAGCCACAATGTGGCAAAAGTTTCTCGCGCATTGGCGGGCTTGGTCTATCAAAATCAACAAACCGCCTTTACCTGCGGATTGATTCATGCCATTGGTGAACTGGCGATGCACCTTATGATGCCTCAGTCTATGGCAGAACTGAACGATAGAATCCCCCCCCTTAATTGGTCGCGTGCCAAATTAGAGCAACAGGAATTGGGCTATTGTTATGCCAACGTCAGTGCTGGACTCGCTCGGATATGGCACTTCCCCCCCGCTATCGTGGATGCTTTGGAACACCAACACGCTCCGTTTCAGGATGGTGTTTATGAGCCTTTGGCTGGTGTCATTCATTTGGCTTCTTGGCGTGTACGCGCTAAAGAATCCCAAGCCAATGAACGCACGATGGCAACCACGTTTCCCGATGAAGTGGGTGTTACTTTAGACTTGGACATGGATTCTGTGCTACAGCAAGACCCCTTCGATTGGGGTAAAAATACCCAGTACACCTAAAACCTAAAACCTGAAACCTACAACCTACCACCTGAACTCAAAAATAACAAAAATCATGCACGCACTTCACCTTTATGCAGGCGCTTCTGCCTATGCTGCCATCGCCCGCAATGGATTGCAAGCGGGAGATATTTGCACCATTCCCGCAGCCGCTGGAGGCCCCAAGGGTTTGGTTTTGGGTGCGTTGGATCGTTTTATTTTTGGTGATTGGTTGCCCCAATCCCAGCAGCCGATTGATTTAGTTGGTGCATCCATCGGTGCATGGCGCATGAGCAGTGCCTGCTTCAACAATCCGCGCGTCGGTTTGGCACAACTGGAGTACGACTATATCCATCAGCATTACGCTGATGCGGCTAGTGTCAGCAAAGAATTCGGGCAAATTTTGCATTCTTTTTACCGAGGTCGGGAACACGAGGTGATCCATAACCGCCGTTATCGCCTGCACATCATGACGGCTAGAGGACGGCACTTATTGCGCACCGAGCATCCTTGGCTCACGCCGATGGGCTACACCGGAGCCTTCATCAGCAATTTGGTACGGCGCAAAGCGCTGGGCTGGTGGTTAGAGCGGGTGGTATTTTCTAATCCCCATGCGGCGTTACCATTTGCTACGGGGGATTTTCCGACGCAACAAATTCCGTTTAATGCCCACAATTTAATTCCAGCGGTGTTGGCGAGTTGCTCGATTCCTTTTGTGTTGGATGCGGTTTCTGATATTCCCAACGCCCCCGCCGGTGCATATTGGGATGGGGGGATTACCGACTACCATCTGCATCTTCATTATCGAAGCGAGAAAAACGGCATTATTTTGTATCCCCATTTTCAGAAAGCCGTCATCCCGGGTTGGTTGGATAAGCATTTGCTTTGGCGACACCGCGCGACTTCTGCCTTGGATCATGTGCTGCTGCTTGCACCGAATCCAGAATGGATCAAAACATTGCCTAATGGCAAGCTCCCAGATCGTACCGACTTTGCCCGCTATGGCAAAGATGGACGCAGCCGTATTCATGCGTGGAAGAGCGCCTGCCGTGCCAGCACCCAACTCGCCGATGAATTCGCTGCATGGCTTGAAAGACCAGATTGTGGGAGGGTACAAACCCTGTAATCGCTGATACAAGCGATGTATGGGCGGGGTATCATTACCGCCTTTGTTTTATTTCAGTTTCAGTGCGTCTTCATTCCATCAAACTATCAGGGTTCAAATCTTTTGCTGACCCAACCCATTTTCAACTCCCCGGGCAACTTGTTGGCGTAGTCGGGCCGAATGGGTGCGGCAAATCCAACATCATGGACGCGGTGCGCTGGGTGCTGGGTGAAAGTCGGGCAAGCGAATTGCGCGGTGAATCCATGCAGGACGTTATTTTTAACGGCTCCACCACCCGCAAACCCGCCGGACGCGCCAGCGTCGAATTGATTTTCAATAACGCCGATCACCGCGCAGGCGGGCAATGGAATGCGTTTGAAGAAATCGCCGTGAAGCGGATATTGACACGCAGCGGTCATTCCACCCATGCGGGAGGCACTTCCAGTTACCTCATCAACAACCAAGTGGTGCGGCGGCGCGATGTGCAGGACGTTTTCCTCGGCACGGGTTTAGGCCCTCGCGCTTACGCCATCATTGGGCAGGGAACGATTAGCCGCATCATTGAATCGAAACCCGAAGAATTGCGGCTGTTTTTGGAGGAAGCCGCTGGCGTGTCCAAATACAAAGAACGCCGCCGCGAAACCGAAAACCGCCTCACCGATACGCGCGAAAATTTGACTCGCGTCGATGATATTTTGCGCGAACTCACCGCCAACTTGGAAAAGCTGGAAAAGCAAGCCGAAATCGCCCAGCGTTACCAAGGATTGCAATCGGAAGTCACGCTCAAGCAGCACCAACAATGGTTTTTGAAGCGCGCCGAAGCCCAAGCCGATCAAGCAAAAGTCCGCGCCGATGCAGAAGCAGCCATCAACGCGCTCGAAGAACAAACCGCCAAGCTGCGCCACATCGAAGCCGATTTAGAAACCGTGCGCCAAGCGCATTACACGGCAGGCGATGAATTGAACCAATCCCAGCGCCTGCTGTACGAAGCCAACGCCGATATTGGGCGCTTGGAAGCCGAGATTCGCTACGTGGTTGAAGGGCGGAAGCGGGTCGAACAGCGGCTGGTGACACTGCAAGATCAAATTCAGCAATGGGCAACGCGCAAAGAAGATGCGGAATTGGAATTGGAACGCCTTGCCGAACTTGCCGTAGTCGGGGATGAGCAAGCCGAACTGCTTGCCGCGCAGGTGGAGGAGCAAGCCGAGCAACTGCCCGAGCTGGAAGACGTGCTGAATCAAGCGCAATCCGCCGCCAACACCCAGCGCAATGCCGTTGTGCAAGTGCAGCAGCAAATTCAAGTGCTGGGAGCCGAGCAGCGCGGGATGGAAACGCAAATCCGCCAGCTCAACCAGCGGCACGAACGCCTGAATACCGAGCGCAAAGCCTTGGTGATGCCGGATGCGGGGCGTTTGGAGGAGTTGGAATTCCAGCTCGAAGAAGCGCAAGAAAGCGCCGTGATTGCCGATGCGCGCCTGCAAGAGCTGCAAGAACTTTTGCCCCAGCGGGACGAAGCGCGGCGCGTGCAGCAAAAAGCGGTGAATCACGAATCGGCACAGCAAGCGGATTGGGCGGCGCGCTTATCGGCGCTCAAAGCCTTGCAGGAAAAAGTCAAAACCAACGGCAAATTGCAGCCTTGGCTGAAAAAACACGGTTTGGATGCGTTAGCCGTGTTGTGGAGCCGTATCCACATCAAAGCGGGTTGGGAAACCGCGCTAGAAGCCGCGCTGCGGGAACGCTTGGGCGCGTTGGAAGTATCGCGTTTGGAGATGCTGCGCGCCTTTGCCAACGACCCGCCACCGGGGAAGTTGGTTTTCTTCGATGCTCCTAAAAACGTAGCTGCTACCGCATTATCTACGGGCGTTACAAGCCATTTTCCTTCATTATTTCAGTATTTGCAGATTCCCGATGATGGCTTAAAAGCGATTTTGCAGCATTGGTTGCACGGGTGTTTTACCGCCAAGCGTTTGGAAGATGCGCTTGCTGCCCGCGATCAGTTGGAAGAAGGGCAAGCGATTTATTTGCCATCCGGTCACGTCGTCACGCGGCACAGTGTGGGATTTTTTGCGCAGGATTCGGAGCAATCCGGTTTGCTGGCGCGGGCGCAGGAAATTGACAATCTGGACAAAGAATTGCGCGCCCAAATCCTGCTCACCGACCAAGCGCGGGCGGATTTGGTGCGGACAGAAAATGCGTATGCCCAAGTTGCGCAAGATGTTGTCGCCGCGCGCCGCGATGCCACGCAAACGCAAAGCGCCGCGCACAGCCTGCAAGTGGAATATATGCGCCTGCACCAAGCGGTTGAGCAAGCCCAGCACCGCAGCAGCCAAATGGAAGCGGATTGGCACGAAATCCAAACCCAGTTGGACGATTTGCAAGAGCGTCGCATCGAAGCCGAAGGGCGTTTTGAAATGCTGGATAGGGAGCTAGCCGATGCCCAGCAGCGCCATGCCGAATTGGAAGATAGCGTTATCACGGCGCAAACTCTGCTCACCCAGTGCCGCGATCAACAACGTCGCCTAGAGCGTCAAGCGCAAGAAGCCGCCTTCACCCAGCGCAGTTTGCAAGCACGCAGCGCCGAGCTGGCGCGCACGGTGGATACGGCGGCGCAACAATCGCAGGCCGTTCATGCCGAAATGCAGCGGGCGCAGGACGAATTGCACCGTTTAAGCGATGCCGCCGCGCAAGCAGGGCTGCAAAACGCGCTGACAGAACAACTAGAGCGGGAAAAAGCCCTTGCCGATCAGCGCAATGCTCATGAAGCCTTGGGTGCTCAGTTACGCCAGTACGAAGCGCAGCGCACCGAGCTAGAACGCGCATTAGAGCCTCTGCGCCAACGCATCACCGATTTCCAATTGAAGGAACAAGCGGCGCGGCTGGGATTTGAACAATACGAATTGCAATTAACCGAAGATAAAGCCGATTTGGCGCGCATCGAGCAGTCGATTCAAGAAGGCGATGTGCGTTTGCAAGGAATTCAAGCGGAAATCGACCGTTTGCAGCGCGCGATTATCGGTTTGGGCGCGGTTAATTTGGCAGCGTTGGAAGAATTGGCGGTAGCCCGCGAACGCAAAGACTTTTTGGATGCGCAAAACGCCGATTTAACCCAAGCCATGCAAACTTTAGAGGATGCTATCCGTAAAATCGACGCAGAAACCCGCGATATGCTGCTGGGCACGTTCAACCAAGTGAATGAACACTTTGGGCGGATGTTCCCCGAATTGTTTGGCGGCGGCAATGCCAAGCTGATGATGGTGGGGGAGGAGATTTTGCATTCGGGCATTCAAGTGATTGCGCAGCCGCCGGGAAAGAAAAATCAAACGATTCATCTTTTATCCGGCGGCGAAAAAGCATTGACGGCTATTGCGCTGGTGTTTGCTATTTTTCAACTCAACCCCGCGCCGTTTTGCTTGCTAGATGAGGTGGATGCGCCTTTGGACGATGCCAACACCGAGCGCTACGCCAAACTGGTACGCAGCATGAGCGCGGAAACCCAGTTTTTATTTATTAGTCACAACAAAATTGCGATGGAAATGGCAGAGCAACTGATAGGCGTTACGATGCAGGAACAGGGTGTTTCGCGCATCGTCACTGTGGATATGGAAGCGGCTATTTCGTTGGTAAAAAATTAGCAAAAAATTAGTAAAAAATTAGCAAAAAATTCTTATTATGAGCAACTTACAAATTGGATTGGTTATTGTGGGCAGCGTGGTGCTAGTCGCCCTGATTGTGCATGGTGTTTGGATCACACGCAAAAATACCCCCCGCCAACCAGCGGCAACCCCTGAATCCCCATCGGCAAAAAATCAATTAGAGGAATTGAATTCCCTTCCCCCGCCGCCACCCAATTCCATTTTGCCGCGCAGTTTGGGGTTGGATTATTTGATTGATGCCATCGCTACCGTCACCCTCAAAGCCGATGGTAGAAGCGTATCGGGCGATGCGGCGATTGCTGCCATGCCATCTACCCGCCGAGTAGGGAGCAAACCGTTTGCGATTGAAGGTCTAAACCTCGCTACGCGCGAGTGGGAAACACTGGTTTCAGAGCATCGTTACCGCATCTTTCAGGCTGGAGTGCAACTGGCGAATCGGACTGGGGCGTTGAATGAAATCGAGTATTCCGAATTCGTTGCCAAAACCCAAGCCTTTGCCGATGCGCTGGATGCGAATGTGGAATTTACCGATATGTTGCAAGAAGTGGCACGCGCCCGCGATCTCGATCAATTCGCCAATGCCCATGATGCCGTCTTAAACCTCAGTCTGCACGCAACGCGGGTGGCATGGAGTTTGGGTTATGTGCAGCAAACGGCAGTGAATCTGGGTTTTGTGATGGGTACATTACCCGGCTGCATGGTGTTGCCCCACGCCAGCGATAACCCCACTCCCTTGTTGGTGCTGTACTACGATCAGCAAGCGGCATTGGCAGACCACCCCGAGAATGTGGCTGTAAATAAAATATCGTTGCAACTGGATGTAACGCATATTGACCGCTACGAACAACCGTTTGAGCGGATGCGGCAGGTGAGTTCTCATTTAGTAGAAATCATGGAAGGCGTGATTACCGACGACAACAACCAAGAACTCAGCAACCAAGCAATGGATCAAATCGGCATGGATTTGTACCGACTCTACGAAGTCCTTGACCAGCGCGACCTTTCGGCGGGTTCACCATTGGCTAAACGTCTGTTTTCTTAACCGTATAAACCAACGCCCCAATCACCACCGCCCCCCCGATTAAAACAGTAGATTCAGGAACTTCGCCCGCGCCCGCCCACGCCAACAGGATACCGAATACCACCTCCAGCAGCGCTAAAAGCGACAATTCCGGCGCTTTCAACACGCGGGCGCACAGCACCGATAGCACGCACGGCACAGCGAGTTGGAAGACCCCTAAAAACGCCAATAATCCGACATCATGCCCCGTTGCTTGAAACGGAAATGCCAACGGCAAAGTTGCCAAGCTGCTGATGGTTGCACCCACTAAAACCGCTGGAACCAAATCCACATCATGCCCTTGGGTGTGGGAATTTTGCACAATCGTCCAGTTACAGGCACTTGCCAAGGGAACGCACAAGGCAATGAGGCTTCCCAACCACTGACCGCCCCCCAGTTGCGCACCGTACATATACACAATCCCTGCACCCGCCACCGCAATGGCAAACCAAGTGCGGGTAGCGATGCGATGCCCAATGAAAATTCGCGCAATTAACGCTGTAAAGAGCGGCCCCAACGCAAGGGTGATAAGCACATTGGCAACGCTGGTTAAGGTCATCGCCAACATAAAGGTGGTGAACATCACTCCCCAACACAAACCGGATAACCAAAAACTCCATCCGGCATGGCGCATATTGGCAAACACGCGCCATCCCCGCAAGCTGGGCAGAATGAAAAGTAGCGCCAATGCCGTGAAGCAAGAGCGCCAAAATGTCACTTCAAAGCTACGGGCAGCGTCCAAATGGCGCGTTACCACGCCAGCGGTTGCCCACAGGAAGGTGGCAAGCACCATCCATGCAACGGCTCGATGGTGGGTCACAAAACCTCGTATTCGTATTTATTCACGGCTAGCGCGTTTACGCTCATGCTCTTTCAAGAAACGTTTGCGCAGGCGAATTGATTTGGGCGTGATTTCAACCAACTCATCATCCTCAATAAACTCTACGCCGTATTCCAGCGTGCAGTCGATTGGGGGGGTGATTTTGATTGCATCTTCTTTACCGGATACACGGAAATTGGTGAGCTGCTTGGTACGGGTCGCATTCACGATCAAATCGTTATCGCGGTTGTGGATACCCACAATCATGCCTTCATAAACCGGATCATTCGCTTTCACGAACATCCGACCGCGATCATCCAATTTGCCCAGCGCGTAGGTGAAAATTTCACCATCGTCCATCGAAATCAACACACCGTTTTTACGACCGCCGATTTCACCTTTATGGGGTTCATAGCTGTCGAAGATATTGGCAATTAAACCCGATCCGCGCGTCAAATTCATGAATTCGTTGGCAAAACCAATCAAACCCCGCGCGGGGATACGGTATTCCAAACGGACACGTCCACGGCCATCGGGTTCCATATTGACCAATTCGCCTTTGCGCTCGCCCAATGCTTGCATCACACCGCCTTGGTGGGTTTCTTCGATGTCCGCTGTTACCAATTCGATTGGTTCATGGCGTTCGCCGTTGATGTCGCGGAACATGACGCGGGGTTTAGAAACCGCCAATTCATACCCTTCACGGCGCATATTTTCCAACAGAATCGTCAAATGCAGCTCGCCGCGACCCATGACTTGGAAGATACCTTCTTCGTCGGTTTCCATCACGCGCAATGCCACGTTGTGTTGCAATTCTTTTTGCAAACGATCCCAGATTTGGCGGCTGGTAACGAACTTGCCTTCGCGTCCTGCCAACGGGCTGGTGTTCACGCAGAAGTTCATGGTGAGCGTAGGCTCATCCACTTGCAGCATGGGCAGCGGAGCGGGATTGATGGGGTCGGTCACCGTAACGCCGATACCGATGTCGGCAATACCGTTAATTAACACGATTTCACCCGGGCCGGCTTCGGTTGCTTGCACGCGCTCCAAACCTTGGAAAGTCAGCACTTGGTTGATACGACCTTTCACGACGGAACCATCCGTACCTTCCATCACGACCACATCCATACCGGGTTTGATCGTGCCTTGGCTGATGCGTCCTACGCCAATGCGTCCGACGAAGGAAGAGAAATCCAACGCCGAAATTTGCAACTGCAACGGTGCTTCAGGGTCGCCTTGTTGTGCCGGAACGTGCTTCAAAATGGTGTTGAAGAGGGCGGACATATCGGGCCCCCATTGTTCACCCGCCGCGCCTTCGTCCAAAGACGACCAGCCGTTGATGCCGGAAGCGTACACCACGGGGAAATCCAACTGCTCATCGGTAGCACCCAATTTGTCGAACAAATCGAAAGCCGCATTGACCACTTTATCGGGATTTGAACCGGGTTTGTCCACTTTGTTCACGACCACAATCGGCTTCAAACCGAGTGCCAACGCCTTTTTGGTCACAAAACGGGTTTGGGGCATAGGGCCTTCTTGTGCATCAATCAGCAACACCACGCCATCGACCATCGACAAAGCACGTTCCACTTCACCGCCAAAGTCCGCGTGTCCGGGGGTATCCACGATGTTGATGTGCGTACCTTCCCACGTTACTGCGCAGTTTTTCGCCAAAATGGTAATACCACGTTCTTTTTCGATAGCGTTGTTATCCATCACGGTATCGACCACTTTTTCGTGCTCGGCAAACGTACCGGATTGGCGCAGCAACTGATCCACCATCGTGGTTTTGCCGTGGTCAACGTGGGCGATGATGGCGATATTGCGAATTTGATGACTCATAGTGCTAAGTTTCTTTCTTTCATAATTTTTTCATAATTTGTTCGATTTCGAGGGGACTCAAAAGCCGCTTCGGAATCAATTCGTGGTGTTGGATATGCGCCGTTCCCAGCAAGCTACCGGATTGCGCTGCATAGACAGCAACCTGTGCCGCATCCGCCCAATCACCGCGACGCGCCAAACCGTTCAAAAAGCGTGCGGCATTATCGGCATCCAATGTGACGGTGGTGTGGTGTTCCAATAAAGAATCGACTGGCAATAAATATGCCCCCCGTTCTTCTTCCGACATCGCTTCCAATGTTTCCAACGTCACGCACTGGGCAATGGAAAATCCACCCGTACCGATGCGACGCAAGCGACTCAAATGTGCGCCGCAACCCAAGGCTTCACCAAGGTCTTCGCCGAGGGTGCGGATATACGTCCCTTTGCTGCATCGAACTATCATTTTGATAGCTGGTCGTGCAGTATCCACGGGCGTTACAGCCGGATTGGGTGTTAATTCCATAGCCAAGGAATGAATCGTCACGGGACGGGCTTCGCGTGCCACTTCAATGCCTGCGCGTGCGTATTCGTACAGCGCTTTGCCGTCTTTTTTGAGCGCACTGTGCATGGGCGGAGTTTGCTGAATCGCTCCAGTGAACTGCATGGCAACCCGCGCAATATCGGCATCCGTCACATGGACGGGACGCTCGGCGATGATTGCTCCTTCGGCATCCCCCGTGCTGGTTTGAATTCCCAGTAAAACGGTGGCTTCGTAGGTTTTATCGGCATCCAGTTGCAACTGGCTGAATTTGGTGGCTGCACCAAAACACAGCGGCAACACCCCGCTTGCCAACGGGTCTAGTGTTCCCGTGTGCCCCGCTTTTTCTGCCCGCAACAGCCATTTCACTTTTTGAAGAATGTCATTGCTTGACCAGCCCAAGGGCTTATCCAACAACAAAACCCCGTGGACGGGGCGACGTTTCGTAGCCATGCGGTTTTAATCGTCTTTGGGTTGATTGGGTTGATTGGGTTGACTGGGTTGGTTAGATTGCGATGCAACCGCTTGGGCAATCAGTGCATTCATATCTGCCGCTTTTTCCAAGGTGCGATCAAACACAAAATGCAGCGTGGGCACGGTGTGGATATGCAGGCGTTTGAAAAGTTGTGCACGTAAAAATCCAGCCGCCTGATTCAACCCTTCCAAACTTTTGACCGGGTCTCCTTGTAGCAAGCTGAAAAATACCTTGGCATGGGCATAGTCGGGCGTGACCTCCACCGCTTGAATAGTCACCATACCAACGCGGTAGTCTTTTAACTCCCGCGCAATAATTTCCGACAAATCCCGCTGGATTTGGTCGGCAACTCGAAAACCCCGATTGGGCATAGAAGACTTTTTTTTCATTAAAGAAGCACTTCTAATCGATTACAAAGTACGCGCTATTTCGCGGATTTCAAAGAATTCGAGTACATCGCCTTCTTCAATTTCGTTGTAATTTTTCACGGTCAAACCGCACTCGTAGGTTTCTTTGACTTCTTTTACATCGTCTTTGAAACGCTTGAGCGAATCCAATTCGCCTGTGTAAATCACCACATTGTTGCGCAATAAACGCAGTTTGGCAGCACGACGTACCAAGCCCGAAGTAACCATACAACCCGCAATGGAGCCGATTTTGCTGACCTTGAGCACTTGGCGAATCTCCGCCGTACCAATGATTTCTTCTTTTTTGTCGGGTGTCAGCATACCGGACATTGCCAGTTTCAATTCATCCACTGCATCGTAAATAATGTCGTAGTAGCGAATATCCACGCCATTGTTTTCAGCGAGTTTGCGTGCGCCCGCATCGGCACGGGTGTTAAAACCAATGATGACGGCTTTGGCTGCAATCGCCAAATTCACATCCGATTCGCTAATCGCACCCACGGCGCTGTAGATCATTTGTACTTTGATTTCGTCATTCGAGAGCTTGAGCAAGGATGTACTAAGCGCTTC
The DNA here is from genome assembly GCA_039798085.1 of Pseudomonadota bacterium. Taxonomy (GTDB): domain Bacteria; phylum Pseudomonadota; class Gammaproteobacteria; order Burkholderiales; family Burkholderiaceae_C; genus Allorhodoferax. Next base: position 66,304 of record JBDKGR010000001.1, read on the forward strand.
TTGTGAACCTTGGAAATCGGCTTTAACAATGATGGGAACGGTTTTGACTTCGCCCGCATTGATGTCGGTAAACATATTTTCCAATTTGGCGGCTTGCTGCTTCGCCAATTTGGTGTTGCGGAATTTACCCGCGCGGTAGGTTGCGATTTCACGGGCACGGCGCTCGTCACCCAAAATGATAAATTCATCACCCGCCTGCGGTACTTCGGTCAAACCTTGGATTTCGACCGGAATCGAAGGTCCTGCTGATTTGGTGCTGCGTGCATTTTCATCCAACATCGCTCGGACACGACCGTAAGTTTGACCCGCCAACACCACATCCCCAGTTTTGAGCGTACCCGATTGCACCAAGACGGTGGCAACAGGACCTCGTCCTTTATCCAAACGGGCTTCAATGACGATACCTTTTGCCATCGCATCAACCGGTGCTTTCAATTCCAAGACTTCGGCTTGCAACAACACTTGTTCCAGCAACTCATCAATGCCCATGCCCGTGCGTGCGGATACACCGACAAAGGGCGCTTCACCCCCAAATTCTTCGGGGATAACGCCCTCTGCCACCAATTCACTTTTCACGCGCTCGGGGTTGGCATCGGGTTTGTCCATCTTGGTGATGGCGACCACAATCGGTACTCCGGCAGCCTTTGCGTGCCGAATGGCTTCTTTGGTTTGCGGCATCACACCGTCATCGGATGCGACGACCAAAATCACAATATCGGTTGCATTCGCACCCCGCGCACGCATGGCAGAGAACGCCGCGTGTCCGGGAGTATCCAAGAAAGAAACCATGCCACGCGGTGTTTCCACATGGTATGCCCCAATATGCTGGGTGATACCGCCCGCTTCACCCGCTGCCACTTTGGTACGGCGAATATGGTCAAGTAAAGATGTTTTACCATGATCAACGTGACCCATAACGGTCACGACCGGAGCGCGTGGCAAGGCTTCGGCTTGCTGTTGTTTCACTTCTTCATCGGTAAAGGCTTCCACATCGTCCAGCGCGGCAACAATGGCTTTATGTCCCATTTCCTCCACCAAAATCATGGCGGTATCTTGATCCAAGGGTTGGTTGATGGTGACCATCTGCCCCAATTTCATCAAATGCTTAATGACCTCAGAGGCTTTGATCGCCATTTTGTGTGCCAATTCCGCCACGGTAATGGTTTCCGGCACATGCACTTCCAACACCCGCGCTTCCACAGCGGGAGCCGCAGCTTGGTGGTGATGGTGATCGCGGTGGTCATTGCCACGGCGACCTTTCGGGCCTGCACGCCAGTTGGTGGAGCGCCCCGTACCAGCACCCGTATCGCCGCGTGTGGGGATGGCTTTTTTCTTACCGTTATTGGGTTCACCCGTCCAGCTTGAAGGCGCTTTGGCGGTTTTCCCATCTTTGTCTTTGATCGAACTGGGAGGGCTGGTGGCGGGAGCTGCACCATTGGCGTTGACCGGAGGCTTGCCTTTCGCCGCATCGGGCTTGGCATTTTTACCTGTTCCGGGCGCACCTGCTGCGGGTTTGTGCAAAGTGCCTTTAATGCCTGCTTTGGCATCTTTGGCATCCTTAGCATCCTTGGCTTCTTTTGCGGCGGCGGCAACCGCAGCGGCTTTGGTTTCTTCCACTTTTTTGGAGGTCAACACCCGTTTCGGAGCCGACATCATGGAACGAATAGCGGCTGCCTCGGCTTCGGCTTTGCGACGGCGATCACCCAAAGCCGCATTGCGCTCGACTTCTTCTGCGGCGCGTGTTTTGGAAAGTGCCAAAGCCGCCATTGCTTTTTCCCGCTCCAATACCAAGCTGCGTGCTTTCGCTTCTTCTGCTGCTTTGGCTGCTTGTGCTGCCCGCTCGGCTCGTTCGGCGGCTTTTGATTTTGCTCCTGAATGAGGAGCATTCTGTGCCGTCGCAGCCTTCGTTGCAGGCTCTTTGGCTTTGCGTTCTGCGGCTAGCGCTGCTGCTACTGCGGCGGCTTTGCGTTCGGCTTCTTCCTTGGCGCGTGCTTGCTGGGCTTCACGGGCTTCTTGCTCTTCACGCGCTTTGCGTTGTTGTGCCAACTCTTGTTCTTGCTGACGAATCAACTCCGCTTGTCGGCGTGCTTCTTCCTCACGGCGCACCAAGTCGGCTTGATGCGCTTCTTCTTGCGCATGGGCTTGTGCCTCTATTTGTGCATCGGCATCGGAACGCGCCTCATCGGTGCGGAGCGTTGGGGCTACAGGAGGCGTTGCCACCTCATCATCACGGCGTACAAACGTGCGCTTTTTGCGAACTTCTACCTGAATAGTGCGTGCTTTGCCACTGGCATCCGCTTGTTTGATTTCGGATGTTTGTTTTTTCACCAGCGTGATTTTTTTGCGATCTTGGCTGGGAGCTGTTCCGTGGCTATTTTGCAAATAGCTCAACAGGCTGTGCTTATCGGAATCCGTCACAACATCGGTGACGGCGAATTTGGGCACTCCAGCCAGCTTGAGTTGTTCTAGCAGCGTGGTAGCAGATTTTTTCAGTTCGTAGGCAAACTGGGCGACGGTCGTACTGGACATTTGATGTGTAACCTTTGGGATAGGTTCAATTATCCGCAGGACAACCGAACCTTTTCTGAAACTAATTATTAAATCGACATAATGATTACGCTTGGGAAGCGTTCTCTGTGGTAAACCAATGGGCGCGTGCTTTCATAATCAACGCCTTGGCATCATCGGCAGACTGTCCCGTAATATCGGTCAATTCGTCAACCGCTAAATCAGCCAAATCATCCAATGTATGCACTCCGGCATCCACCAGTTGGCTGAGTACATCCGATGTCAAACCCTCCAGATTGCGCAAATCATCAGAAACATCGTCCACACTTTCTTCGTGGGCGATTTCCATGGTCAGCAAAGCGTTTTTAGCGCGTGTACGCAATTCGGTAACGGTTTCTTCATCGAAACCTTCAATTTCCAGCATTTCTTGCAAGGGCACATACGCCACTTCTTCAAGGCTGGTGAATCCTTCGGCAACCAAAATGTCGGCAATTTCTTCATCGACATCCAGTTTCTCCATAAACAAGCGGCGACCCTGATCGGTTTCACTGGCTTGTTTTTTGGCGGATTCGGCAGCATCCAAAATGTTGATACGCCAGCCCGTTAATTCGGATGCCAAGCGCACATTTTGTCCACCACGTCCAATGGCAATGGCGAGGTTTTCTTCATCTACCACCACATCCATTGCGTGGCGCTCTTCATCCACCACAATGCTGGACACATTGGCTGGAGCCAATGCACCAATCACAAATTGGGCGGGGTCTTCACTCCAAAGCACAATATCCACCCGTTCGCCGGCTAATTCGTTGGTTACGGCATTCACGCGGGTTCCCCGCACGCCCACGCACGTACCAATCGGATCGACCCGTTTATCGTGCGACAACACCGCAATTTTGGCACGCGAACCCGCATCACGGGCGCAAGCTTTAATCTCTAGCAAACCCTGCTCAATTTCAGGAACTTCTTGGCGGAATAATTCAACCATGAACGCTGGGGCACAACGCGAAAGCACAATGGGCGCACCGCGCAGGGTCAAATCCACTTCTATAATCATAGCGCGAACGCGGTCACCCGTGCGCAGATTTTCTTTGGGGATGGCTTCATTGCGACGCAAACGTCCTTCAATACGACCGCTTTCTACAATGAAATCGCCCTTATCCATACGCTTGATCGTGCCGGTGAGGATTTTGTCACCGCGCGACATAAAGTCGTTGAGTAGCATTTCGCGTTCGGCATCGCGGATTTTTTGCAAAATCACTTGCTTGGCAGCCATTGCACCGATACGACCGATAGGCACGGAAGGTACGATTTCTTCAATGTATTCATCTACCTCAATATCAGGAATTTGTTCTTTGGCTTCAAACAACAAAATTTCTTGATCGGGTAATTGCAAACCCGCTTCATCGGGTACAACGTGCCAACGGCGGAACGTTTCATAATTGCCAGTATCCCGATCCAATGCTACACGGATGTCCACTTCGCCGGAATACAGCTTTTTGGTTGCTTGCGCCAACGCCAATTCAACCGCACCCAATACCACGTCACGTTCTACGTTTTTTTCGCGCGATATAGCTTCTACCAGCATTAACAATTCACGATTCATGCGATGCTCCCACTAATTCATTCTCGTTCATCTATCAATCATCTGCCAATTCCCCGGTGTCCCGACCCTTAAAATTCACAATGGGAGCTAGGCGTGCTTCACGCAACTCATCCAATGTAAACCCCAGCGCCTGCAACGGTGGTGGCACACGTTTTTTACTGACTTTTTGCCCTACCTTGGCAGGAGGTGCATCACTCCAGACAATTTGCCAATGCACCGCACCCTCGGCATTCAACAGTTGTTCTAAAGTACCCCGGAATTTTTTCCGGCTGGCATGAACCTGTCCCAAGGCAGCCGCTCCAATCGGCGCTTTCAGCGTTACATCAATGATGCTACCGGTGAAACGTTCAAAATCCTTGGCATTTCGCAAGGGTCTATCAATACCCGGAGAGGAAATCTCCAAGCGTTGGTAGGCGATACCATCCACTTCTAAAGCAAACTGCAACTGGCGATTGACTTTTTCACAGTCTTCGACCGTGATAAAGCGTTCTTCTTTTCCAGCTTCCCATAGAAAATCAATCGTTATGCGCAATAAGCCACCTGCGGAGCGTTCAATCTCCACCAGGTCATATCCCAAACCACTGACGGTTTGACTCACAATGTCTTGCAATGCCACGTTAAATTTGTCTGCTAAAAATAATCGGCCAAAAAAAACGGGCGGTAATTACCCGCCCGTTTGGTCGTGAATCGGTAATTGTAACGTACATACTGCAATGCAGCAAGAAGAACGTCCTGTTTTTAGGGCGTTCTCACCGTGTTTTCACGGCGTAAACGCTGCATTTGTACTTGCAATACGGCAGCGCTCAATACGCCTGTATGTGCATCAACACGCTCACCTTGCGCGTTGAAAAAAACCGTAGTTGGCAAACCCGCCGCCCCCAAAGCAGGTCCTAGCGAACCGCTGCTATCCCGCCAGATATTCTGGATATTTTGCTTATCTAACCCTGAACGCTGTAAATAAGCGGCAATAACTGCATCGGATTCTCCTTGATTGACCAGCACGATTTGCACATCGGATTGGTTTTGTTGGGCTTGCACCAGCGTAGGCATTTCTGCGCGGCAGGGTGGACACCAAGTCGCCCAGATATTCACCACCGTGGGTTTACCTGCCAGAATCTGCGGCAGGGTTTGTGTTTTTTGTGTTTTTTGCGTTTTTTGTGTTGAAAACGCTTGCAGCATGACAGCAGGGGCGGTCATTTTGGTGCTATCCATCCACCGCAAAACACCTTGCCCTGCTAGCCACAATCCAATCCCTGTCAATGCAGAGTAGATAATTGCCCGCCGCAATACGGGTGTGGTGGGGGTGCGCCATCCATGCCATGCCATATAAATTCCAGCTCCTATCCAGCCCAATGGGGTGAGCCAACCACCATCACGTATATCAATAATGTCAATGAGATTGATCGGGGTTAAAAATGCTTCGTTATGCCACAGAACGTATCCTAAACGCGCCACCAATAACCCCACCCAGAGTGCATTCCAAACCAGATGACTCGCTACCCGCGCCACCCATGCCGCCAGTGTCACCGATAGCAATAGCAATAAAGGTGCGGTGGGAAAAAAAATTCCACCGAATGAAAGAGATAACATGATTTTTCTGAACAAGCGCGGCGAATTTGCCGCCGTGCATACGCCCACCATGATTTCGGATTAGTGCAATCGTGGTCGTCCGACCGGGACTGTGCAAGAGGTGAAAAAACTTCTCCTTTCCGTTTAGCACAAAACCATGCTTGATGCTATTTGCGCTTATTACTTTCGCATGAGCGGTATTGGATTAGAAATCACCCTTCACAACGGGGAAACCTAATGCCGCCCAGTCCAGCATACCGCCGCGATAGTAGTAAATTTTGTCCGCAGGGAAGCCGTCGCGTGTCATGGCAAGAATAGCAGTCGGGCTTTGTGGGCAGACGGGGCCGTTGCAGAAGGCGTACACTTTTTTCGCTTTGCTGCAATCCCATTTGCCAGCAGCTCCAGCGGCTTTGGTACAACCGAGTTCGTTCATGCGATTGGCGACTTCGGTGTACACAATGTGCATCGAACCGGGAATCGTGCCGTTGGCGCGATCTTCGGGTTCACGCATATCAACGACCAGCGCATCACGGTCATTCATCGCATGGAGCATTTCGATTTCACCAATCGGATGCACGCCCGCCACGGGAACCAGCGGTTGCAACCAACCTTTATTTTTGGCGCAGGGGGTCATGGTGCGTTGAATCACCATTTCTTCGCCCTTGGCGTTTTTCACCACGAATTTGGTATCCGTGCCGATGATGCGCAAGTATTCAGGGTCTGCGGCGTGGGCTGCACCGATGAAGCCAGAAGCCAGAGCCAGAGTAGAGAGAATGCGAGAGAGGGTCATAAAGTGTCTCACCAAAAGAACAAAAGAACAAAAGAAAAGGGAAAGTATCATTATATTGATATGTATCAATATATATTCACAAGAATCCACAGAATTACACGGGATTACCCTTGAATTACCCTTGAATTACCCTTGTACTAATAATTCCCGCACATGGGAAAGTTGCCGCCGTGATACGGTGAGTGCCTCGGGAACGCCATGCAAACGCACCGCCCAGCTTTCGCCTTCTTGCGCATCCAAATGCTTTTCCAGTGAACGCAGAGCACGTTTTGCCACCAAGGCATTGCGGTGAATGCGAACAAAATCGGCTTTGTATTGGGTTTCCAAATCGTTTAATGCGGCATCCAAAATCGCACAACGGGTGGCGGTGCAGACGGTGATGTATTTCAATTCGGCTTTGAAATAAATCACTTCGCGTAGTGGGAGCCGTTCCGTGCGACCTCGGTCGTGTAGAACCAAGGTCTCATTTTGCGCTAAAACGGGCTGTAACGCTTGTTGTACCTGCATAAGCCGCTCTACTTTTTGTAGCGTTGCCTGCAAGCGTTCTAACCGCACGGGTTTGGTGAGATAGTCTAATGCTTCCAATTCAAAGGCTTGGACGGCGTGCTCCGAATACGCCGTGACAAACACAATAGCAGGAGGATTTGGTAATGCTTTCATCGCACGCGCCAGCTCCAAGCCGTTCATGCCGGGGATGTGGATGTCGATCAACGCCACATCAACGGCATGGTGTTGCAAGAGCATCATGGCGTGGACGGCGCAATCTGCCTCGCCCACACATTCGGCGGAGGGGTTTTGGCAATCGGCTAACAACGTGCGCAAACGGCTACGCGCAAGGCATTCATCATCAACGACCAAAGCAGAAAGTACCATACGACCATCCCTTAAAGACATACGCATACATACGCATACATACGCATTTTTTATCACATTCTTTATCGCATCCCTACTGCCGTTTTGCCAAAAATAGCCTGTGCGTGGGTTGGCAGACTGCGCCAGTAATTTTCCTTGCCTTTTATTTGTCCGCCCAGCTCGGCAGCGGCGTGCCAGCCCCAGCGTGGGTTGTACAGAAAGGCGCGGGCAAGGGCGATTAAATCGGCATCTCCGGCTTGCAAAATGGCTTCGGCTTGCTGGGCTTGCGTAATCAAACCGACGGCGATGGTCGGCATCTGGCTGGCATCGCGTACCGTGCGGGCAAAGGGAACTTGGTAATTCGCGCCCAGTGCAATTTTTTGTTGTGGCGACAATCCGCCGGAGGATACGTGGATGAAATCACAGCCCAGTGCTTTCAAACGTTGCGCCAATTCTGCACTCTGGGCTGCATCCCAACCGCCCTCGACCCAATCGCTTGCCGAAATTCGCACGCCCAAAACACCGGAATAGGCTGCACGCATGGCGGTAAAAATTTCCAATACGTAGCGTATGCGGTTCTCCAAACTACCGCCATAAGCATCATCGCGTTGATTGGAGAGCGGCGATACAAATTCGTGCAGCAAATAGCCGTGGGCGGCGTGCAATTCAATGGCATCGACCCCTACACGTTCGGCACGTTGGGCGGCGGATACAAAAGCATCGCGCACCCGTTCCATTTCCGCGCGGGTCATGGCGGTTGGTGGCGTTTCGTGCGGCAGGTGCGGAATGGCAGACGGTGCAAAGGTTTCCCATCCACCTTGTGCGGGGCAGAGAAGTTGCGCTCCTTCCCACGGCACGGCGCTAGAGGCTTTGCGACCTGCGTGTGCCAGTTGGATACAGACCGCAGTGTGCGGAGCCAGAGTACGGGCGCGACGCAGGGTATCGGTCATCGCTGCTTCGGTGGCATCGTCCCACAGCCCCAAGCAGGCGGGGGTGATGCGGCCTTCGGGAACGACGGCAGTCGCTTCGATGGTGAACATTCCTGCACCGCTGTTGAGTAGATTGCCCCAGTGCATCAGATGCCAATCGCTGGTATGACCGTTATGTGCCGCATACTGGCACATGGGCGCAATCACGATACGGTTGGGAAGTTGCAGCCCTTTTTCGGGCTGACCAAGGTAAAAAGGTGTAAAAAGTAAGCTCATGCCCACAAGCATAGCGCAGGAAAAAATTCCTGCCATGCCAACTGTGTATCATCACTCTTTCATTACCCTTTATTTGGTTTCATTTTCCTTTTTACTTTTTCTTTTTTCCTTTTAGGAGTACACCATGTCATTCTTCGATTCATTTGGCGGCTTAGGCAGTTTCATCAAGAAGCAGTTTATCGACATCATTCAGTGGACGGAAGAAGACAATGGCACGCTGGCGTGGCGTTTTCCTATGCAGGATATGGAAATTCAAAACGGTGGTCAGCTCGTGGTGCGCGAATCCCAAATGGCGGTGTTTGTCAATGAAGGCAAAATCGCCGACGTATTCGGGCCTGGTACGCACAAGCTCACCACCCAAACTTTACCCGTTTTGACCTACCTGAAAAACTGGGATAAACTTTTTGAATCGCCCTTCAAAAGCGATGTGTACTTCTTTAGCACCCGCCAACAAATCGACCAAAAATGGGGCACGCCGCAGCCCATCACGATTCGGGATAAAGATTTTGGCATGGTGCGTCTGCGTGCCTTTGGTAACTACGCTTTCCGTATTTCCGACCCGAAACTGTTTCACACCGAGATTTCCGGTACGCGCGATGAATACCCCGTGAGCGATTTAGATGGGCAACTGCGTGGTTTGATTTTGCAAAATATCAGCACCGCGATTGCATCCAGCGGCATTCCATTTTTGGATTTGGCAATGAACCAAATGGAATTTGCCAAGGTTTTGAAAAACCAGATGATTCCCGAGATGGAAAAACTGGGTTTGAAGCTGGAAAATATGACGGTGCAAAACGTCTCTTTGCCCGAAGAGCTGCAAAAAATTCTCGACCAAAAAATTGGCATGGGAATGATTGGCAACGATATGGGCAAGTTCATGCAGTACCAAACCGGACAAGCGATTCCCGTATTCGCTGCCAATTCGGGCGGTGGCAGTATGGCGGGCGATGCGATGGGTTTAGGTGCGGGTATGGCTATGGGACAGATACTGGCTCAAAATATGCAAACGGGTTTACAAAACCAAAATTATCAAAACCAAAATCATCAACAAGTTGCACCCGCCCCCACCCCTGTTCCGACTCCTGTGCCGGTACAACAAAGTGCCGATGACATCATTGCTATGCTAGAGAAAATCGGTAATCTCAAAGCCAAAGGCATTTTGTCCGAGGAAGAGTTTGCCATCAAAAAAGCCGAACTACTGAAAAAACTGGGCTAAACCGTGACCATCGCCAATGCACCGCAACGGCGTTATACCGCGCCTTGTCCGGGATGCGGTGCGCCAGTCGAGTTCCGTGCGGCCCAATCGACGCACGCGGTTTGCGGCTACTGCCACAGCACCGTGGTGCGCCAAGGTGATGTGCTATCGCGCTTGGGCAAAATGGGGGAATTGTTTGATGACCACAGCCCCTTGCAACTTTTTGCGACGGGCAAGTTCAAAAAGCAAAATACAAACGCTCTGCAAACCTTCACGCTTATCGGTCGTCTTCAATACAAAACCAGCGAAGGCACTTGGACGGAATGGAACGCCTTTTTTGATGACGGCAGCACCGGCTGGCTGGCTGAAGACAATGGCGCTTACGTCTTCACCCAAGCCAATGCCACGCTGCATGAATTACCAGCCGCCGATCGCTTTACCGTGGGTAAGCAAGTCACCATCAATAGCAAAAGCTATAGCGTGGCGAGCAACGTCAAAGCCACGCTCATCAGTGCACAAGGTGAATTACCCAAACTCCCGCCCCTCGGCGAACCTTTTGATGTGGTGGAGTTGCGCAATGCAATGGGTGAGGTGCTGAGTATCGACTACACCGCGACCCCTCCAGTCGTTTCCCAAGGCATGGCGGTGATGTTGGACGATTTGGCACTCCAAGGGCTGAAAGACGAAAAAGACGGATCGGTAAAGGAAGAAAAAGGTCGCCAATTCAACTGTCCGCATTGCGGCTCTCCCGTTACGGTGGCATTAGCTACCAGTAAAAGCATTACCTGTGGCAGTTGCAATACCTTAATCGACCTCAGCCAAGGCGTGGGTAAAGAGCTGCAAGCCGCGATTCAAGAAGAGCCGATTCAGCCGCTGATTCCGCTCGGTGCTACCGGAAAATTACAAGGTACTGCATGGCAAGTGGTGGGCTTTCAGCACCGTATGGGTCAAGAACCAGACGACCCCGATGAGCAATTCGGTTGGAGCGAGTACCTGCTTTACAACCAAAAGCGTGGATTTTCTTTTCTGGTGGATTCTGAAGAGGGTTGGAGTTTGGTTCGCCCTACCACGGGTGCGCCCACGGTCAATGCCAAAATCGCAAGTTATCAAGGTAAAAACTACACGCTTAAATACCGCTACCAAGCGCAAACCGAGTACGTTTGTGGTGAATTCTATTGGTTGGTGCAGAGAGGTCAAACAACCCAAAATCAGGACTTTGCCAATGGCAAAAACCTGCTCTCGTTGGAGCAAACCAAGAATGAAGCCGTGTGGTCGGCGGGTGGAATCATTGCCAGTGATGCGGTTGCCAAAGCCTTCAATTTGGATGCCAAAAGCGATTTGTTCAAACGCGATGATGCCAGCCCGTTGAGTTCTTCTAGCAAAATCGGTGTCGGTTTTATCATCGTGATTATTATTTTGATGGTGATTTTGGTGGTTTTATTGAGTACCTGCTCATCCAGTTCTTCGGGGTCTCGCACTTCTGGTGGTTCTTACGGCGGTTCTTCGGGTGGTGGTGGACATAAATAAAACGAATTTTTAGGATTTTTAGGATTTTTAGGATTTTTGGAATTTCAGGAGATTTTTTCTATGCTAAACCTCAATATATTGATAACCTCGCTGATATTTGCCATCTTAGGCGTGGTGATTTTTTGGGTGTGTTTCATCATCATCGACAAAATCACGCCCTACGATTTGTGGGGCGAAATCGTCGAAAAACAAAATACCGCATTGGCACTGGTAGTTGCCGCCATGAGTTTAGGGATTTGTGTAATTGTCGCGGCGGCGATTCATTAACAAGAATTCCGTGTTGCCGCTTACCATCACCCAAGCCTTGCACTGGGCACAAGACCAAGGGTTGGATCGTTTGGATGCGCAGTTATTGCTGTTACACGTTCTGAATCGCTCAGAAAATGATCGGGCGTGGTTGCTGATTCACGATACCGATACCCTCACCTCGCTGCAATGGGAGATGCTGCAAGCAAACACTATCCGCCGCGCTGCGGGCGAACCCTTGGCGTACATCCGAGGCTATAAAGAATTTTTTGGCTTGCACTTGTGCGTAGATGCTCGCGTACTCGATCCGCGCCCCGATACCGAAACGCTGGTGGAGTGGGTGTTGGAAGTCACCTCTACCAAAGACCACATCCGCGTAATTGACCTTGGTACGGGAAGTGGAGCGATTGCGCTGGCGCTGAAACACACCCGTCCGCAATGGGATGTCACCGCCGTGGATGTGAGTGCTGATGCGCTTGCCGTCGCGCGATCCAATGCCCAGCGCTTGGGGCTAGTGCTGCATGGTGTGCAAAGCAGTTGGCTGGAATCGGTTACAGGGCGATTTGATGTGATCGTGTCCAATCCGCCCTACATCGCCGAACACGATAGCCATTTACCCGCCTTGCGCCACGAACCCCACTTGGCACTCACCAGCGGCGTGGATGGATTGGATGCGATTCGTGTCCTCATCGCCCAAGCACCACAGCATTTGAATGAAGGGAGCTGGTTGCTCATTGAACACGGTTACGACCAAGCCGATGCCGTATGCGATTTATTGAAAACGGGGGGATTTAGCGCCGTGCAATCGCGCCACGATTTAGCGGGGATTGCGCGGTGCAGCGGGGGATGTTATCGTCCTATCCGTTAAATAACTTACAACAAAATCGCCGCCACGACTTTCCGCCCCTCGGAGGCGAGGAAATTGTAGGTGCGGCAGGCTGCGCCTGTGTCCATGATCTCTACCCCGATGCGGCGTAGATAAAACGGCTGCATCAGGGCGGGCGATGGAAAGCGGATGCGGTCGCCGCTGCCAAAAATGAGCAACTCCATGTCCATCTGTGCGAGTTGCTCAAAATACGCGGGGGTTAAATCTTCAAAACGGGTGCAGTCCCACGCTAAAAGCCCCACTTCGGTACTCACAATGAAGCTGGAAGTTCTTTTTTCCCTGCCGATTGCAACCCAACCTGCCCCATAAGCGGTAATGGCGGTGGAATGTTTGGTGTCTGGATGAATTTTCATGTTCAAATTATAGGTTTCACCACCTTTCGGAACTTTTTGGAGAATGCTTTGAAGACGATTCACAAATCTGCCAAACTCGCTAACGTACTGTACGATGTGCGCGGCCCTATCGTGGATGCAGCCAAAAAAATGGAGGACGAAGGGCAAAAAATTATCAAGCTCAACATCGGCAACCTTGCCCCGTTTGGTTTTGATGCGCCCGAAGAAATCCAGCAAGACATGATTCGCAACCTGCCCAATTCGGCGGGCTATAGCGATAGCAAAGGCATTTTTGCCGCCCGCAAAGCGGTGATGCACTACACGCAGCAACAGGGCATCGCCAGCGTGACGTTGGACGATATTTACTTGGGTAATGGAGCCAGCGAACTGATTGTGATGGCAACTTCGGCGCTCTTGGATAACGGCGACGAATTGCTGGTTCCATCGCCCGACTACCCGCTGTGGACGGCTGCCACCAGCCTTTCCGGTGCGCGTCCCGTGCATTATCTGTGCGATGAAGACAATGGTTGGATGCCGAACCTTGCCGATATTCGCGCCAAAATCACGCCCCGCACCAAAGGCTTGGTCATCATCAATCCGAATAACCCAACGGGTGTGATGTATTCGGACGAGATGCTGCGCAGTTTGGTTGCCCTAGCCCGTGAATTCCAGTTGGTGCTTTTGGCGGATGAAGTCTATGACAAAGTGCTATACGACGGTGTGAAGCACACCGCAATCGCCAGCTTATCGAAAGATGTTTTAACGCTGACATTCAATTCGCTCTCCAAAGCCTACCGTTCTTGCGGTTACCGCGCGGGGTGGATGATTGTGTCGGGCATGAAATCGCACGCCAAAGATTTTATCGAAGGCTTGAATATGCTGGCGAACCTGAAACTCGGTTCTAACGTGCCCGGGCAATATGCCATTCAAACCGCGTTGGGGGGTTACCAAAGTATTCAAGATTTGGTGAAACCGGGCGGACGTTTGTGCCGTCAGCGGGATTTGGCGTATGAGCTGATTACGGCGATTCCCGGGGTCACCTGTGTGAAACCGCAGGCGGCGTTGTATATGTTCCCGCGCCTTGATCCCCAAATTTACCCCATTGCCGATGACCGCGAATTTTTCTTGGAACTGCTACGCGAAACCCGCGTGATGCTGGTACAAGGAACGGGCTTTAATTGGAATCAACCCGATCATTTCCGCATTGTTTTCTTGCCCCATGAAGATGACCTGCGCGAAGCCATTGGACGCATCGCCCGCTTCTTGGAAAGTTATCGGCGGCAACACGGCACGAATTAAGTTTTAGTTTATTTTTGAATTTTGAAATTGGAATTTTTTATGAAACCCATCAAAGTAGGTCTTTTAGGCATTGGCGTAGTCGGTGCTGGTACGTTCAACGTGTTGCAGCGCAACCAAGAAGAAATCAAGCGCCGCGCGGGTCGTGGCATTGAAATCACGATGGTGGCGGATTTGGACGTAGCACGTGCCCAAGCCATCGTCGGTGAAGGTGTTACCGTGGTGAACGATGCCCGCGCCGTGATTGCGAACCCTGAAATCGACATCGTGATTGAACTGATTGGCGGCTACGGCATTGCCAAAGCACTGGTAATGGAAGCGATTGCAGCGGGTAAACACGTTGTCACCGCGAATAAAGCACTGCTGGCGGTGCATGGTACTGAGATTTTTGCTGCTGCATCGGAAAAAGGTGTGATGGTGGCGTTTGAAGCGGCGGTAGCGGGTGGTATCCCCATCATCAAAGCGTTGCGCGAAGGGCTAACCGCCAATCGTATCCAATGGATTGCGGGCATCATCAACGGTACGACCAATTTCATCCTCTCGGAAATGCGCGATAAAGGTTTGGATTTCAGCGTCGTGTTGAAAGAAGCACAGCGCTTGGGTTACGCCGAAGCCGATCCGACTTTCGACATCGAAGGCGTTGACGCTGCCCACAAAGCCACATTGATGAGCGCGATTGCATTCGGCATCCCCGTGCAATTCGATAAAGCCTACGTGGAAGGCATCACCAAATTGTCGGCTGTCGATATTAAATACGCCGAGCAACTGGGTTACCGCATCAAGCTCTTGGGCATTACCAAGCGCACCGAATCGGGCGTGGAATTGCGCGTGCATCCAAGCCTCATCCCCGCCAAACGCCTTATTGCCAATGTGGAAGGTGCTATGAATGCAGTAGTAGTGCATGGCGATGCGGTGGGTACTACGCTGTACTACGGCAAGGGTG
>JBDKGR010000002.1:0-56896 GCA_039798085.1 Pseudomonadota bacterium
ATTCTCCAATTTTTATCATACTTCAATCTATACTTCAATGATTCATATTCCGCATCACTCAAATTTAATTCAATCTTTTTCATAAATAAACTCCTTATTGGCTAATAATTTATGTTACTTGACTTACGTGAAGAGTTCAAGCTCAACCGTCCTGATGTAGGATGGTATCAAATTCGGAATGCCTTGAAAAAACGCAATGAAAGCGGAGAGAATTTACCGATAGATTTCTCTCCGTTTGAATCAGCCTATGCTGCTTTAAGTGATAAATTACGCCCAATGGTATTGGAATTAGGATTTTTACACTAATTCCAATCAATCCATACTGGTAATCCATACTGCTAGCCTAGATTAACAAGGCCACGTAGAACCATGTTCGGGTACAAGGGCACGCCAGCCTAGGGTTTGTTCGATTCCGACCCGCAGCGCATCGGATGCGGGCAAATCGCCATGTACAACGTACACCTGATCGGGCGGTTTGGGCATATGGCGCAACCAGTTCAAAAGCTGTTTTTGATCGGCGTGGGCAGAAGCCGATTGAAGCTGAACCACTTCGGCATTCACCTCCACATCTCTGCCATGAATACGAACGATACGCTCCCCATCTGCCAGCGTAGCACCGCGCGTACCGGGGGATTGGTAGCCCGTCAAAATAATCATGTTTTGGTGTTTGCCCGCGTGGTGTGCAATGTGGTGCAGCACGCGCCCACCCGTTGCCATGCCGCTAGCCGACAAAATCACCATCGGCCCGTGGCGGGCGGCGAGGGCTTTGGAATCGTCCATACTATTCACCATCGTCGCAGCGTGTGCCATCGCGTGGGTTTGGTGTGCATTCAGGCGATGCTCACCCTTGTGCGTTTCAAACAAATGCGTGGTATGTACCGCCATCGGGCTATCCAAAAATATCGGCAAGGCGTGGGGGATTTTCCCAGCGGCTTTTAATTCGGCAATGGCAAGTAACACGGCTTGCGCACGCCCTACCGCAAAAACCGGCATCACCGCCACCCCGCCACGGTGGGCAAGGCGTTGCAGAATTGGCGCTAATTCGCTTTGCAGATTCTCTGCGGGGTGCAACCGGTTGCCGTAGGTCGATTCAATTAACACCGTATCGGCAGCAGGAGGCGGAGCGGGAGGCTGCATCAAGGTATCGTCGGGTCGTCCTAAATCGCCAGAAAATAAAATACGCCGCCCCGCTACTTCCAACAACACGCTGCTTGCACCCAAAATATGACCCGCATCTTGGAACGTGGCTTTCCATCCGGGAATGGGTTGAAAAATCGTTTTCATCGCTACGGCTTTGATGCGTGGTAAACAATCCAACGCATCTTGGCTGGTGTAGAGCGGCATCGCGGTTGCGTGTTTAGAAGACCCGTGGCGATTGCGAAAAAAGGCATCTTCTTCTTGGATATGTCCGCTATCGGGCAGCAAAATTTTGCACAATGCCTGCGTACCAGAACTGGCATAGACCTTGCCATGAAATCCCTCTTTCACCAGCAAAGGGAGATAACCACTGTGGTCAAGGTGGGCATGGGTCAAAATCACAGCCTGCACTTGGTTGGGAGCAATCGGCAGCGGATTCCAATTCCGCAGTCGCAGTTGCTTGTAACCTTGGAATAAGCCGCAATCCACCAGCAGGCTCTCATCCCCGTGCCGAACCAGATATTTAGAACCCGTTACCGTACTGGTTCCACCCAAAAACGTAATGCTGACACCCATTTTGTCTGCTCCTTATTGCTTTTTGAAGTTTTGAAAAAGAAAACGCCGCTAGGCTCTTTATAAACCTAACGGCGGCAACTTCACACAACCTTCGTACAAATAAGTCGTTGGATTAATTTTTATCCTTGTTCTCGCGGGTTTCTCCAAAATCGGTACGGTGTTACCGCCAAATTGGAGTTGTAATACCGTGCATCTTCGGTCACTTCTTGCCCAATCCAACGGGGTTTGGCGAAGGTTTGGGATTCGGATGCAAGTTCGATTTCTGCCACGATTAAACCGTGGTTGTCGCCGAGAAATTCGTCTACTTCCCAAATAAAACCTTCGTGGGGGATGCGGTAGCGGATTTTTTCGATGATCGGGCCATCGCACAAAGCGCGTAATTGCGTGGCATCGGCGAGCGGAATTTCGTATTCAAACTCTGCGCGTGTTGCGCCCTGCGTTGCGCCTTTGATGGTGAGAAAAGCCCGATCCCCCGCCATCCGCACGCGCACGGTGCGGTATTTATCCCGATTCAGATAGCCTTGCCAAATCACCACACCTAGACCAATGTCATCGCTGTCATCGCGCCATGTTGTGCCAAGCACCAAGAATTTTCGTTCGATTTCTGTTGCCATACTATGTACTTACTATGCGCTTAGAGAGTGGTTGCTAATGTCGCTTCATTCACCCAGTACGAAGGTAAGCCCGCCGTAAATGCCGAATCGGTGGCAAAAAATCCGGCAAAATTGCGTGCACGGGTGACGGCGGCGACGGCTTGCATCTCCGATTCATCGGCTTCCAATGCCAAAATCCAGCATTGCGATGCGTAGGTATTCAGCCATGTGGGTAAGCTGCTTGTGGTGTATTTGTACCAAGGATTTTCATAAACCAGCATTTCCACCCCGGGTAACAAACCAAAATAGCCTTTATCCGGTGGCATACCCGGATTGAGCATGAATCGGCGTGTAGGAACGTTGGCAACCGCTTGGTTCAACAAATTACCGTAATAGGAAAGATACGTGGTCGTAGCAGTGGCTTCATCCAAAAAGAAATCGTCAATGCCATACAACGTATTCCATGCTTCTATATCGGCTAACACGGTCGCTGTATTGCGCTTGCCATAGCTGGTATAGACATAGCCCTTCACCCGATGCCCTGCATTGCGCACGCCCTCAATCCAACTTTGGTATTGGACATCAAGCCGTTTCCCGGGGCCGTTGCTGACATTGGCAATCACCACCAGCGGTGTTTTCGTCGCGGCTAAGGCTTTCCAAACCGCACCATCGTACCGGTAAGCGGGGACGAGCACCTTCAATTCAACGGGAACGGTTGGTGGAGTTATTTCTTCATCACTAACCCCGCCGCCTCCACCACAGGCTGCTAATCCAATGGCACTGCCAATAGCACTGGTTTGGACGATTGTTTGGGCTAAAAATGTGCGTCGATTCATGGCGTATGACCCCTTTAAATCCCGTAGCCGTGGGGATTGGTGCTTTGCCAGAGCCACGAATCGGCGCACATGGTCGCCAAATCGCGGGTTGCACGCCAGCCCAGCACATCGTTCGCCCATTGGGGAGCGCTGTAGCAGGATGCCACATCACCATGACGGCGGTTTTGCACCTTGTAAGGCACGGGCTTGCCGCTTGCCGTTTCAAACGCACGCACCATATCTAGCACGCTGTAGCCGGTTCCGGTTCCGAGATTGATGGCGGTGCATTGTCCTGCTTCCGATTGCGCCAGCATTTCCAAGGTGCGTAAATGCCCCAACGCCAAATCAACGACGTGGATGTAATCGCGCACGCCCGTGCCGTCGGGTGTGTCGTAATCGTTGCCCCAGATGTTGAGAAATTCCCGCCGACCCGCCGCTACTTGTGCCACAAAGGGCAGCAAATTATTGGGAATCCCGCGCGGGTCTTCACCAATCAAACCGCTAGCGTGTGCGCCTACGGGGTTAAAGTAGCGCAGCAAACCAATACGCAGGCTGGGATTCGCGGCGAAGGCATCGCGCAGCATATCTTCCACCACCAGCTTGGTGCGCCCATACGGATTGGTGGCGGAAAGTGGATGGTCTTCCGTCAGCGGCAGCCATTGCGGATTGCCATACACAGTGGCGGAGGAGCTGAAAACCAAATCCTTCACGCCCGTGGCTTCCATCGCTTCCACCAAGCGCAGCGTACCAACGACGTTGTTATCGTAATAATGCAGCGGGATTTGGTTCGATTCGCCCACGGCTTTCAAGCCCGCAAAATGAATCACCGCCGTCGCTTGGCTTTGGCACAGAGCGGCTTCTAGCGCAGCACGATCGCGGATGTCGGCTTTAATGCGGGTGAGAGATTGACCCGTAATCCGTTCCACCCGATTCAAGGCTTCGGGGTGGCTATTGCAATAATTATCCAAAACGGTAACGGCATAACCCGCGTTGAGTAACTCAACACAGGTATGACTGCCGATATAGCCCGCGCCGCCCGTAACGAGGATGGATGGTTTCATAGAGGTCATAAAGTTAGCATAGAGTTAATTTGCACCACCACGTAATCCAATAACGCCAGCGGATGGTAGCTTGCTATCGTATTGCTATCGTATTGGTAGCTGCTTGTGCAGGATTCACGGGCGTTAGGGGGCTTTTTATCTTAAAAATAGCGATTATTGATGCGTAAATTGGGCGGGGCGTTTGTTCAAAAATGCGTCCATTCCCTCTTTTTGGTCTTGTGTGGCAAAGAGCGCGTGGAACAAGCGGCGTTCGTACATCAAACCGTCGGTTAAGCTGCTTTCAAAGGCGCGGTTAATCGTTTCTTTGGTCGCCATCGTTGCCATTTGGGAGAATCCGCAAATTTGCAACGCCGCGCCCAAGGCTTCGTCCAGCAATTTATCAACGGGAACGATGCGGCTCACCAAACCAGCGCGTTCGGCTTCTTCGGCATTCATCATGCGTCCGGTTAATGCCATGTCCATCGCTTTGGCTTTGCCCACGGCGCGGGGCAAGCGTTGCGTACCGCCAGCACCGGGGATGATGCCGAGTTTGATTTCGGGTTGTCCAAATTTGGCGGTATCGCTGGCGATGATGAAATCGCACATCATTGCCAATTCGCAGCCGCCGCCCAAGGCAAAGCCACTCACCGCCGCGATGACGGGTTTGCGCACGTTGCGAATGGTTTCCCAGTTGCGGGTGATGAAATTGCTGCGGTACGCTTCGGAAAAGCTGTAATTCGCCATCAAACTAATATCAGCACCGGCGGCAAACGCTTTTTCGCTACCGGTGATGATGATGCAGCCAATGGCAGAATCGGCATCAAAACCGAGCAGGGCTTGTCCCAGCTCATTCATCAACTGGTCGTTCAGCGCGTTGAGCTGCTTGGGACGATTCAGGGTAATGACGGCGACTTTTTCACCTTCAATACGGGTGGTAATACATTCGTAGGATTCGTAGGTCATTGCGATAATTCCTTTTCATTGAAGGGAGGGGATTCCAACCACGCGTGCGCAGATGCAGCATCCGACACGCAGAGGCTAATGGAATGGTTGACGGGAGTCGCGGGAATCGTGAGTTGCAATGGCAGCAAGCGCTGATCGCGTGCAACCAAGACGGAAATGGTGGATTCCGTTCCTTGGTACAAGGCAACATCCTCCATCGAATGAATACGCCACGCACCTTGCACGGCAATCCATTCATCGCCGCTGGAAAATCCGGCTTGTTCCGCTGCACTGCCGCGCAGAACGTGGGTGATGTGTACCATGCCATTGCGTTCCTTCACCCGCAAACCCAGTTGCTGGGCGAGGGATGGCGGATTCGTTGCCGGTTTGCACGCCACGCCATGCTGTTGCAGCAGCTCCGCCACCGGAAGTTCGCCTGTGCCATGCACCCAGTGCGCGAGTTCGGAGGTAAACAAACGTCCACCCAGTTGGTGCAGAACGGCTTGCAAATCGTGCTCGGTCATCGCGCCGCTGATGGGGTGATTCATGCAGCGCTGCCACAATCCGCGCATCACATCGTCCAGCGTGGTTTGCTTCTCTTTTCGTAGCGTCAAATCCAGACACAGAGCCACCAATGCGCCTTTGGTGTAGTAATTCACGGTGGCGTTGGGCGTGTTGGAATCGAAGCGGTAATACTTAATCCATGCATTGAAACTGGATTGGGCTACCGTTTCCACCATGCGCCCGGGGGTTTGAGCGACGTTGTTGATCGCTTTGGCGAGGGCTTGAAGATAGGTAGTGTCATCCATCAACCCCGTTCGGCGCAGAAATAAATCGTCGTAGTAACTGGTGAATCCTTCAAAAAACCACAGCAACTGGGTGTAGTTTTCTTGGGTATAGTCGTATTGCGCGAATTCTGCGGGGCGCAGGCGTTTGACGTTCCACGTATGAAAATACTCGTGGCTAATCAAGCCCAAAAGCTGGGTATAGCCTTCGTTTTTGGATGATTTGGATAAGCTGGGGACTAAATCCAGCCGTTTGCAAATCAATGCGGTGGAATTGCGATGTTCCAAGCCACCATATCCGTCCGCAACAGCGTTGAGCAAGAAAACATAATTTTCAAAAGGCGGTTTCGAGTTTTCGCCATCTTTGTCGCCATGCTTGTCACCGTGCCAAAAATGGATTTGTGCTTCGCAAATGGTTTGGGTATCGGCAAGCAAGCAAGTTCCATCAAAGCCAGTGGGCGCGCCCGCCACCACAAAGCGGTGTGGAATGCCGCAGGCGGTGAATGTGCCACTCCAAAACGTGCCCATTTCAAAGGGGCAATCGACCAATTCATCGTAATCTTCGGCTTCGTAAAAACCAAAGCCGTTGGCATCGATTTCCAAGGCTTGTGCGCCCGTTGCCACCGACCATTGCGCCATGTCCGCAATCGCTTCGTTGCGCACGACTTCCAGCACGCAGGGGCTTGCTTCATGCCCTTCGGCGCGAAGCAATACGCTGGTTCCGTTGAAAAATCCGCGTGTGGCATCCAAAAACGCTGCGCGAACCGACGCATCGTGCGCAAATACTTGGTATTGCAACACCAGCGGCAAGGGGGACGATAAGGGCGTATTGCTAGCGGGCTGGCAGTGGATTTGCCAACGCGCTTTATCCAACGGGCGCACCACCAGCGCATGATTACCTTGGTGGGCACGCAGATTTTGCAGATGTTTGGAAAATTCCCGCACCAAATAGCTCCCCGGAATCCACACCGGAAGGGAAACGATTTGTTCTCTTTGGGGTTGCGGTAACGTAAGGGTGATATTAAAGAGGTGGGCACGCAAATCCGCTACCTCCACGCGGTAGTTAATGGTGGAGTGCTTCATGTTATTTTTCGCTGCGCTCCGCTAACAATTTTTCGAGTTGCTTGTTATCAATCGCACCCGGCACGCGCGAGCCATCGGGGAAAATGATGGTAGGCGTACCGGTGATGCGATTACTGCGTCCCAATTCGGTATTGCGACTCAATGCAGAGGCATCGCAACCCGCAGCCGCTGGCGTAACGGGTTGATCGCGCACCATCCAATCTTGCCAAGCCTTGTTTTGATCTTTAGAACACCAAATAGCTTTGGATTTTTCCACAGATTCTGCTCCCAAAATCGGGTACAAGAACATATAAATAGTGACGTTATCCACTTTTTGCAAATCGCGTTCAAAGCGTTTGCAGTAGCCACATTGGGGGTCTTCAAAGATGGCGATTTTGCGTTTTCCATTGCCGCGCACCACGGTAAAAGCATCCTTCAATGGCAGCGAATCGAATTTGATAGCCGTGAGTTTATTCACCCGATCTTCGGTCAAATTGCGTTTGTTTTTGAGGTCGATTAAATTGCCCTCAATCAAATAATTGCCTTGGGCATCGGTATAAAAAATATCGGATTTGTTGATCCGTATTTCATAAATTCCCGGAATGGCAGTTTTGCTCACTTCATCAATGGTTTTGAGTTGGGGCGATAACGTTCCAAGGTTTTTGCGGATGGTAGCTTCTTGCTGCTGCGCTACTTGTGCGACTACACCCAAAGATACAGCGGTTAATGCTGCACCAGCCAGCAAAGATTTCAGGAAGGTTTTTTTCATATCAAGGTACTTTCTGTTGTTGATCCTGTTACACCCATTGCCCGCCGTGCTACCCATGTTTTGAGGAGATTATTGCGCTCAAAGCGATTCATACCCCAGTTACGCAGAGTTTGCAGCACCGGGTGGGGGTGGGTGAGAATTTGTTGTAAAAAATCATTACCATGCCCCATCAG
This sequence comes from Pseudomonadota bacterium, assembly GCA_039798085.1. Lineage (GTDB taxonomy): Bacteria > Pseudomonadota > Gammaproteobacteria > Burkholderiales > Burkholderiaceae_C > Allorhodoferax. Next base: position 7,893 of record JBDKGR010000002.1, read on the forward strand.
GGCAAAATCGGCACTGCGCTCGCGTGCGTACCGACGTAGGAGTTTGGGGTCATTGACGCTGCGCCAAGGGCTGCGGTCACCCACAATACGAATCAGGCTTTCTGCATCCGCTAGACCCCTATTCAAACCCTGCCCTGCAAGGGGGTGCATATTATGGGCTGAGTCGCCTGCCAATGCCCACGAATCACCGCTCCAACGCTGGGTGAGGGCGTGCTGTAACAACCATGATTTTCGATTGCCTGCCAGCGTCAAAGCACCCAATGTATTGTGGTTGGCAATTTGCAAAGCGTTGCAAAAATCCTCGGCAGATGCGTTTTCCAGTTCTTTTGCCCTTTCGGGGGATACCGACCAAACGACGGCACAGCGTTTACCTTCGGCTCCCTCCAATGGCAAAAACGCCAAAATTTCACCGTGATCCAACCATTGTTCGGCAATTTGGCGATGGGGCAATTCGCAATCCACGCGGGTAGCAAGCGCCCATTGGTGATACGGTTGCACATCCCATCCCACACCCAATGCTTGGCGTGTACGGCTGTGGCGACCTTCACACACCAGGGTCAGCGTAGCAGAGGGTGGCGTAGCGGTGTGCAAAATCTCCATGATTTCTATCAGTGGTTGAAAACGAACCGCATCGGCGAGTAAATTTTCCAATACGGGAACATCCACAATCCAATTCAATGCCTCGGTATCGGTTTGCGTTACATTGAAACCCAGATGGCCGCCTGCATCGCCATGAATTTTCATGTTGAGGACGGGGGTTGCATACTCAGGATTGGGCCAACAGCGCACCGCTTCCAGTAAATTGCGCGAGGCTTGATTTAAGGCATAGGCACGTACATCCATACCCATGCCTGCTGGGGCTGGTTTGACCAGTGCAACACGCAACTTTTTATTGGCAAGATGCAGTGCCAAGGTATAGCCAACGATGCCAGCCCCTCGGATACAAATGTCAAATTCTGGAATGCCTTGTTTGGATTGTTTCATGGCTACATCATGGTTACGGTTACGGTTACGGTAATGCTTATTTATGGCTATAAAAAACGAAGTGGACGACGGGTAGTAGATTCCATACCATTTAAGCGTTGTCCTAGATCACGAATCACGCGGCGTGCTGGAACTTGTTTTTCATTCAACATGACGCATACGATGTGAAAGCGTAAATTAATTTCCGGCGAAATGTCGGGCAGGGGAATTAAACCCGATCCCATCAATCTTTTCATCCGCTGCCGAACCGCCTCACGATCGGCCACCCCATCAAGTAAAAAGGCAAAATCGGATGTCCCCACTCTGGCAATCGGATCGCTATTGCGCAATAAACATTGCAATTTCACCGCAGCACGCAGCAACGCCTGTTCTGCCACGACGTGACCCAATGTGATCAAAATGTAATCGTGATTGATCAGCCGAACCCGTGCCAATGCCGCTGGATGGCGTGAATCGGTGGCTTCGCTGATGGCAATATCCACATGGGTTTGAAACACTTCGGGGGTTAATAAACCCGTGAGCTGATCATGGGTCGGAAAGTGGTTGGCACGCACGACCAGTGTTTCGCGTTCATGGTGAAACTGGCTAAACACATACAACAAGGCGGGAATGCTGATCGCCAGTGCCAGTGCCGAGGCAATTTGTATATCCTGCACAAAGGGAAAAATCTCAATAGATTCGCCCATCGCATAAAACTGCCACAATAACTGCGGAAGCATGATGAACGCAAGCCAACGCCCGGGGGGAAATCCTTTGTATCCAATAAAAAATGCCGTACACAATGCCAATAACGACGCAAAGAAAACAAAAAGACTGCTAATTTCATGGGCAACGTAACGTGGGAACAACCCAAATGTCAGCATAGCCACCAAACTCCCCCACCCTGCTAGGGAAAGCAATGAAGGAACCCAATTCCAATAAAGCGAGACCGATAGCAGCAAAATTTTTCGTACCAACAAGGTGACGCACGCAACTCCCACAATAGGGAATAGATTTGCAGCGTAGTTGCCAAAAATCGGGTATTCCCCCCAAAACAACGCATTGCCCACCCCGCTAGCTTGTGCCACCACCAAAAACCCTAATCCAGAAAACGAAGTCACCCATCCATCCATTACCGCATGGTGCAGCATCCAACGCAGGCTAGCGAAAATCATGGAACACAGCAAGATGCCCAGTAACAGCGTGATGCTAAATAGTTCCCACTTGTGCTCTTGGTCGCGCACCGAGACCAAGGTCAAACGAATGGGAATGGCGGTGGGTTTGAAATTGCGTATTTGTAAATACACCTCTGAAGGTGTCGCATTCAAATCAAACTCAGGGTAGAACCCGGGTCGATTCCATTGATTTTGTGGATACGCATCTCCGGCAATTTGCGTGTCCCATCCACCGGATGCGTTGCGTTGGTACAGCACGACCGAATCTAAACTCGGAATGGGGATGTGAAGCGTCCATCGCCCTTGCGTATGTCGGATGGGGGGAATACTCAGCCGAACCCACAGGCTATCATGCTGTTTAATGGGAAAATACCCACCCGTCGGGTTTACGGTGAACAGTATGCCTTGTGCAGCGCTCTCCGCGACAGTGTCAATGTTGGCGTAAGAGCCTTCATTGATCCATGTCTTAATGGTAATAGTATTGATATTGGTATTGGTATTGGTGTTGGTATTGGTCATAGTAGTATGACTACTATTACTACCACTACCACTACCACTACCAATGTCAGCATTCGCTGCCTGAGCACGTCCAGAACCGGTGCATAGGCAAAGGAACGCCAAAAAAATGCACACAAGTACGGATGGCATACACTTAGAACCAAAATCCCCGTTTTCAGAGGTTATTTCAGAGGTTATTACATGAGTTTGAAATGTGGCATTGTAGGCTTGCCCAACGTCGGAAAATCGACATTGTTCAACGCCCTTACCAAGGCAGGAATTGCTGCCGAGAATTATCCTTTCTGTACGATTGAACCCAATGTTGGTATTGTGGAGGTTCCAGACCCCCGCATGGCGCAACTGGCTGGTATTGTCAATCCAGAGCGCACCGTTCCAGCAGTCGTGGAATTCGTGGATATTGCGGGGCTGGTTGCCGGCGCAAGTACCGGAGAAGGATTAGGGAATAAATTTTTAGCCCATATCCGTGAAACCGATGCAACCGTGAATGTGGTTCGCTGCTTTGAAGATGATAACGTGATTCACGTTGCTGGCAAGGTGGATCCGATTGCCGATATTGAAGTCATCCAAACGGAATTGTGTTTAGCCGATTTATCTTCGGTAGAAAAAGCATTGCACCGTGTAAGCAAAATCGCCCGTGCAGGTGATAAGGATGCGGCAAAGCAACTCGCCATTTTGGAAAAATGCCAAGCGGCGCTCAATGAAGCCAAGCCCGTGCGTACTTTGGATTTCAGCAAAGAAGAACACGTTTTGTTGAAGCAGTTTTTCCTCATCACCGCCAAACCCGCCATGTTTGTGGCAAACGTATCCGAAGACGGGTTTACCAATAACCCCTTGTTGGATCGCTTGGTAGCGTTTGCCAAAGCCCAAAACGCGCCAGTTGTAGCGATTTGCGCCAAGCTGGAAGCCGAGATGTCGGAAATGAGCGATGAAGATCGCTTGATGTTCTTGAAAGAGCTAGGACAAACAGAACCCGGGCTGAATCGTCTGATTCGTGCGGCGTATAAATTATTGGGATTGCAGACTTATTTCACGGCTGGGGTGAAAGAGGTGCGGGCGTGGACCATTCATGTGGGAGATACCGGCCCTCAGGCTGCGGGGGTGATTCATACCGATTTTGAAAAAGGCTATATCCGTGCACAAACCATTGCTTTTGAGGATTTCATCACCTACAAGGGCGAGCAGGGTGCGAAGGATGCGGGGAAAATGCGTGCCGAAGGCAAAGATTACGTCGTAAAAAACGGTGATGTCATGAATTTCTTATTTAGCTCTTAATATGTCTTTTTATGTCTTCTGATTTACATACTGCATCTTCTGCATCTTCTGCATCTTCTGCATCTTCCGCACCCGCTCTGCAAGACGAAAACCAACTGGTTCACGAACGCCGTGAAAAGCTCAAAGCGATTCGAAAAACGGGTATTGCCTTTCCTAACGATTTCAAACCGGAACACAAAGCCGAAGCATTGTTTGCCGAATACGATTCCCATGCCCCTGAAATTTTGGCTGCGATGGGTGTTGTCGCCAAAGTCGCGGGTCGTATGATGCTCAAGCGCGTGATGGGCAAGGCGAGTTTTTGCACCTTGCAAGATGCTTCCTTTGGCCCTAGCGGTGGACGGATTCAAATTTACGTCAAAGGCGAAGAAGTGGGTATCGCGTTGTACGAATCCTTCAAACACTGGGATTTGGGCGACATCGTGGCGGCAGAGGGTCGTATCTTCAAAACCAAAACGGGTGAATTGTCGATTCACGCCACCAGCATTCGCCTGCTGACCAAAAGCCTGCGTCCGATGCCGGATAAATTCCACGGCATTGCTGACCAAGAGGTGAAATACCGCCAGCGTTACGTCGATTTGATGATGGACGAAACCGCCCGCAAGCGTTTCGTGGCACGGAGCAAAGCAGTGAGCGGTTTGCGTGATTTCATGGTGCAACACGGCTTTTTGGAAGTCGAAACGCCCATGCTGCACCCTATTCCGGGGGGAGCCAATGCCCGCCCCTTCACCACGCACCACAATGCGCTGGATCAGCAAATGTTCTTGCGCATTGCCCCTGAGTTGTATTTGAAACGCCTGATTGTGGGCGGGTTTGATCGCGTATTTGAAATCAACCGTAATTTCCGTAACGAGGGAATTTCGGTACGCCACAATCCCGAATTCACCATGATGGAGTTCTATGCCGCGTACTGGAACTATCAGGATTTGATGGCATTTACCGAAGCCCTGGTTCGAGATGCTGCCATCAAAGCCGGCGATAGCCTGCATTTGACGTACCAAGGCAAGCCCGTGGATTTGTCCCAGCCCTTTGACCGCCTCACTATTTTGGAAGCGATTGCCAAATACACCGATGCAGGTGACAACGTTCACAGTGCCGAATGGCTCATCAACGCCCTGCGCAAATTGGGTATGACCGAGGCGAAACACCAGCTTTCAACCCGCAGTTTGGCGAGTTTACAGGTGATGTATTTCGAGGAAACGGTAGAAGAAAAGCTCTGGCAACCGACCTTTATCTGCGAACACCCCGTCGAAATATCGCCATTGGCACGCGAGAGCGACACCAAACCCGGGGTGACCGAGCGCTTTGAGTTGTACATCACCGGACGCGAATTTGGCAACGGCTTTAGCGAATTGAACGATGCAGAAGACCAAGCCGCACGTTTCCATTCCCAAGTTGCTGCCAAAGACAATGGCGATGATGAAGCCATGTATTACGACCATGATTTTGTGCGTGCGTTAGAGTACGGAATGCCCCCTGCGGGCGGATGTGGCATCGGTATTGACCGTTTGATGATGTTGCTGACCGATAGCCCCAGCATCCGTGACATCATTCTTTTTCCGGCACTTCGGCGTGAGGCAACGTAAAGCACAAAGCGTAAAGCGTAAAGCTAAAAGTAATTTTTTAATCCTCTGAGGAGCAATGACATGACTACCGGATTTGTAGTGGAATGGCGTGATGGTTTCAAAATTGGAGTGAATCAAGTCGATGCAGAACATCGGCATTTATTCGTTTTGGTCAAGGCACTTGAAGTCAACAATGTTCAAGATACTCTGAATGAATTGTTGGAATATGTGGTGGTTCACTTTACCCATGAGCAAGAAATCATGGAACACAGCGGCTACCCCGATTTCAGAGCACATCTGGCTTTGCACGAATCGTTTAGCTCCCATGTGGCAGAATTTTTGTCTAATAACGATGATTGGACGGAAGATCGGGTCAATGAACTGCGTCGCTTTCTGAACAAATGGTTGGTCGGTCATATCCTGACCCATGATTTGCGTTTTGGTCGTTGGTACTTGGATGGCGGTCACCGCGACGCAGCCGTGCAGGTCAATGTTCCAGTAGAAAAGCGCAAAGTCGGTTGGTTTAAGCGTCTTTTGGGTGGTGGTTAAACAGCTAAACAGCTAAAATAGCTTCCGCAATCTGGACAGAGCGCCAGAATTGCAAAACGCTAGGGGTGCTAGACGGTTTTTTGAACTGTCCGGCTGAGATGAACATCCCGTTCAAACCCTGGAACTTGATCAAGGTAATGCTTGCGCAGGGAAGCGTGGTGGATGGGATAACCCCCTTGCGGGAAAATTTGTCTGCACTCGTGCCCTGCCGTCGAAACAAAGGAAAAAAATCGATGGCACATCGTCTTCAAAATCATCTTCATAACCGTCTCCATAGCCGTCTCCATAGCCGTTTTACTGCGTTGGCTTTGGTGCTAGCGACCCCCGCACTGTGGGCGCAACAAAGCCTGCCAGCCGTTACGGTTGCTGCGAAGGCTGCTCCTATTTTGGAAGCAGAGCGTGCCGATATAGGCGGCTTCAATCAGCCACTGGCGAAAACACCACAAAGCATTAGCGTGCTGGGTGCGGATTTGTTGGAAGCCACTGCCTCCAGCAGCTTGTCGCAGGCAGTTAAATTGGATTCGTCGCTTGCCGATAACTACAACACCACGGGCTTTATAGAAGGTTTGTCCGTTCGCGGATTTTTGCTCGACTCTTCCGCAGGCAACAATTTTCAGCGCAACGGTTTGGCGGTTTCGGGCTATGTGCCACTGGCATTGGAAAGTTTAGAGCGCATCGAAGTGCTGAAAGGCGTAGCGGGCTTGCAATCCGGCGTATCGGCTCCGGGGGGATTGGTGAATTGGGTCAGCAAAAAACCGCTTCCCGATGCGTTCACCACCGTAAGTCTTGGAACCGATAGCTACGGCGGTAGCAAAGTGCATTTGGATGCCAACACCACTTGGGGCACGGTGGGCGTGCGTGTCAATCTTGCATCCGAAAATCTGCACACGCAATTTGATGGCGCGAACGGCAAACGCAGCCTTGCCAGCATCGCCCTTGCCGAGCGTGTTTCATCCGATACCCACATTTCAGCCGAATTGGAATACCAACGCAAACAACAACCTTCCGTCCCCGGACTGGGGTTGTTGGATACAGCGGGTATTGGTCTGGGTACGGTGTTGCCGCCCGCTAATTATTCCCGTGTGAATTTGAATAACCAAAGCTGGACATTGCCGTTTGATGCGACCACCACGCACGCGCAACTGGCAATCGAACACCAGCTCAACAGCGATTGGAAAGCCCATTTTGCTGTGAGTGCCCAACGCAGCACGGTTGACGACCGCATCGCCTTCCCCGATGGTTGCAGCAGCTCCGCCAATTACGTGTATCCGGGTTTGTGCGCCAATGGCGATGTCGATATTTACGACTACCGCAGCGAAAACGAGCAGCGCAGCACCAATTCTTGGGATGCCAAGTTGCAAGGCAAAATCACCGCGTTCGGTTTGAATCACCGCCTGAATATGGGGCTGGCAGGGCGCGATACCCATGCTGATTTGGCTCCTAAGCAAGCGTATAACTTTGTGGGTGTGACCAATATCAACCGTCCTGCATTGTTGCCCGCCGATGGTTCGATGAACGATCTCAATACCAATAGCCGCGAACGGGCTTTGGATGGATACGCCAGTTTGGTAACCGACCTTACGCCTACGGTGCAAAGTTTTGTCGGATTCCGCACCACGCGCTTGAACCGCAGCAGCGAGCGCAGCGATGGTAGCCGCGCCGTGGGCTTTGAACAAACTGTCACCACCCCTTGGTTGGGCGCATCGTGGGTGCTGAATCCTAGTACGATGGTGTACGCTTCGTGGGGGCAGGGCGTGGAATTGACCGTTGTGCCCAATCGCTCCAGCGTGTTTGCCAATGCCGGTGCGGTATTGCCCGCCCTGAAAAGCGAGCAAACCGAAATCGGCGTGAAATGGCAACCCAGCCCCCGTTTATTGCTGACCGCCGCCGTGTTCAGCATCGACAAACCTTTTGTGGATGATGCCGTTACTGCTAATGGGCTCCTCCAGCGCGTGGCAGGTGGCAAGCAAGCACGCCATCGCGGGCTGGAATTGAGCGCGGTTGGGCAAGTGGATAGCCAGTTGTCGATTCAAGCCAGTTATATGTTCTTGGATGCCCAATACACCGCCGTGTTAGACCCCGCCTTGGCAGGTATGGTGGTGACTAATGTACCGAAGAATAAAGCCTCTTTGTTTGCGGATTACAAAATCGCTTCGGTGGCGGGTTTATCGTTGAACGGTTTATTGAGCGCCGAAAGCGGCAAAGCCGTAACCGCCGACGCTGCGGTGATGTTGCCTTCCGCTTGGCAGTTGGATGCGGGCGTGCGCTACCGCAATCAACTGTGGGGTAAAGCCACCGTCTGGAATGTGAATGTTGAAAACTTGACCGACCGCAACTACTGGCGTGAAGCACCCACGCAATACTGGGGTGGTGTGTATCTTTTCCCATCGACACCGCGTACCATCCGCGCTAAAGTCACAGTTGAATTTTAAGGAGATTAAAAAATGGAACCTCGCCTCATCGCCCTACTGGGGGCAGAATGCACCGGAAAAACCACGCTAGCGCAAGCCTTGGCACAGCGCTTGGGTGTGGCGTGGGTTCCAGAATACCTGCGTAGCTTTTGCGATGCCAAAGGTCGCACGCCGCGCCACGAAGAGCAAGCCCACATCGTGCAAGAGCAAACGCGTGGCGAACTGAACGCTTTAGAGCAAGCACGGCAACAAGGAAAAGCGTGGGTGATTTGCGATACCACGCCGCTGATGACCGCCATTTACAGCGATTTTGTCTTCGGCGATACCGCGCTCTACCCCTTTGCACGCGCTTCGCAGCAACGCTATGCGCTCACGGTGTTGCTAACTCCGGCGATTCCGTGGGTGGAGGACGGCATACAACGCGATAGCGAATCCGCCCGCGCCAAAGTTCACGCAACCCTTGTGCGGGAGTGTGAAAACCATCCGCAATGGAACACACTGCATTTGCCCACGCCGGACATCAATGCGGTGATTGCAGCGTTAAATCAGCTCAGGAAATAGCACATCCACAAACCCGAACTGCGTGAAATCCCGTATCCGCATGGGATAGAGCTTGCCCCATAGATGATCGCATTCGTGCTGCACTACGCGGGCGTGAAAGCCTTCGACGGTGCGATCAATCGGGTCGCCGTACTGGTCGAATCCGGTATAGCGAATGCGGGCAAAACGTGGAACTTTTCCCCGCAAATCGGGGACGGAAAGGCAGCCTTCCCAATCTTCTTCTTCCGCATCGCCCAACGGGGTGATGACGGGATTGACCAGCACCGTGAGCGGCACAATCGGGCGGTCGGGATAACGCGGATTGATTTCTCCATTACCGCTACCAAACACCACCACTTGTAAATCCACACCAATTTGGGGCGCAGCCAAGCCCGCACCGTTGGCAGCGTGCATGGTATCTAGCAAATCGCTCACCAATAAATGCAGCTTATCGGAATCAAAATCGGATTCCGGCACTGGTTGCGCCTGCCGCAGCAAACGGGAATCGCCCATTTTGAGGATTGCATGAACGGTCATTTCGACACTCCTAACATCTCCAACATTTGCGCTTCATCCAAAATCGCCACGCCCAGCGCTTGGGCTTTTTCCAGCTTGCTACCTGCTTCCGCGCCCGCCACCACGTAATGGGTTTTTTTGCTGACCGAACCCGATACCTTTGCGCCCGCTGCTTCCAATAAATCTTTGGCTTGATCGCGGCTCAACGTGGGGAAAGTTCCCGTTAGCACAAAGGTTTTACCCGCTAACGGCTTGGGGGTGTGGACGATTTCGCCTTCTTCCCACGTCACGCCGCACGCCCGTAATTGTTCGACTACCTCGCGGTTATGCGCTTGGTCGAAGAAAGTTCGGATGCTTTGCGCCACGATCATACCCACATCGGGTACGGCGGTTAATTGCTCCAAACTCGCGTCCATGATGGTATCCAGCGTACCAAAATGCCGCGCCAACGCCTTTGCGGTCGATTCCCCCACATGGCGAATCCCCAGCCCAAACAGAAAGCGCGGCAGCGTGGTTTGCTTCGATTTTTGTAGCGCGTCAAGCACATTCTGCGCGGACTTCTCCGCCATTCGCTCTAAAGACACCAGCGCCACAAAGCCCAGTTTGTACAAATCCGGCAGGGTGTTGACGATGCCAGCATCGACCAGTTGTTCGACCAGCTTATCGCCCAGCCCTTCCACCTCCACCGCGCGGCGTTGGGCAAAATGCAAAATGGATTGTTTGCGCTGGGCGCTGCAAAACAGCCCGCCGGTGCAGCGGTAATCCGCCTCGCCTTCCTCCCGCACCGCGACCGAATCGCACACGGGGCAGGTTTTTGGCATGGTGAAAAGCGCGGCGCGTAAACCCTCACCCCGACCCTCTCCCACAAGGAGAGGGGGTAAAACCACGCTCACCACTTCAGGAATCACGTCGCCTGCGCGGCGCACGATGACGGTATCACCGACGCGCACATCTTTGCGGCGGGCTTCGTCTTCGTTGTGGAGCGTGGCGTTGGTGACGGTCACGCCGCCCACAAACACGGGCGCGAGTTTGGCGACGGGCGTGAGTTTGCCCGTGCGCCCGACCTGCACTTCAATCGCCAACACGGTGGTGAGCTGCTCTTCCGCCGGATATTTATGCGCCACCGCCCAACGCGGCTCGCGTGTCACAAAACCGAGTTGCTTTTGTAAATCCAAACGATTGACTTTGTAAACCACGCCGTCAATATCGAACGGCAATTCATTCCGCATTGCGCCGATTTTTTCGTGAAACGCTACTAATTCCATAGCGCCCAATGCACGGCTGGTCTGCACTGCAACCGGAAAACCCCATTTTTTCAAAGTGTGCAGCAATTCGTAATGCGTTGTCCAAGGCATATGGGAACATTCGCCCACGCCATACGCAAAAAAGCTCAAGGGGCGTTGTGCCGTGATTTGCGAATCCAACTGCCGCAGCGCCCCCGCCGCCGTGTTGCGCGGGTTCACGAACGGCTTTTCGGGCTGGCGTTTTTTCAGCGCTTCAAACGCATCGCGCCGCATATACACTTCGCCGCGCACTTCCAGCACCGCTGGAATGCTTTCGCCATGAACCCCTTGAATTTGCAGCGGAATTTCTCGAATCGTGCGGACGTTTTGCGTGACATCCTCGCCCGTTTCGCCATCGCCGCGCGTGGCAGCTTGTGTTAAAAAACCGTTTTCGTAACGCAGATTCACCGCCAGCCCATCAAACTTCAGTTCTGCCACGTATTCGACGGGATCGTCCGATTCGGTCAGTCCCAATTCTTTGCGCACGCGGGTATCGAAATTCTGTGCCCCACTCGCCTCGGTATCCGTTTCCGTGCGAATACTGAGCATCGGCACGGCATGGCGCACCGATTCAAACGCCTCCAACGCCTTGCCGCCCACGCGCTGGGTGGGGGAATTGGGGTTTATCCATTCGGGGTGTTCTTTTTCCAGCGCTTGCAGTTCTCGAAATAATTGATCGTATTCCGCATCCGGCACAGTGGGCGCATCCAATACATAGTATTCATGCGCGTAGCGGTTTAATAACTGGTGTAATTCGGTTAGGCGGGAGTATGGCATGTTTTATTTTCGGGCTTTGCGGTGAAGAATAAATTATCTTCTAATTCTTGGCGGTTGGATACGGATGCTATTTGTAAGCAATCACAATAAAGTGTATTGACTTCTATATATTTCACAAATGAACCAATCTGCTCTTGAGAAAAATTCCAATCATGCGCTATATTTTGTTTTTGCGTTAAAGTTTTTAATTTTGATTCAAAATCATTCCAATTTTTATTCTCAAAACTTTCTACCAATTCGGATAAAGAATCTTTTTTCATAAAGTTAGTTATATTGTCGTAAATGGCTTGCTCGGCTATTTTTTCTTTGAAACAATATACTGCATGAATAAGATATAAATTATAATCAAACCCTATTTTTTCCGAAATGCGGGTGAGAATGCGGGCTGTATCGAAGTTGAGAGCAAAGAAGTTGGAGTTGAGACCACGGACGGCGGCGAGATCATTGGCAAACAGAAGGAGAGAGGGACGACCACGCAAGAAATTATCTAGGGTGGCGTGGAAAGCGAAGGAGCGGGGGTGGGCGCGGGCAATTTCTAAAATCATATAAAATAAGTAGACCTCTTGTTTCGAGAGGTAGGGGCTTTCAATCGTATTTGCCTTATTTTTAGCCCATACCAAAAGCGCAAGAATTTTTTCATCTTTGATAATTAAATCATCAATAGATTGCTTGAAAAGCTGGAAGAAATTATCGGCATCATCTAATGAACTAGCTGTTAATAAAAACACCTCGCGGTAACGCTTATCACCCCTATTTTTTATTAACTCCCACTGGTACTTTTCATTCTTGCTAATAGCGCAAGCAGTAAAGTATTCTTGAAAAGTTAAATGTGCAAAGGAATGGTATTTCTGGGCGCGTTCTACAAAGATACCATGCTGCGCTTCAATCGCTTTTAAGAACAAAGCACCATCAAAATCTTGCCCTTCAGGGTTCGGCAATGTTTCCAACACATCATCAAGATGCTTGACAAGGGCTTTTTCTTCAATCAGGTATTCATTTTTAATAAAAGTTTTATACGCAATCGTGGTAAATAAACTTTTCTTTTTATTATGGCTTAAACCTTTGTAAATAACATCGCGTTCGATATTGCGCCGCTTATCCCATTTGCGCAATAGCGCATCAATTGCATCTTCATAAATATCAATACGCCTAGGGCTAAATTCCATTGAATCAGAAAAAGCAAGGCATAACATACCCAATAACAACGGGCTTTTTGCCAAATCTTTTACGCCACTATGCTCTGGCTTTTTGAAATCTTCTAAAAATTTATCGCGCTTGATAGGGTCATTGCTGAACCAACTTTTAACAAAAGTTTCAATCTGTGCATCATTAAAATCTGCCACTTCCATATAGGTGAATTGTTCAAAAGAATATTCGTTTGCGGCAAGACGGCACGTCATCAGGCATTGTGCTTTGGTATATTTATTACAAAAATTTTTTACTTCAGTAATAATGCGATTATTGTGTGCTGAATTCACTTCATCCAGCCCATCGAATAACACGATGGCATCGCCTTTTTCTAACAAAAATTCGATGAACTTTTCCGCTTCAGGAAAGTGACAAATATCAAATTGTTGAACAATAAATTGCATCAAAGTGGCTTCTACTTTTCGCCCACTTTCTGCCGTTACCGTTGCCCTAGACCATTCATGCAAACTGATAAAAATCGGCGTTTTAGGCAATTCGCCTTTTACGGCTTGTAAGGTAATGTATTTAAGAAAAGTAGTTTTACCCGCACCCGGCTTGCCTAAAATGAATAAACGCTTACTATCTGGTTTTTTTACCAGTTCGATGCCATTGTTTCTTTTAACATCATGACCATATATTTTTGATTCACATTCTTTCAATACATTTAAATTATATTGACGAGCTGCCAAAGCTTTTTCTAAAATATAAACATCGGTAAAGATACCATCCAATGGAATCGGGTTAGAATCAACGCTACTGCCAAAAAGTTTGGTCGTACCATATATTTCAGCTACCCGTTTTTTATATTCGATCTCTGCCCGCCCAAATTGAAATTTCCCCCACTTGTCTTTGACGTATTCAATCCCCTTTTCTTTGGCTTTTTCTTCAAGCCACTTTAAAAAATCATCTCCATGATCTTCCCATAGATTCTGGATAGTTTCTTTTATTAAAAATCCTGTTATAGTTTCAAGAATCATTTTTTACTTCCTTATAGCGATTTTCGTTGCGCGAATGGTTAGATATTTAATCTACTTACTGTAATCTTCTTAAACTATATCACTGTATAAGTCTTTACTAGTATGGTAGCATCGATAATATCACTAAAAACTTATTAAGTGATGTCGCATCATGAACGAAGAAAGGACTCGCCGCTATAGAAGAAACCATTGCCAATGAACGGCAACGAAATCAACAAGCGGATGAGCGCTTTACATAGCTTTAGCCTGTATCCCACTTCGCCTACACTGCTAATTTATTCGCCGATTATTAACCACTGATTTTTACCCCTCCTATGCTGCTACACGCCCTTCGCCTTCTCTACATTAGTGTGAGCTTCACGATTGCTTGTCTCATCGACTTCGTTTTAGTGTTGCTGCGTCCCTTTAACCCCGATAACACGCGCCGCTGCTCTCGGATGTTTGCCGTTCCGGGGGTGTGGGGAATGGGTATCACAATGGAAGTGGATATGCAGCATCTCCACGCCCAACCCAGCGCGAGCGTGTCGGTGCTGAATCACCAATCGAACTGGGATATTCTGGTGCTGGCGCGCGTTGTGCCTGCCAATACCGTGACGGTCGGGAAACACAGCCTGCTATGGTTGCCGATTTTTGGGCAGATTTATTGGTTGGCGGGCAATATCCTCATCAACCGCACCAACGCCAAAGAAGCCAAGCAAGCCATGCTGCAAACCACGCACGCGCTGAAGGACGATAACACCTCAATTTGGATTTTCCCCGAAGGTACGCGCAACCACGGCAAGGGATTATTGCCCTTCAAGCGAGGTGCGTTTTTAACGGCGATTAACGCGGGTGTGCCGATTGTTCCGGTGTGTTGCAGCTCGTACCACGGGCATATCCGCTTAAACCGCTGGCACTCCGGAACGGTGGCGATTCGTGCGCTGCCGCCCATCATCACCCAAGGTTTGAGTCCGAACGATGCCCCCGCCATCATGCAGCGTTGCCGCGAAGATATGCTGCGCTGTATCGCCGAACTCGATGCCGAGTGTGCGCGTAAAGATTTGGCGATTTGGGGAAATTAAAGAAAAATAGCCGCTAACGCTTATTGGATGTGCGTTAGCAGCTATTGAATTAGTAGCAACCCCCCACGTTTGGAGGGGTGCTCAAACGGGATTAGCGTGGCAGTGTGCTAGAACCCATTAAGAACGTATCCACCGCGCGGGCGGCTTGGCGACCTTCGCGGATGGCCCACACGACCAAGCTTTGACCGCGACGCATATCGCCTGCTGCGAATACTTTGGCGACGCTGGTGGCGTAACCGCCTTTGTCTTCGGTCGATGCTTTGGCGTTGCCGCGATTGTCTTTGGCAATGCCAAACGAATCCAACACGGTGGCAACGGGGTTCACAAAGCCCATCGCCAACAACACCAAATCGGCTTGGTAGGTTTGTTCCGTACCCGCGATTTCAACCAGTTTGCCGTCTTTGAATTCGACACGCACGGTTGTTAAGCCCGTTACGTTGCCGTTTTCGCCGATGAATTCTTTGGTGGAAATCGCAAATTCACGGTTCAAAATGCCTTTTTCCGCGCTCTCGTCGTGGCTGGAACTGGTGCGCAGTTTCAGCGGCCAGTAGGGCCATGTCAGCGGGCGATTTTCTTCTGCGGGCGGTTGCGGCATCACCTCAAATTGGGTGACGCTGACCGCGCCGTGGCGGGTGCTCGTGCCTACGCAGTCGCTGCCCGTGTCGCCGCCACCAATCACGATAACGTGTTTGCCATCCGCGCGGAGCTGGTTTTCCACCACGCCACCGCCGTTGATTTTGTTTTGCTGGGGCAAAAATTCCATCGCAAAATGGATGCCATTCAGCTCGCGTCCGGCAACGGGCAAATCGCGCGATTGTTCCGAACCGCCCGTGAGCAGCACCGCATCAAACTCGGCTTGCAGTTGGGCGGCGGAGATTTTTTCCTTCGCCCAGTTGGTGACTTTGGAAGTGTCGTCCCAATCACCGACCACGACGTTGGTGCGAATCGCAATGCCTTCGGCTTGGAGCTGAGCGGCGCGGCGGTCGATGTGGGCTTTGTCCAATTTGAAATCGGGGATGCCATAGCGCAGCAAACCGCCGATGCGATCATTTTTCTCGAACAAAGTGACATCGTGACCCACGCGTGCCAGTTGCTGCGCCGCCGCCATACCCGCTGGGCCAGCGCCCACCACGGCTACTTTTTTGCCCGTTTTTTGCGCGGCAACTTGGGGCTTGACCCAACCTTCTTCCCAGCCTTTGTCGATGATGGCGTGTTCGATGGATTTGATACCCACCGCTTCCGCGTTCACGTTGATAACACAGGCTGCCTCGCACGGGGCGGGGCAAATACGACCCGTGAATTCGGGGAAGTTATTGGTGCTGTGCAGCGTATCCAGAGCGTTCTTCCAGTCCTCGTGGTACACCAAATCGTTGAAATCGGGGATGATGTTGTTCACGGGACAACCGTTGCTGCAAAACGGTGTGCCGCAATCCATGCAGCGAGCCGCTTGCGTAACGGCTTGGGACGCATCCAAACCGATGACAAATTCTTGGTAATTGGTGAGACGCTTGGCAACGGGGGCATAGCCCTCTTCGATGCGCTCAAACTCTTTGAAGCCTGTTACTTTTCCCATGATGATTCCTTATTCTTCCTTATTCTTTCTGATTACTTAGCGGCTGCTTTACGGGCATGGATTTCACCCAGCGCACGTTTGTACTCATTGGGGAATACTTTGACGAACTTGAGGCGGGACACATCCCAGTTATCCAGCAATTCGCGGGCACGTTTGCTGCCCGTCCAACGGTTGTGATCGTCCAACAGCTTTTTGAGTTGCGCCTCATCGGTTTGACCGCGATGCCAAATAGCGGGGTTGACGTGGGCTTCTTGTTCGGCGCTGGTTAGCACTTTGTCCATCGACACCATTGCGGTGTTGCAACGCTGGGCAAACAAGCCGTCTTCGTCGTACACGTAAGCGATACCACCACTCATACCCGCTGCAAAATTGCGTCCAGTTTTGCCCAAAACGGCTACGGTGCCGCCAGTCATGTATTCGCAACCGTGGTCGCCCGTCCCTTCTACCACGGTGGTTGCACCGGATAGACGCACCGCAAAGCGTTCACCCGCCACGCCGCTGAAGAAGGATTCGCCGGAGGTTGCACCGTACATCACGGTATTGCCCACGATGGTGTTGTTGATTGCAACGCCTCGGAAATCAATGCTGGGGCGTACCACAATGCGCCCGCCGGATAAGCCCTTGCCCGTGTAGTCGTTGGCTTCACCAATCAAATACAGGGTGATACCGTTGCACAAGAACGCACCAAACGATTGACCGCCCGTACCTTCCAACTGAATGCGGATGGTGTCATCGGGCAACCCTTCAGGGTGGACTTTGGTCACCGCACCGGAAAGCATCGCGCCCAAGGAACGGTTGACGTTACGTGCCACTTCCATGAATTTGACTTTTTCACCGCGTTGAATCGCGGGTTGGGATTTTTCGATCAACACGTTGTCGAGCGATTTTTCCAAGCCATGCGCTTGCGTTTCGGTGTGGAAACGGGGCATATCGTTTGTACCGTTGGATTTGGGCATCGCAAACAGGCGGCTGAAATCCAAACCGCTGGCTTTCCAATGCGCAATACCTTGGCGCATATCGAGCAAATCGGCACGACCAATCATGTCGTCAAATTTGCGGATACCCAGTTGCGCCATGATTTGACGCACTTCTTCGGCGATGAAGAAGAAGTAATTCACAACGTGTTCGGGCTTGCCGGAGAACTTTTTGCGCAAATCGGGGTCTTGCGTTGCGACACCCACAGGGCAGGTATTCAGATGGCATTTGCGCATCATGATGCAGCCTTCCACCACCAGCGGCGCAGTGGCAAAGCCGAATTCATCCGCACCCAACAATGCGCCAATGGCGACATCGCGTCCGGTTTTCATTTGACCATCGGCCTGCACGCGCACGCGGCTGCGCAGGCGGTTCAGCACCAGCGTTTGCTGGGTTTCAGCCAAACCGATTTCCCAAGGGCTACCGCAATGTTTGATGGACGACCAAGGCGATGCGCCCGTACCGCCATCGTGACCCGCAATCACTACATGGTCGGCTTTGCACTTGGCAACGCCAGCCGCAATCGTACCGACACCGATTTCCGCGACCAATTTCACGCTGATGTCGGTATGGGGCGCGACATTTTTCAGATCGTGAATCAACTGCGCCAAATCTTCAATCGAATAAATATCGTGGTGTGGAGGGGGCGAAATCAAGCCCACACCCGGTACGGAATGGCGCAGTTTGCCGATGTAATCGGATACCTTGCCACCGGGCAACTGTCCGCCTTCACCGGGTTTTGCGCCCTGTGCCATTTTGATTTGGATTTGGTCGGCACTGGAAAGGTATTCCGCCGTCACACCAAAACGACCCGAAGCCACTTGCTTGATGCGCGAGCGCAGGGAATCGCCATCTTGCAAAGGCAAATCGACTTCCACGTTTTCCGCACCAATAATGCTCTTCAAGGTATCGCCCTGTTTGATGGGAATGCCTTTCAATTCGTTGCGGTAACGTGCGGCATCTTCACCGCCTTCACCCGTATTGCTCTTGCCGCCGATGCGGTTCATGGCAACGGCGAGGGTTGCGTGCGCTTCGGTTGAAATCGAACCCAAGGACATCGCGCCCGTAGCAAAGCGTTTGACGATGTCTTTAGCCGATTCGACCTCATCCACCGGAATGGCTTTGGAAGGATCAATCTTGAACTCGAACAAACCGCGCAGCGTGAGGTGGCGTTTGCTTTGATCGTTGATGATTTGCGCGTACTCTTTGTACGTGTTCCAGTTGTTGGCGCGGGTGCTGTGTTGCAGCTTGGCGATGGCATCGGGAGTCCACATATGCTCTTCGCCCCGAGTACGCCATGCGTATTCGCCACCAGCGTCTAGTGCGTTTGCCAATACGGGGTCGGTGCTGAAAGCGGCTGTGTGCATCCGAATCGCTTCTTCCGCGATTTCAAAAATGCTGATACCTTCCACGCGGCTCGGTGTTCCGGTGAAATACTTGTTCACTGTGTCGGTCGAGATACCAATCGCTTCAAACAACTGCGCACCGCAATAGCTCATGTAGGTCGAAACGCCCATTTTGGACATGATTTTCGACAAGCCTTTGCCAACGGCTTTCACGTAGTTGTAAATCGCTTTTTCAGCGGTCAGGTTACCGGGCAATTCTTGGTAGGCTTGCACCAAGGTTTCCATCGCCAAATAGGGGTGAACCGCTTCTGCACCGTAACCCGCCAATACCGCAAAGTGATGCACTTCGCGCGCCGTTCCGGTTTCCACCACCAAGCCCGCGCTGGTGCGCAAACCTTGGGTTACCAAATGCTGGTGAATCGCGCTCAATGCCAACAACGCGGGGATGGCGACTTGCGTCGCGCTAATGCCTCGGTCGCTTACGATAATGATGTTTTTACCGCTCTTAATCGCATCCACGGCTTCTGCGCAGAGAGACGCGAGTTTCGCTTCCACGCCATCATGTCCCCACACCAAGGGGTAGGTGATGTCCAGCGTGTAGCTGCGGAATTTGCCTTGCGTGTGCTTTTCAATGTCGCGCAATTTCGCCATATCGGCAAAATCCAACACGGGCTGCGCCACTTCCAAACGCATGGGCGGATTGACTTGGTTGATGTCCAACAAGTTCGGTTTCGGGCCGACGAAGGATACCAGCGACATCACAATCGCTTCCCGAATCGGGTCAATTGGGGGATTGGTCACCTGCGCGAACAACTGCTTGAAGTAGTTGTACAGCGGCTTGTTCTTATCCGACAGCACTGCCAAGGGGCTATCGTTACCCATCGAACCAATCGCTTCTTCGCCGTTCGCTGCCATCGGCGCAATCAGGAATTTCAAATCTTCTTGGGTGAAACCAAACGCTTGTTGGCGATCCAGCAAGGTGGTTTGGCTTTCCATCGCGCTGGCGGGTTCGCCGCTGCCTTGCACATCATCCAAACGGATGCGCAGATTTTCAATCCATTGCTTGTAGGGCTTGCTGTTGGCGAGGCTGGCTTTGAGTTCTTCATCGTCAATCATGCGACCTTGTTCGAGGTCGATCAAGAACATTTTGCCGGGTTGCAAACGCCATTTGCGCACGATTTTGTTTTCAGGAACTGGCAACACGCCGGATTCTGAACCCATGATGACCATATCGTCATCGGTAATGCAGTAGCGTGAAGGACGCAAACCGTTGCGATCCAGCGTGGCACCGATTTGGCGACCATCGGTAAACACGATGGAAGCGGGGCCATCCCACGGTTCCAACATCGCGGCATGGTATTCGTAGAACGCGCGGCGACGCTCGTCCATCATGGTGTGGTTTTCCCACGGCTCGGGAATCATCATCATCACGGCTTGGCTGATGGGGTAACCCGCCATAGTCAGCAGTTCCAAGCAGTTATCGAAGGTCGCGGTATCGGATTGACCGGCAAAGCTGATGGGGTAGAGCTTTTGCAAATCATCGCCCAACACGGGGGAAGACATCACGCCTTCACGCGCTTTCATCCAGTTGTAATTGCCCTTCACGGTGTTGATTTCACCGTTGTGCGCCACGTAGCGGTAAGGATGCGCCAAAGGCCATTCGGGGAAAGTATTGGTCGAGAAGCGTTGATGCACCAATCCCAAGGCGGATACGCAGCGTACATCGGTCAAATCGTTGTAATACGTGCCGACCTGGTCTGCCAATAACAAACCTTTGTAAATTACCGTGCGGCTGGACATACTGGGCACGTAGTATTCTTTACCGTGCTTCAAACCCAGCGCTTGGATGTTGGCGCTGGCGGTTTTGCGAATCACGTAAAGTTTGCGTTCTAACGCATCTTGCACAATGATGTCACTACCGCGACCGATAAAGACTTGGCGCAAAATCGGCTCTTTTTCGCGCACGGTGGGCGACATGGGCATATCGCGGTTCACGGGAACATCGCGCCAACCCAACAATACTTGCCCTTCGGCTTTGATCGCACGTTCCATTTCTTGTTCGCACGCGAGGCGGGAACCGTGTTCTTTGGGCAAGAAAATCATACCCACGCCGTACTCACCCAGCGATGGCAGGTTAATGTCTTGCTTGGACATTTCTTCACGGTACAGCGCATCGGGAATTTGAATCAGGATACCCGCGCCATCGCCCATCAATTTATCGGCACCGACTGCGCCGCGATGATCCAGATTTTCCAAAATCTTGAGCGCATTCTTCACAATGTCGTGCGACTTCGTACCCTTGATATGCGCCACAAAACCAACGCCGCAGGCATCGTGTTCTTGGGCTTTGGAATACAAACCGTGTTCTTGAATATGTTCAATCTCAGCAAGCCTTGTCATGGCGTTCATTCCGGTATCCTTAAAAAGTGTCAGATTTTTCGAGTTTACTGCAATGCAATATAAATGCCAAAAGAAACAACAAGGAATAATAGGGGTCAGATTCCAATTATTTTGCAATTAAGTCGCATTGAAAATAATTAGGGACACATCAAATGTGATAGCAAACTATGTCCTATATACAAGCTATATAGGGTCTTTGGTCGTTAATTTGGTAGGACGACCTGCGGCTTTCATCGTAACCCGTCGCGGGGTGAGGGTTTGCAGATTGTCTATAAATGCCGCATCGCCCAATGCCCAGCCACTTAAAGCGGAATCGGTCAATGCTTGTTTTTTATCGTTTTGAATATCGATTTGCACCAAGTCGGCATACGCGGCTTCGCGGGCGAAGGGGGTATTGCCGAGACTCCAAAACAGTGCATGGGGTTTAATCAATTTATCGGTGTGCAAGCCCAAATAGTGCGCATGGCTCGACCACGCATAATCCCGCGCCTGCGCCACCATCCCTGCCCGCACGGGGTTTTGGTCGATATACACCATGCAGGCCAGCAAATAGCGCTCACTTTGGATAATCGTAGAACGATAACGCCCTTCCCACAACGTTCCGCTGCGGTGGTGACGGTCGTTGAAATAGCGCACATAGCTGCGTCCTACGGCTTGCATCATTTGCGGCAAAGCCTCCGCCGTGCTGGGCGTGGCGAGCAGGTGAAAATGGTTATCCATCAGCACATAAGCGTGAATGGCAACGCAAAATTGGCGGGCATTTTCATCCAGCAGAAAAAGCATCCGCTGAAAATCCTGCGTATCACCAAACACCGCCTGCCGATTATTGCCCCGCTGGATAACATGGTGTGGATAATGCGCGAGGGTTAAACGGGAGAGGCGTGCCATTCGCTTATCAAGACTTGAATTGCTGCTACAAAATTAGTAGATTGTTCCAAAGCCCACTCTGCATTTTGTATAGACACTGGATCACCTTTGTAATCAGCAATAAGGCGCAAATCTTCTACTTTGTTTAAGGCGCGTCCATGTGCAATGGCAACCAATTCCGATTTAACCAAGTGCAAACTAAAAGCAGTAATCAAACCACTGTGGGTTCGTATAACTTCGGCTGGTACGGGTGCTTGGATATGCAGCAGTGCTGCGCGAGCTGCATCGAACATGGCGTAATAGGCGCGATTACAAGCACCATCTACATCATCACTGCGAAGCAAAATTTGGGCAGAAGCTAGTGCGCGGTTCGCCTTTGCCATAAGTGCTTGAGGTGTCAAAGCGTATTCCTTCACGGGCGATATTTTCAAGTAGCCGAGGATTGCTGTAATGCTGTGGAAACGCCCACTCATGCTCCCAAATAGGTAAAGGCTGAATGCGGATACCAGATTCGAGTAACACGTCATACGCAACATCATCCAAAGCGAGTTTGGTAGCGACAAAATCGCCAGTGTCGCCGCGAAGCAACACCGCGACATCGGTGTCACTACCTTGACGGGCTGTGCCACGCGCTTGGCTTCCAAACAGCATTGCTCCTTGCATTGACCAAACCATCTCAACCCGATGGACGAAATCACGCACTGCATTCAGTGTCAAAATGGGTGGATTGAAATGGGTTGGCATGAATGAGAGTTTATAACTTACCAACGCCAACGCCAACGCCAACGCCAACAGGCAGGATAAACCGTGTCTCCAACAACGCCGTCAAACCAAATTGCTCTAACAATTCTTGCAGACGCAGGGCGGCGGCGCGATTCGGTTTATCGGTGCGTTTGGCGATGATGAGTTCGTTTTTCATGCTGTGTTCCCATCCCACCAGCTCAGTGACCGTGACTTGGTAGCCGCACGCTTCCAAATACAAACAGCGCATCACGTTGGTGATGTGGCTGCCGAATTCGCGCGTGTGCAGCGGATGCCGCCACAATTCTGCCAAGGGCGTGCGGCGCAGGGAAAACGCTTTGTTCGCATTCAAGCAGCGCGCAATTTCCGCCTGACAACACGGAACCAGCACCATATAACGCGCTTGTTTTTGTAACCCAAAGGCAATCGCATCATCGGTGGCGGTGTCGCAGGCGTGCAGGGCGGTTACGACATCGATTTGCGCGGGTAACGCATCCGATTGGGCGGATTCTGCTACGCTCACATTTAAAAAGCGCATACGATCAAAACCCAAACGGGCGGCAAGTTGGCGCGATTTTTCGACCAATTCGGTACGTGTTTCGATTCCGTAAATATATCCGTTATTTTCTTTATTGAATGTGTCGAATGCTTTGAAAAATAAATCGTAAATAATAAAACCCAAATACGATTTACCCGCACCATGATCCGCCAGCGTAGCATTTGCACCGTTATTCGGTAACTCCTTGAGGAGTTTTTCAATAAACTGGTATAGGTGATATACCTGTTTTAATTTACGCCGAGAATCTTGATTTAATTTGCCTTCCCGCGTGAGAATGTGCAATTCTTTCAGCAATTCAATGCTTTGCTCGGGTCGAATTTCCTCGGCTAATGGGTTGGGGTTAGGGTTGGGGTTAGGGTTGTTTTTGGGAGTATTTTTAGATTTCATTCGGGTACAAACAAAGCATCCCAACCCTTGCGCCCTAGGCGTTCCAGTGTGCGCTTGTTGACCTCAAAAATCGCCTCGGCGTGCGGAAAGGCTTTGACGGCGCGGTCAATGCTTTCCTCGCGCAACAGGTGCAATGTGGGATAAGGGGAGCGGTTGGTAAAGTTGGTGATGGCATCGGGCGGCGCATCGGCGAATTCGTATTGTGGATGCAAACTCGCAATTTGGAAAATGCCTTCAAAGCCCCATTTCGCCAGCATTCGGTTGGCTTGCGCTAGAAAATCGTTGAACTCTAAAAAATCTTGCAAACCATCCGGCGCTATCAAAAGCGTAGTGTCCCGTGCAGATGGATCAAGCGTTTCAAGGGTTTTTAGTTCACATTTCAAATCGTCCAACAAATCCCGAAACCCGACCGAATGCGTCACAGCATAGTGAATTTGGTTTTTAACATCCACCGATTTAGCGAACGGGCACAAATTCAAACCGATAACGGCTTTGCGCAGCCAAAGCTGGGTTTTTTCGATAACAACCGAATCATTCACAGGATTCATTCACAGCACGCCTCAATCACGCGGCGCACGATGGCATCCGGTGCGCTTTGGATGCGGGCAGTTTCGGTTCCGTCAATCAGCACAAAGCGGATTTCTCCGGCTTCGGCTTTTTTGTCCACGCGCATGAGTTCAAGGTAGCGCCCTGCATTGTCCGAATCCACCGAATGGCTCAATCGGGGTGCTACCACGGGCAAACCCGCGCGTTGAATCAGCGTTTTCAAGCGTTCCACATACGCCGCATCCAGCAAACCGAGTTCGTGTGAAAGCTGGGCTGCCATGACCATGCCGCAGCCGACCGCCTCGCCGTGCAACCATGCGCCGTAGCCCATGCCCGCCTCAATCGCGTGCCCGAAAGTGTGACCAAAATTCAAAATCGCCCGCAGACCGGATTCGCGCTCATCTTGCCCGACAACCCATGCTTTGATTTCGCAACTGCGTTGAATGGCATACGCCAAGGCTTCGGTTTCGCGTGCCAATAGGCGGTCGAGGTTGGTTTCAATCCAATCCAAAAACGCGGCATCGGCGATGGGGCCGTATTTGATGACTTCGGCTAATCCGGCGGCAAGTTCGCGCTCGGGTAGCGTGCGCAGCGTATCCAAATCGCACACCACGCGCAGCGGTTGATAAAACGCGCCAATCATATTTTTGCCCAGCGGGTGATTGATGCCCGTTTTGCCACCGACCGAAGAATCAACCTGCGATAACAACGTAGTCGGAATCTGCACAAACGGCACACCCCGCATATAGCAAGCGGCGGCAAAACCCGTCATATCGCCAATCACACCGCCACCGAGGGCGAATAGCATCGTTTTACGGTCACAGCCGTGGGATAACAAACCATCAAAAATTAGATTTAAGGTTTCCCAGTTTTTATAGACTTCGCCATCGGGTAAAACCACGGTATGAACGGTTTTATAGTGTTGTGCCAAAGCGGTTTGTAAGCGTTCTGCATACAAAGGTGCTACGGTAGTATTGCTCACAATCAATACCGAGCTGGCT
This sequence comes from Pseudomonadota bacterium, assembly GCA_039798085.1. Lineage (GTDB taxonomy): Bacteria > Pseudomonadota > Gammaproteobacteria > Burkholderiales > Burkholderiaceae_C > Allorhodoferax. The sequence continues at coordinate 33,081 of JBDKGR010000002.1, forward strand.
TTGGGAAGATTTGCAAACGTATTGGTGATATTCAATAAACCAGAGCCAATAATAATAGGATAACTGCGATCGCCTAAATCAATATCTACAGAAATGGTTTTCATATTATTTAATTTAAATTTTTATTTTTATTTTTTAATCGCTAATTTGGATTGTTCCAACTGCATCAAGATCGTATTGATCAGCGTATTGACCGAGGGACGACCGGTGTCGATAATAAAATGAGCGGCTTCTCGGTACAAGGGATTGCGGGCGGCGTACAACTCGCGCAGGCGACCAATGGGATTCGCCACCTGCAACAAGGGGCGGGTGGTATCGTTTTGAAGTCGGCGGAAGATTTTGTCGGGGTGGGCGTTAAGGTACACCACCGTCCCCCGTTCCCGCAGACGCTGCCGCGTTGCGGCACGCAAAATCGCCCCACCACCGGTTGAGATAACGGCCTCCGCAATTTGGGAGAGTTCATCTAAAACCGATTCTTCTAAATCGCGGAAATGGGCTTCTCCATCGCGCTCAAAGGCTTCTTTGATGGAGTAGCCTAAGCGGGTTTCGATGACGCTATCCGAATCCAAAAAAGGAACTTGCAAGCGTCGGGCGAGTTGCCGCCCGACGGTGGATTTTCCACAACCGGGAAGTCCGATAAGAGCAATCATCAAGGAATCGAATAAGTCGCTGACCAGACACCAGACGAGGGTGCTGGTGGGGTTACCGTCACCGTCACCGTATCACCTGCCGAGCATCCGCTGTACCACGCAGAGAACTGCAATGGACCCAAAGAATTGGAAACGTTATCCGTAGTTTGTCCTGCAAGAGCGCACGTACTACCAACAGCAACCGCTTTCACCGATGCCGAAATTTTGCTGTTCGTAGGAACGCTGTTATTGCGCACCAAATTACCATCCTGAATCGACACACTCAGCACTGACCGCGTGGCAACGGGATTGATAAAACGAACTTGGTCGGTAGAGAATACCACCGCCAACTGCGCACGGACATCGGCAGTGCCCCATACGTTATCACCTGTTTGCTCATTGGGGGTCTTCGCGGTAGCACAGGTACTGCTTGAAGCGGTACGGGGAACGGAAAACTCCCCGGGCTGGAAGGCATTGGCAACTCCATTGGCAACCATGAAATCATCACGGTAAGCCAATGGAAGATCCGTCCATTGTTCGCCGCAGTCATATACATTGTTGCGATTGGCATCGACAAAATCTTCTTCGCCTGCCACATACGCCAAAATGGTTACCAAGCCATCGCCATTCGCAGGGCGTGGGTTTTGGGTACGCAGTTGCACGGAACATTGTGAATCACCCGCCGTACCGGTAGAGGTTGTACCTGTCGTACAAGTGGGAGGAATCATCACCCCGCCCTCCGTCACAAAATTCACCACCGTTCCATCAGGAACAGGGTTGCCTTGCCGATCCGCTAAGGACATGGTTACCTTGGTGGTTGCACCGTCAAAATTCATACCACGAATTGCCATTTCGCTAATCGACAAACTCACCCGAGCCTGTGCTGGACGACCGGATGCAATCGCCAATACCGCAGAATCGGTTTGCACACTGGTATTGCTTGCCAATGCAGCATTCACAATGACACTGGTAGGAATGGTTCCCGAGAAGACGGGGATGGACACCGTACCCGAGGCATCGGTCGTGCCCGAGGCGGTATTGGATGTATTTCCAATCGTTCCCAAAGAGGCTTTTGCCACTGAAATCACATCGCTGGTGGTGGTTTTCAACGTGAAGTTGATGTTTTTGCCAGAAATAGGACTGTTATTTGCATCCACCAACTGGAAGGTCACAATGGATTGGGTTGAACCCCCCGAACCACTCAAATAAATGCGAGTAGGTGCGGCACTGCTAAATTTCAAATTGGTGGCAGTGGCAGCATCTACATTGATAGACGTTGTAGCAGCCTGCGCACCCAAGGTACTGGCGGAAATTTCTACGGTTCTGCCACTGCATCCAGAAGTTCCAGCTCCGGTAGCGGGCGTGGTGGTCGTCGTTGTGGTCGTGGCATCCGATGCGGTGTAGCTGACAGAAGCTACACCATTGCTATTGGTGGTAGCAGAAAGGGGAATTTGTCCACAACTCGCTCCAAAATTCACGGTAATACCCGATTGGGGTACGCCATTGACATTTGCGGTTACCGAAACTTGTGTTGTTCCGTATGGAGCCAATCGGGATGCCCCTGCCGACAGGCTATTTAATGTGACATTGGATGTTGCCAACTGATAACCCACATACGTAGTCACCACTTTAGCCGCAGAAGGGGGAGCGGTTCCATCAGGGTAGGTAGTTAATGCCCCGGGTTTGTAATCGTAAGTTACGGTCAAAGCGCCTGCACCGCTTGCCAATAAACTAGCGCGTGCTATCTTAATAGTAGCAATACCTTGTGCATTGGTCAGCCCAGCCGTACCTTCTGGAAACGTAATTTGGGTATTGTTAGCAGGGGGTGCGACCTGAATAACTTGATTGGGGATACCAATCAAACTAGGGTCGGTCAGCTTCACGGTCAAAGTAGTTGCGCCCGATGCGCTGATCGAATTGCTGGTGTTATTAAAACCTTGGGAAGTCAGAATCGGATCATTCGTGGCCGTGGTAGTTGCACCCGCAGTGGTTCCTGTGGCATTAACGGTCACTCCCAGTGAGAGGACACTACCTGCCGCATCAAAGATTTTTAACGAGGAAGTGCCTGCTGCCCGTTTGGGAACACTGACGGTCAGAACGGTTCCCGTCGCGCTGCAATCGGCAACCGCTGTATCGTTACTAACGCAGCGGTAAGGGGATGCTCCACCACTTATGATGTAAGTGCTGGATGTTGTAGTTTGGGACTGTGAAGTCAGGGTCACGGAATCCGGTGCGTAGATAAAGAATTTAGCGGCTGCTGTGGAACTCACAGTAACCGGAACGCTAACGACAGCACCCATTGAATCTCGGACATCAATCGTAGCAGTACCACCCGCCTTGGCATTGAGCCATACCGAACCTTCGGTAGCCCCAGTGCTAATGCTGGCACTGGCAATCGCCTCATTGCTGCTGGCAACGGTGTAAGGTGGTGTTCCACCCCGCACTGCAAATACCGTATTCGCGCTAACTGCTAGCGTAATACCAGCCGATGGAGCGGTGGTGTAAAGCACACTACCCACTGCATCACTCACACCGATACTGAGCTTAATCCCTTTTGCATCGGTGACTTGTGCAATCGCAGAACCTGCTTTGAGTTTGTAAATGGTCAATGTGGTATCGGTAATGGATACAGAAATAACGGAAGGATTATCGGTAGTTACCGAGAAGGGCATAGCGCCCCCAACAAATGGGTAACTAACACCCGTACCAACGGCAAGTGTGATGTTGGCAGGTGCAGTGGAAGTCAGCGTGGCGGATGTGCCGAACTGCGTTCCCAATGAACTTAAACCCGGCGCACCACCGCCACCGCCGCAAGCGGCTAGCAGCATGGTCAGTATGAACATTGCTAAATAAGATAAAAGGCGCATGGTGAACTCGAAGGTTATCTGTCAAAGAAAAAAGTGAAGGGAATTATGAAATCATTGACCTATTGCACGGTCGGTAAGCAATTTTGGCGTGATAAATACCAACAATTCCTGCTTTGTTGTATTAGTTGTTTTGGATTTGAACAAATTACCGAGATACGGAATATCTCCAAGTAAAGGAACTTTGGTTTCCGTCACATCTTTTGATTCCTCAAAGATACCACCAATGACCACCGTACCGCCATTTTCAACCAGAACTTCTGTTTGAACACGCTTTGTTTTTACGGCTCCAGCAATAGCACCATACGGTTCATTTTTTTGAATTTCAATAGTTAAAATAATCCGTCCATCAGGAGTTGTTTGAGGTGTAACCAGTAATTTAAGTGTTGCATCTAAAAACTCCGTTGTAGATGGTCCACCAGAAACCCCTACTTTGGTGTAAGCAACTTTAATACCACTTTCGATAGATGCTGCTTTTTGATTGCTTGTTACTACCCGAGGACTAGAAATAACTTTTCCCTTGTTATCTGCTTCCAATGCCGATATTTCAAGATTGAGCATCCGGTTCGCAGTGGCATCAAAAATAGATAACGCAAGCGATGCTGGGTTAGAGCCTAGAACACCCACCGCTGGCAAATTGACAAAATTACCAATAGCATCTACAGCCGTTTGACCGCTGCCAGTTCCTCCAGCTTGCCCAACATTGGTTGATCCCACTGCATTGGAATAATTAGTTCCCCATGCAGCGCGTGTAGTTCCATTGAGTTGATACCCGCCATCTCCACCGCGTGCGGCACGTAAATCTGCACCACCCAATTTCACCCCTAAAGATTTACCAAAAGTATCCGAGGCTTCGACTAAACGGGCTTCAATCAATATCTGATCAACGGGCACATCCACCTTCATAATCATGTTTTGTATTTCTTCCAATTTACTTGGAATATCAGTTACAAACAGTTGATTGGTACGCTTCATCGCAATGACGCTGCCACGCGGACTTAATAACCGAGCTGAACTCGCTGATGATGCACTACCGGGGGTTCTATTATCTGCCTGAATTGATCCATTGGTTGTGGTTAATTGTGTGGCAATTTCTTCTGCTTTGGCATAATTGATTTGGAAATACTGGGTTTTAACAGGCTCTAGCGTTTGTACGGTAGAGGCGGCTTCCATCTCTAATTTTTCTTTGGTGATAATTTCTTCGGTGGGTGCAATCCAAAGAACATTGCCATTTTTGCGCTTCCCTAGATTTTTCGATTGCAAAATAATATCCAATGCTTGATCCCAAGGAACATCTTGCAAGCGCAGCGTTACCGACCCGATGACCGTATCCGAAGTTACTATATTCAAATTAGAAAAATCGGCAAACACCTGTAACAATGAACGAATTTCGATATTTTGAAAATTCAATGAAAGTTTTTGCCCGTTGTATCCAACTCCTTGCGTCAATTTTTTGGGATCGGTTTTGACAGTTTTGACTTCAATGACAAATTTATTATCACTTTGATAGGCACTGTGCTCCCATAAACCCGTAGGTTCAATCACCATACGCACCCGATCACCCGTTTGGGTGGAAGTCACGACTTTCACAGGTGTACCAAAATCGGCTACATCCAACCGCCGCCGTAAACCTTCTGGCAGGGAGGTTTTTAAGAAATCAACGGTTAAATTTTTTCCTTGCTGACGGACATCTACGCCCACCCTATCATTGGGCAGGGTCACGACGACACGTCCTGCACCATCCCCAGACCGACGAAAATCAATATCACGCAATGGAGCCGAATCGCCGCGCCCCCTGTTTTCAGCTAAAGCAATGGCTTGAGGTGCAGCACGAGCTGCCTCCACCACACTTCCAGCCTGAAGCGTGACCAGCAAAGATTTTCCTTCTATTTCAGTGGTGTAGTTGGCAACTTGTTTCAAATTCAACACAACCCGTGTCCGATTACCTGCTTGCACCACATTGATAGAACGTAAATTAGCCTCATTGACAGCGATATTGGAACGCCCTATTGCACTACCAATCCCCGCAAAATCCAAAGAGATACGAGCCGGAGATTGGGTTACAAATCCCGTCGGTGGTGCGGTTAATTCCCTAGAAAAATCAATTCGGATGACCTCCGTGCCACTGCGAGCGGATGCGTTCACCGCCTCAATCATGGGTTGATTACCTTGTCCTTGTGCATGGACACCCAATCCCATGAACGAAGCCAGCCAAGCTATTGCGAAGACAATGGCTTTCCCAAAGTACCAACCGAATCGACCATTACGTGTAATCATTTAGCCCTCTCTTGCAAACCGAGCGTTTGCATCCGCTCTACCCATGTACCAGCAGCATCTTGCACGATTTCGCGCAGTGTTACTTCGGTTTCGGTTATTTTCACGACTTTTCCATAATTTTGCCCCAGATAAGCCCCGAATTTCACTTGGTAGAGGAAGTTATCTATTTTCACCAACGCTACCAGCCTACCTGCCTGCGTGATATTACCTACCAAAATCATCGTATCAAGGGGTATTGCCTCTAAAGGTTCTTTCCGCCGTACCAATTCGGGTGCAACCAAAGCGCTATTATTTTGGGCATTGGTTTGCGCAACCTCATTGCGCAAGGCTTGTGTTAATTTTTGATTGCTGAAAGGGTCTGCTTTATCGGCATTGCCATAGGTCTCTGGCTTAAATTGTTTCGGGGGTGAAATGGGCTTAACGAAGGGTTTTATTTCAATTTTCACATCCGACATCCATTTCTTTACATCTTCTTCACCCGTCATGCTGCATCCAGCAGTAATAAAAATGACCATTCCAGCAAGAAACCAAACCCACAATTTCATTATTTTTCTCCCTTGGTTGCAGGAGCCGCTGGCTTATTGGGGGATGCAGATTTGCCAGCCGCCGCAATTTCATCCTTATCCAAATAGCGAAAAGTTTTGGCAGTGGATTCAAAAATCAATGTACCATCCGCAGGACGGGGAGAGGGGCTGATCGAGATATTATTGAGCGTCACAATCCTTGATAATTTTGCGATCTCCGATGCGAACGTACCAATATCATGGTATTTACCGTTGATTTTGATAGCAATTGGAAGTTCTGCATAATAATCTTTAATCAATACCTGACCGGGACGAAATAAATCAAACTGAAGATTATTGCCAACACCTGCTTGGTTAATATCAGAAAGTAGCGCATCCATTTCTGCCTTGCTGGGTAATTGCTTCTCCAGTTGCGTTACGTATTGTTGTACTTGTTCCCGTTGTTTGATTAACTCATCCAAATTAACGGCTTTTCTATATTTATCTTTATAGGATTTTTTAAGTTCTTCTTCTTTGGTCTGTGCTGCTTTTAATTCTTCATCCACGCCACTTAACCAAAGAAACCACAATGCCACCACCATCGCAATCGTTGTAATTACAAACAATCCATAACGGGGAACAGGTGGCCATGATGAGGGGTCTTTGGGGTCTAAATCTTGAAATTGCGCAATCAGGTTTGCCTGAAACTGCGCAAAATCGAAAGACCGAATGGATGAAAGTGCCATGCGTTATCCTGCTATTTCTGATTTTCTATTTTGTAGAAGCTATAGAAGCTGTATTGGGGTTGGCAGTGGTGGTAGTAGCATTCGCAGTCGCATTGGTCGTGTTGGCTTTCTCCAGTTCACTGGAACGCACTAAACCTACTTTAATGACAAAATTAAAAACACGCCGCTGATCTTTGGGTGTCAAAGATACTGTACCAGAGGTAATCTCCACCAACTCCGGTTTTGCAAACCAAGGCGTGTTGGATGTAAGATTTCGTAACAATTCTGAAACACGTTCATTGGATTGGGCAACGCCATTAAATGTGATGACTTGACCTGTTTGAACCATTTTATTCACATAAACACCATCTGGCATTTGATTCACAATTTCTGTTAATAAATGCACAGGGGAATTTCTATCCGACTGCAAATCTTCTACTGCTTGTTGGCGTGCCTGTAGTGCAGCAATTTCCCCTTCTAGTCCTGTAATTTTCTTAATATCCGCATCTAGTCTCTTTATTTCTGTATCCAGTAAATCATTTTTAGAGGCTTGCGTACTCAATGCTGTTTGATACCAAAGAAAAACAGCCACCGCCATCAATACACCCAATAAGGCAGAAAGACCTAAATTAACATTAAATAAATCACGCCGACGTTTGCGTGCAATTTCACGGTGGGGGAGTAAATTAATGAGAATCACTGCGTAAATCTCCGCAATGCTAAACCACAAGAAGTTAAATAAGAAGGGGCTTCGCGTGCCATCTTTTTGACTTGTAAACTACTGGCAATTTCCATACCTTCAAATGGGTCCAGCAGCATACAAGGGAATGTCGTGTGTTGCGTAACAGCGTTGGGTAAACCCGGAAGCGCGGCTGAACCACCTGCCAGCATAATGTGATCCACTTTGTTATGTGGGGTACTGGTAAAGAAGAATTGCAGTGCTCGACCCAATTCATGCACCATCGTTTCAAGAAAAGGGTTCAATACGATCAATTCGTAGTCTTCTGGTAAATCACCACTGCGCTTTTTTGTCTCGGCTTCTTCTTGAGAAAAACCATATTGCCGGACAATCTGTTGCGTTAGTTGCGATCCCCCGAAAGATTGATCTCTATCGTACAAAACTTCGTCGTCTCGAATGACCTGCATACTAATGGTCATCGCACCAATTTCAAACAACGCAACAATCAGCCCCTCTCCTTGATTGGGAAAATTGTCAATCAAGCGACCCGCAGCGAGCCTAGAAGCATACGACTCCACATCCACGACCACCGGATTGAGACCCACTGCCTCTGCCAATCCTTGAATATCCTGCACTTTTTCCTTGCGTGCGGCTGCAATCATGACTTCAATATCTTCCTCGGAAGAAGCACTGACACCCACCACGCAAAAATCGAGACTCACCTCATCCAAGGGAAATGGAATGTATTGATTCGCTTCATTCTCTACTTGTTGTTCTAGCTCTTGCTCCGACATCCCTCCCGGAAGAACGATTTTTTTCGTGATAACCGCCGAGGGTGGTAGTGCCATTGCAACATTCTTGGCTTTCGTCCCACTCTTTTTGACAAGTCGTTTCAATGCATCGGCAACTTCGTCAAATTTTTCGATATTGCCGTCCACAATCCAGCCATTTTCTAATTGTTCTATGGCGCAATGCAGTAGTACGAGTTTGCCTGACTTATCATGATCCAATTCGACTAGTTTGGCACTAGATGAACTGACATCCAGCCCAATCATGGCCGCTGGTTTTTTGCTGAAGAGAGACCCCAGTGAGATCAAAATTTTCCCCTGAAACGTAACGAAAAATACGACCGACACGACTGATACGACCGCTACGAAAAATACCCAACGGATTTGTAAAACCGATAGTTTGACATACTCGCACTGTACCATGCCACTCCATACCCATCTTCCACCGAATAGCCCGTCGAATAATCCACCAAGCCCTCAAAAAAGTAACGGTCTGTTTCGCGCAATGCAGTGGATGCTAAAAGGCATAACGATATTCGTAGCTACGTTCTTTGCTATGGTGTTGATTGCTGGATTGGCGTTAGCTGCGGTATTTCCCAATCTACCGGATATTTCAGAGTTGTTGGACTATCGTCCCAAACTCCCTTTGCGTATCTTTTCCGCAGAAGGTCACCTGTTAGCCGAGTTCGGAGAAGAGCGGCGCAAATTAACCCCCATCGCAGAAATTCCCAAAGTCATGACTTACGCGGTATTGGCGATTGAGGATGCACGTTTTTATCAACACGGTGGCATTGATTATTGGGGGGTTCTACGGGCGGGATGGGCGAATATCGGACACGCAAAAAGCCAAGGAGCTTCCACTATCACCATGCAGGTTGCACGCAATGTGTACCTTTCGTCGGAAAAAACATTTTCTCGCAAAATTTACGAAATGCTCCTTACTTTGAAGTTAGAACATACCCTAACCAAGGATCAAATCCTCCAAATCTACATGAATCAGATTTTTTTGGGGAATCGGGCTTATGGTTTTGCCGCTGCATCGGAGGTTTATTTTGGCAAACCCCTACAAGCCATCACCATTGCCGAAGCAGCCATGCTCGCGGGTTTACCCAAAGCACCTTCAACCTATAACCCGATCAGCAATCCACAGCGTGCCCGAATACGCCAGCTCTACATCATTGACCGAATGCTAGAAAATGGTTTTATCAATGCTGCCGAGGCAGAAGTTGCTAAAAAACAAGAACTTGCTATTCAATCAAATACCAGCACACGCCCCGTTGTGCATGCAGAATACGTGACTGAAATGGTGCGGCAACTGATGTTTGCACAGTATGGTGAAGAAACCTATACACGGGGTTTGGATGTTTTTACGACACTTAAGGTAACCGACCAAAACATCGCTTACAGCGCCTTGCGCAAGGGCATTATGGATTTTGAACGCCGACAGACGTACCGAGGTCCTGAAAAATTTATTGCACTTCCCCAATCTAACCAAGAAGCCCAAGAATTGGTAGATGATGCACTAGAAGAAATAGTGGACAACGGAGATTTGATGTCCGCCGTTGTGTTGGAGGCCTCTCCCAAAAAAGTGAAAGCCATGCGCACGGGTGGCATTACTATCGAAATAATGGGTGAGGGATTGCGACCTGCTGCATCAGGTCTTTCTAGCAAAGCCCCGCCCCATATCCAACTGCGCCGAGGAGCTATTATTCGGGTACTAAAAACACCCAAAGATACGTGGGAAATCACCCAACTACCCGAAGTAGAAGGAGGATTCGTCGCGATTGACCCGCGTGATGGCTCTGTCAAGGCGTTGGTAGGAGGGTTTGATTTCGCCAAAAATAAATTTAACCATATCACCCAAGCATGGCGGCAGCCCGGTTCTAGTTTCAAACCGTTCATTTATTCAGCGGCGTTGGAAAAAGGCTTTACGCCCATCACGATTATTGATGATGCCCCTCTGTTTTTCGATGCCACCGTAACAGGGGGACAACCGTGGGAACCTAAAAATTACGATGGTTCGTTTGAGGGAGCGATGACCCTTCGGCGTGGGCTTGCCAAATCCAAAAATATGATTTCCATCCAAATTTTGAATGCCATTGGAACCAAATATGCCCAAAATTGGGTGGCTCGCTTTGGTTTTGATGCAGAAAAACATCCTCCTTACCTCACGATGGCATTAGGGGCTGGCTCGGTGACTCCTATGCAAATGGCCGTTGCGTACTCGGTTTTTGCCAATGGAGGGTATCGAATCAATCCTTGGTTGGTATCCAAAGTAGTGGAACAACGCGGTAAAGTTTTGGTTGATTCCCATCCACCTGTATTGGGTGAATCATTGCGCGTGATTGATGCACGCAACGCATTTTTGATGACCAGCCTTTTGCAAGAAGTTACCCGATCCGGCACTGCGGCGCGTGCGCAAGCCACCTTAAAACGCCCCGATATTTATGGCAAAACAGGTACCACCAACGATTCTATGGACGCATGGTTTGCGGGCTACCATCCCACCCTTACTGCTGTCACATGGATAGGATACGACACACCCCGTAAATTGGGCGAGAAGGAAACAGGGGGAGGGTTGAGTCTTCCAGTTTGGATTAGCTATATGACCCATGCCCTCAAAGATATTCCGGTAATGGAACCAACCGCTCCACTCCGCATGACCCGTGCGAATAACGAATGGTTCTTTGAAGAATTTGTCGGGGTTGGTGAGCCGCCCCATAGCAATGGAGGCGCGACCCAATCGGCAGAAGAGCGCAAGAAAATTCTTGATCTATTCCGTCATTGATATTCCGCCATTGCAAATAGCAAGGTTTGTTGGGCTTGCACGCTAGCATGGTGGGTGAGGTGACTAAAAAATGCGCCTTGCCCTTTGGTGTCCTGCCATTGACCCTCAACAAACCGATAGTGAAATCCTCCAGCCTTGGTAGCCATCCATATTTCATGCAGCGGTTTTTGTTGGTTGATCACAATTTGGCTGCGGTTGGGAAAGGTGAGGGTTACCATGCCACCCACGCGCTGGTTGTCGATGTCGGCATCCGATTGATCGTTGATACGGTCACAGCACGCCTCTACAGCACGTAGTAACTTTTCCGATTCATTGTTATATTCAACATCATTCATGAAAAAATCCAAAATTTTATTTGTCGTGGCACTTGTAATTGCCATTACGGGTTGTGGGCAGACGGGGGTGTTGTATTTGCCTGCACCATCTTCATCGCCGAACCGATAAGGGCAGAAACCTCACTCATATTGCTGGGTACGATCAGCGTCGTAGTCGCATTGTTGGCAACACTGGAATAAGCATTGACTGCTTTTTCTGCGACTTTCATTTGTACCGCAGCGTGTCCTCCGGGTTGGTTGATGGCGGATGCGAGGCGTTCAATCGCTTGGGCATTCGCTTCAGCAACGGCCAAAATAGCCGCAGCTTGACCTTGTGCATTGTTAATAGCGGCTTGTTTTTCACCTTCTGAGCGGGCAATAGATGCTTCGCGTTCACCCGTCGCAATGTTGATTTGCTCTTGGCGACGACCTTCAGAACCCGCAATCAATGCCCGTTTTTCACGTTCTGCGGTAATCTGCTGCTGCATGGCATGAACAATGGCATCGGGCGGGGTTAAATCTTTGATTTCATAACGCAAAACCTTCACGCCCCAGTTCAATGCGGCCTCATCCACTGCCTGAACAATCTGTGAGTTGATGATGTCACGCTCTTCAAAAGTTTTATCCAATTCCAGCTTACCGATCACCGAACGCAAGGTGGTTTGCGCTAATTGAGAAATCGCCAATTTGTAATTGCTAGAACCATAGCTTGCCCGCATAGCATCGGTTACTTGGTAATACAAAATACCATCCACCGTTAATTGGGTGTTGTCGCGGGTGATACAAACTTGGGGGGGAATGTCCATCGGAACTTCTTTGAGTTCGTGCCGATAGGCAACACGTTCCAAAAACGGCATCAAAATGTTGGGACCTGGTGAAAGCGTTCGGGTGTATTTACCTAAGCGTTCTACCACCCAAGCATGTTGTTGAGGTACGATTTTGACCGATTGTGCCGTGAAGATAACGGCGATCATGAGCAAAATAAATCCAATAATCATGGTGACTCCTATACAGTTTTGCAGTTTTGCAGTTTTCTTATATTTTTTGCACAATAAGGCGACTACCTACCATTTCAACAATGCGGTGTTCACCGGTTTGTGAAGATTCCCCGGCTACTCCGGCGACTGTCCATTGGGAACCTCGGTATTTCACTGTAGCGGTTCCATTGGATTGCCAGCTATCCACTTGAACAATTCCCCCAATGTCCATATTGACATCCCGATTCGCCTGTGCAGACACAGCGTGTGGTCTGGATTTGCGGATGGCATACCAAGATAAAACAGCGACGCTATCGACTGTCGCTGCCGCCAACATTTGGATATTGAAGGTAGCACCAAAGTGCGCCAGTATCGCCGCAACGACCATCCCTGAAGCCAGCATCAACAGGACAAACGTGCCGGTTGCCAATTCCAATCCGACCGTGATACCGACCATGATCCACCATAACGTCGCGCTGCCCATAAGTACATCTCCTTAAAAGAACTTTCATCGTAAGCACTATACACTTCGCGCCTACTTTTTCAATTTTGCGCGTTTTGCGCGTTTTTTCATTTCTGGCGGGGATTATTCATGAAATTTCGCTTTCCCATTGTCATCATTGACGAAGACTTTCGTTCCGAGAATACATCGGGATTGGGCATTCGTGCTTTGGCTCATGCCATTGAGTCGGAAGGGTTTGAGGTACTGGGTGTCACCAGTTATGGCGATTTAAGCCAGTTTGCCCAACAGCAAAGCCGCGCCAGTGCTTTTATTTTGTCGATTGACGATGAAGAATTCACCCCGGGTCCGGATTTAGACCCCGCCGTATTGAATTTACGCCACTTTATTGAAGAAGTGCGTCGCAAGAATTTGGATGTACCGATTTATGTGTACGGTGAAACCAAAACTTCACGCCACATTCCCAACGATATTTTGCGTGAGCTGCACGGCTTCATCCATATGTTTGAGGATACTCCGGAATTCGTCGCTCGCCACATCATCCGTGAAGCCAAGGGGTATTTGGAAGGTGTGCAGCCGCCTTTTTTCAAAGCCTTGTTGGATTATGCGGAAGATGGTTCGTATTCATGGCATTGCCCGGGGCATTCGGGCGGGGTGGCATTTTTGAAAAGTCCAGTTGGGCAGATGTACCACCAATTCTATGGTGAGAATATGCTCCGTGCCGATGTGTGCAATGCCGTGGAAGAACTGGGGCAACTCCTTGACCATAACGGTGCGATTGGGGAAAGCGAACGCAATGCCGCACGTATCTTCAATGCCGACCATTGTTTCTTTGTGACCAACGGAACCAGTACCAGCAACAAAATGGTATGGCATCACACCGTCGCGCCGGGGGATGTGGTGGTGGTAGATAGAAATTGCCACAAATCGAACCTGCACGCCATCATCATGACGGGTGCGATTCCGGTATTTTTGAAGCCTACGCGCAACCATTTTGGCATCATCGGCCCGATTCCCAAAAGCGAATTTGAACCCGCCGCGATTCGAGAAAAAATCAAAGCCAATCCGTTGCTGAAGGATGTTGATACCAGTAAAGTGAAGCCGCGTATCCTCACACTCACACAAAGTACCTATGACGGGGTTTTGTACAACACAGAAACCATCAAAAATATGCTGGATGGCTATGTCGAAAACATCCATTTCGATGAAGCATGGCTGCCCCATGCTGCTTTTCACCCGTTTTATGGTACGTACCATGCAATGGGGAAAAATCGGGCACGCCCGAAAGAAGCGGTGGTGTATTCCACGCAATCCATTCATAAATTGCTCGCGGGTATTAGCCAAGCCAGTCATGTGTTGGTGCAAGATTCTCAGACTGTAAAGTTGGATAAACACCTCTTTAACGAAGCGTATTTGATGCACACCAGTACCAGCCCGCAGTACAGCATCATTGCCAGTTGCGATGTGGCGGCTGCCATGATGGAGCCTCCGGGGGGAACGGCATTGGTGGAAGAAAGTATCGCCGAAGCCCTTGATTTTCGCCGTGCCATGCGCAAAGTCGATGAAGAATATGGGGAGGATTGGTGGTTCAAAGTCTGGGGGCCCGATAGACTGGCGGAAGAAGGTATTGGACGCGCTAACGATTGGATTCTGAAAGGCGAAAGCAAAAATGCCAAAGCCAACTGGCACGGTTTTGGCAAAATTGCGCCAGCATTCAATATGCTGGACCCCATTAAATCTACCATCGTTACCCCCGGTTTGGATTTGAATGGAAAGTTTGCCAAAAAAGGGATTCCAGCCAGTATCGTGACCAAGTTTTTAACCGAACACGGTGTAGTCGTAGAAAAAACGGGGCTTTATAGCTTCTTTATTATGTTCACCATCGGCATTACCAAAGGTCGTTGGAACAGTATGTTGACCGCGCTACAGCAGTTCAAAGACGACTATGCCAAAAATCAACCCATGTGGCGTATCCTGCCAGAATTTTGTAAAAAGCATCCCATTTACGAAAAAATGGGGCTAGCGGATTTGTGCCAACACGTTCATACGTTATATGCACAATACGATATTGCACGGCTCACCACCGATATGTATTTGAGCGATTTAACCCCCTCCATGAAGCCCAGCGATGCTTATGCCCACATCGCTTTGCGTAAAACCGAGCGCGTAGAAATTGATCATTTGGAAGGACGTATTACCGTAGGATTGGTAACGCCTTATCCACCGGGTATTCCATTATTGATTCCGGGGGAAGTATTCAACAAGAAAATTGTTGATTATTTGAAATTCGCCCGTGAATTCAATAGCAAATGCCCGGGATTTGAAACCGATATTCACGGTTTAGTCGAAGAGCGTGGCGCAGACGGTATCAAACGCTATTACGCAGATTGTGTGAAAGCATGAAAACGTAGAAGCCTAAAAATGTAAAAACTGCCAAGGAGAGCGCTGTGGAAAGAATGACCGAAGATCAATACCTCACAACCCGTTTAGATGAGCAACTCAAATGGTACGACGGTAAAAGTGGCTGGAATCAAAAACGGTTTCGGATGACACAACTGGTGCAAATTATTGCTGCTGCCCTTATTCCCTTTGTCTCGGGATTGGGCGGATTATTAACAACCGTCCCCGAGCAATATATCTTGCAGACCGTGGGTATTTTGGGGATGGCGATTGCTATTGCTACGGCGGTAGGTTCTTTGTTTAAGTTTCAAGAAAATTGGGTGCAGTACCGATCCACTGCCGAGCAACTGCGCCATGAACGCTTTATTTTCTTAACGGGTGTAGAGCCTTACAACGGACACAATGCTTTTGCTTTGTTGGTGCAGCGAATTGAGGGACTTATTGCCAAGGAAAACGCCGTTTGGGCTAAAGCAGCGCAGGAAAAAATAGAGAAAAAAGCCGATCTTAAAACCGATCTTAAAGTTGATCCTAAAGTTGATCCTAAAGTTGATCCTAAAGTTGATTCCAAATCCGCATCTGCTTCGGCAGAAGATACACCCCAATAACTGCTTCCCACCTGATTGAGGACGATATGACAGACACGCCATCAGTGCCACCAGCTACCGCTCCGTTGGGTGAGGAAAAAGAGTTCAAGTATTGGGCATTCATTAGCTACAGCCACCGTGATGAGAAATTTTGCCGATGGTTGCATCATGGGTTAGACAGTTACCGAACGCCCAAGCCATTGGTAGGTCAAAAATCGAAAGATGATAGTTACAGCATTCCGAAAAAGCTGTATCCGATTTTTCGAGACCGAGAAGAGCTGGCGGCAGGTGCTTCGCTCAACGATTCTCTTACTACGGCGCTGCGGAATGCGCGTTATCTGGTGGTGATTTGTTCGCCCCATTCAGCCGAATCGTACTGGGTGAATGAAGAAGTTCGGTACTTTGAATCGCTGGGGCGGGAAAAGTACATTTTGCCGATTATTCTGGACGGTGAACCGAATGCAAAAGAGGGGCAAGAGGAATGTTTCCCCGAAGCGTTGCGTGCTCCGAAAGAACCGGTTGCCGCCGATGCCCGCGAAGGTAAGGATGGAAAAGATGCCGCTTTGATGAAGCTGCGGGCGGGTTTGTTGGGTGTGCGATTAGAGGATTTGGTGAACCGAGAATTGCAACGCCAGAAAAAAGAAGCAAGGCGCAATGGCGTAATCGCCCTATTGATGCTACTGCTGGCGGTCTTGGCATTAGTGGGAGGATGGTTTGCATGGGAGAAACAGCAAGAATCCGAACGCAACTACGGTTTAACTTTGGCTGAGAAGGCGGATCGGGCATTTGCAGAAAAGCGGGTGAATGAAGGACAAATCTATGCCGCCCACGCGCTGGCACGGATAGATGAATCACGGAGCGGGAATGTGGAAGTTATCCGTGCCTTGGTGTTAGGAGCGCGTTTAGGGCAACCCGGCGTACCTTGGTTGGCGCAACTTAAAGGGCACGAAAATTGGGTTTGGAGTGTAGTTTTTTCACCCAATGGAAAGATATTGGCTTCGGCGAGTTTGGATCAAACGATACGGCTATGGGATGTGGTGAGTGGTCAGCCACTGGCTCGATTGGCTGGGCATGGCGGTGAAGTAAAAAGCGTGACTTTTTCACCCGATGGGAAAACACTGGCTTCCGGTGGAAATGATAAAACAATACGGTTATGGGATGTCTCCACTGGCAAACAACGTGCCGCACTCGAAGGATATGACTATGGGGTTAGCAGTGTGGTGTTTTCCCCCGATGGCAAGGTATTGGCTTCTGGCAGTGGCAAAAAAATACAGTTATGGGATGTGGTGAGCCAGAAGATTCTTATCCGATTAGAAGGGCATGAAAACGAGGTGATGAGCGTGGCGTTTTCACCGAACGGGAAGGTGCTCGCATCCGGTGGACAAGACAAAGTCGTGCGGCTGTGGGATGTCAGTAGTGGTAAGTTGCTGACCCGATTGGAAGGACACGAAGGTTGGGTTGGGAGTGTGGTTTTCTCGCCGGATGGAAAAACCTTGGCTTCCGGCAGCGTCGATAAAACTGTGCGATTGTGGAATGTCGCAGGCAGTAAATCCCCCCGCCTCTTGAAAGAGCATGAATACGGGGTTAGCAGCGTGGCTTTTTCACCCGATGGAAAGACCTTGGCTTCTGGCAGCGTCGATAAAACCGTGCGGCTATGGGAGGTTGCCAGTGGTAAGCAGCTTGCGCGGCTGGATCGGCATGAAAACGATGTCAAAAGCGTGGCTTTTTCACCCGATGGAAAAACCTTGGCTTCGGGAAGTGGCGATCAAACGGTGTGCTTATGGGATATTTCCAATGGAGGAACGCCCCACCAGCTTGCCGGACACGCCAGCGGTGTTTATAGCGTGGCTTTTTCACCCGATGGGAAAAAACTGACATCTGGCAGTGGGGATCAAACGGTAGGGTTGTGGGATTTGCTTACGGGTATGCACCACACCCGAATGAATGGTCATGATGATTGGGTTGAAAGCGTGGTTTTTTCGCCCGATGGGAAAACCTTGGCTTCAGGGAGTTTGGATAAAACCGTGCGGCTATGGGATACCGCCAGTGGAAAACAGCGTGCCCAACTTGATGGGCATGGTGATTGGGTTGAAACCGTGGTCTTTTCACCCGATGGGAAAACAATCGCTTCAGCGGGATTGGATAAAACCGTGCGGCTATGGGATAGCGTTAGTGGCAAGCCACTCGCTTGGTTGAAAGAGTATGACTACGTTATTAACAGCGTGGTTTTTTCACCGAACGGAAAGATGCTAGCAGCGGGTAGCAGAGATAAAACGGTACGCGTATGGGATGTCGCCAATGGTAAGCAACTTGCCCAGTTTGTAGGGCATGAGGACGGTGTGCGCAGCGTCATGTTTTCACCAGATGGAAAAATACTGGCTTCAGGCGGTTTTGATAAAACCGTGCGGCTATGGGATGTCGGCAGTGGTCAATCGCTTGCCGTGTTCAAAGGGCATGAAGGCGATGTGAACAGCGTGGTATTTTCTTTCGATGGAAAAATACTCGCATCCGGTAGTGTAGATAAGACAGTGTACTTATGGGATGTCGCCAAAAGCAGACAACTGGCGCAACTAAAAGGACATGAGAACGGGATTTGGAGTGTATCTTTTTCACCAAATGGAACAATGCTCGCTTCAGGGAGTGGAGATAAAACGGTGCGCTTATGGTCATTGGCAGATATATGGGTTAGCAACTGGAGTACCCAAGCTATGCAGGATGAAATCCGTTATGGGTTGAAACTAAAGGGGTTGAAACTGATTCCACTTGATTCTGTCAATCTTCAGGTATCTGCACGATGACTACCGAATCCATTGAAACCGCTGCATCTACTGCATCTACTGCATCTGCATCTGCATCTGCATCTACTGAAACCCATTACAAGTATTGGGCATTCATTAGCTACAGCCACCGTGATGAGAAATTTTGCCGATGGTTGCATCATGGGTTAGACAGTTACCGAACGCCCAAGCCATTGGTAGGTCAAAAATCGAAAGATGATAGTTACAGCATTCCGAAAAAGCTGTATCCGATTTTTCGAGACCGAGAAGAGCTGGCGGCAGGTGCTTCGCTCAACGATTCTCTTACTACGGCGCTGCGGAATGCGCGTTATCTGGTGGTGATTTGTTCGCCCCATTCAGCCGAATCGTACTGGGTGAATGAAGAAGTTCGGTACTTTGAATCGCTGGGGCGGGAAAAGTACATTTTGCCGATTATTCTGGACGGTGAACCGAATGCAAAAGAGGGGCAAGAGGAATGTTTCCCCGAAGCGTTGCGTGCTCCGAAAGAACCGGTTGCCGCCGATGCCCGCGAAGGTAAAGATGGAAAAGATACCGCTTTGATGAAGCTACGGGCGGGTTTGTTGGGTGTGCGATTGGAGGATTTGGTGAACCGAGAATTACAACGCCAGAAAAAATATGCCCTGCGCAATGGCGTAATCGCCCTATTGATGCTGCTGCTGGTGGTGATGGCACTGACTGGTGGATGGTTTGCATGGGAAAACCAAAAGGAAGCCGATGTCCAACAAAAAGAATCGGAACACAATTATGGATTGGCTCTTGCCGAGAAAGCAGATCGGGCTTTCACCGAGAAGCGGGTGAATGAAGGGCAAATCTATGCCGCTCACGCATTGGCACGGATAGACTGGACGCAACTGGGTGATGCGGAAGCCACCCGTGCCTTGGTACTTGGAGCACGTTTGGCGTATCCCGGAATCCCTTCTACTTTACTGAAGGGCCATGAAACAAAGGTGCTGAGTGCGGTATTTTCACCCGATGGAAAGGTACTGGCTTCCGGTGGTGATGATAAAACGGTACGCTTATGGGACATAGCCAGTGGCAAATCGCTTATCCAACTGACGGGACATAACGGTGGCATTAGCAGCGTGACTTTTTCACCGGATGGAAAGATGCTGGCTTCGGGAAGTGTCGATAAAATGCTACGCGTATGGGATGTGACCAGCGGCAAGCAGCTTCTTCAACCCATAGGGCATGACGGGTTGATTAGCAGTGTGACCTTTTCACCGGACGGCAGGGTATTGGCTTCGGGGGGTGGAGATCAAACCGTACGTTTATGGGATATAGCCACGGGCAAGCAACTGGCCCAATTCAATGAGCATGGCAATGGAGTCACGAGTGTGGTTTTCTCACCCGATGGAAAAGTGTTGGCATCGGGGAGTAGCGATACAACGGTAAGACTGTGGGATATAGCCAGTGGTAAATCGCTTGCCCAACTCACTGGGTATGAGTATGGCGGAGTTACGAGTGTTACTTTTTCGCCGGACGGGACGATACTAGCGTATGGCAGTATCGATAAAACAGTACGGTTATGGGACGTAGCCAATGGCAAGCAATTTTCCCAACTAACGGGACATGAAAGCGGCGTAAACAGTGTGGCTTTTTCACCCAATGGAAAGATGCTGGCATCAGGGAGCGAAGATAAAACGGTACGCTTGTGGGATGTAGCCAGTGGTAAGCCACTTGCCCAAATGACAGCGCATGAGAATGGGGTAAACAGTGTGACTTTCTCACCGGATGGGCAAATACTGGCATCAGGGAGCGGAGATCAAACGATACGCTTGTGGCACATAACCACCAGCATGGATAAGCCGCTTATTCGGTTGGATGGGGATGTGAAGCAATTCAAAAAAGTAGCTTTTTCACCCGATGGAAAAATACAGGCTTCTATTCCAAGTCATGGGGATAGCACGGTGTGGTTATCGGAGGTCGCCAGTGGTAAACCGCTTGCCCAACTGAAGGGACATGAGAAGGATGTGAATAGCATCATCTTTTCCCCGAATGGGAAGGTACTGGCTTCGGGCGGTGAAGATACAACGGTACGTTTATGGGATGTCGCCACGGGCAAGCAAATTGCCCAACTGAAGGGACATGAAAACCCTCTGCGGAGTGTGATTTTTGCACCCGATGGAAAGATGTTGATTTCAGAAGATGGGCAATCTATTAAACGGCAATGGTCGCTAGACGATATATGGATTAGCAACTGGAGTACCCAAGCCATACAGGATGAAATCCGCTACGGATTCAAGCTGAAGGGTTTGAAACTGATTCCGATTCATCCTATCAACGCTCCTGCATCGGCAAAATGAAAATTGCTTCTATATCTATATCTATATCTATATCTATGTGGTGAAACCTATTTGTCGCAGAGGGTATTGGGTGAAGGCGAAGGTCGTCAATGCGATTAGTAGCTCACCACGAAATCCGCATAAGCCCGCCGCAACCCTTCTTCCAACGCGATGTGCGCTTGCCAGCCGAGGGTGTTCAAACGAGCGCTATCCATGAGCTTGCGCGGCGCTCCATCGGGCTTGGTGCTATCAAAAAGGATAGCGCCCTCGTAAGCCGTGGCGTGCTTTACCGCGTGGGCGAGTTCTAAAATACTAATGTCACTGCCGAAGCCCGCGTTGATGTGGCTGCACTGCGCTTCGGTGTTCGCGGCATACGTTTCCTGCGGCAGATTCATCACGAAAACGCTGGCGCTTGCCATATCGTCCACATACAAAAATTCGCGCTTGGGCGTGCCTGTACCCCAAATCGTGACGCTGGGTTGCTGCGTGATTTTGGCTTCGTGGAAACGCCGAATCAGCGCCGGAATCACATGGCTGTTTTCAGGATGGTAGTTATCGCCCACGCCGTACAGATTGGTCGGCATGATGCTGCGGTAATCACGTCCATGCTGGCGGTTATAACTTTCGCAGAGCTTGATTCCGGCGATTTTGGCAATGGCATACGGCTCATTGGTCGGCTCTAGCGTACCCGTGAGCAATGCGGATTCTTCCATTGGCTGCGGTGCGAGGCGCGGATAAATGCAGCTACTGCCCAAAAATAACAACTTTTGCACGCCATGCTGGTGCGCAGCATGAAGGACATTGGATTGCACCATCAAATTGTCGTAAATAAAATCCGCTGGATAGGTGTTGTTCGCGTGAATGCCGCCCACCTTTGCCGCCGCTAGATACACCTGTGTGGGCTTTTCTTGGGCAAAAAACGCTTCGACGGCGGATTGGCGGGTTAAATCCAGCTCGGCATGGGTGCGGGTAACGATATTTTCCGGCGGCACACCCTGCGCCAATAACTGGCGAACAATCGCACTGCCCACCATGCCGCGATGTCCCGCAACGTAGATTTTTTCGTTCATTACGTTCATGGCATTCACGCCAACGCTTGCGCCAAACGCGAAATGCCTTCATTGATTTTGTCCACATCGGCAGTAGCAAAACTCAAACGCAGGGTGGCGTGATCGGGGTTATTCGCGTAGAACGGCGCTCCGGGGACGAAGGCTACTCCTTTTTCGATAGCGCTCTTCGCAAGCGTGCTGCCCGTTAGCGGCGTTTTATCGGTTAAACGCGCCCAAAAGAACAAGCCGCCTTGTGGCGCTGTAAAACTGATTTTGTCGCCAATATCGCGGTGCAGCGCTTCGCCCATTGCCAAGGCGCGTTCGGCGTAAACACGGCGCACCCGTTCCAACGTGGCGGGCATTCGACCCGCTTTCAGGTACTGTGCCGCCGTTGCCTGCGCGAAGGTGCTGGTGTGGGCATCGCTAAACTGTTTGCACATGGTGGCTTTGCCGAGCAATTCGGGCGGCGCAATCATCCAGCCGATGCGCAATCCGGGACTCAAAATTTTGCTCAACGAACCGCAATGCACCAAATAATCGCGGCTTCCGGCGACTTCCGCGCTCAAAGCGAGCAATGAAGGGGGCGGGGGTGCATCAAAATACAAATCGCTGTATGGATCATCTTCCACCACCAGCGTTTGGTATTTCGCCGCCAGTTCCAGCACGCGCTTGCGCCGCTCCAGCGTCAAGGTTGCGCCGCTGGGGTTACCGAAGGTGGGAATCAAATAAATCAGCTTGGGCTTGTGTTCGACGATAAGGGCTTCGAGCGCATCGACCTGCACGCCATGCGCGTCAATCGGGGCGCTGACCAAATCCGCACCGTAGAGGCGGAAACATTGAATCGTTGCCAAAAACGTAGGGCCTTCGACGATGACTTTATCGCCCGCATCAATCAGCGTTTTGCCGATTAAATCCAGCGCCTGTTGGCTGCCCGTGGTGACGATTAGCTGATCCGGCTGCACGTTATTGCAACCTTTTTGCGCCATGAGCGCCGCCAGTTGTTCACGCAGCGGATTGAATCCTTCGGTCATGCCGTATTGGAGCGCTGCACCGCTATCGTGCGTGAGCGCGGCGTTTACGGCTTCGCGGATACCGTCCACATCAAACAAGCTGGGGTCAGGAAAACCGCCCGCAAAACTAATAATGCCGGGTTTGCCCAACAATTTGAATAATTCACGAATCGCCGAGGTTTCGACGTTATTGAGGCGGTCGGCAAAGGGGATGGGGCGAATAAATGGCATAGAAAGCAATGACATAAATAAAGATTAAAACAGAAGGTAGTGGTAAAAATTACGGTGAATTACCGTGGATTTTCAAAAAACACGTAATTCGTTCCGTAGTCACTGACTTCAAAATACACTTTTTTCTCGCCGGAATCGGCTTGCATATTCAGATTTTCATCCAGCACGCCGTAGCCAAAACGGTAGGGACGTGCTTTGCCGTCATCGGTTCCGGCGGCGGTGGACATTTTGTCGATTTTCAAGAAACGCCGCACCACCTTATCGCCCGCGTAGATTTCTAGCACGCCGTTCGTTCCCGTCCAATTTTGAACGCCGCGACTGATTTTATTTTCCTGTTCTTGCGTACACGACGCAAGCAAAGATACCGAAAAAACGGCTGCAATGCCCGCCCATACTGCACGGGCAGCTCTTGATTTAATAGCAAACATTGTATTCTCCTTGGGGGTTAAAGCGTGCGT
>JBDKGR010000003.1:0-47552 GCA_039798085.1 Pseudomonadota bacterium
CCAAACATGCCTCAGAAAATGTATGCGGCACACCGTATTTGCGCACGGCGATTTCAATTTCCATGCCGGGGTCATCCATTTCCCCCAATACTTCTTTGATACGACCCACGGGTTGCGCGAACAAGGTCGGCGGTTCGGTTAATTCGACGACAACCACTTGCCCGGGTTTGGCGATGCTGGTTGCACCTTGGGGAATTAAAATATCTTGCCCGTAGCGCTTATCTTCAGGGGCGACCAACCAGACACCGCTTTCTTGCAATAAGCGCCCGATAATGACTTGGGTTTGAGAGCGTTCCACAATCTCCAAGATACGCCCTTCGGGTCGTCCTTTTCGGTCATTGCGTGTGATGCAGACGGTGACCTTGTCTTTATGAAGTGCAGCCCGCATTTCGTTGGGAGAGATATAAATATCGGCGGCTCCATCGTCCCGCACGACAAATCCGTGCCCGTCTTGGTGGCTGTAAACGATTCCCTTTATTTCTTCCAACGTGTTGCTGGATTTACTGATATTTTTGATACAATTCTCTCTTTCACGCAAAGCCCAGGTGGCGGAATTGGTAGACGCACTAGTTTCAGGTACTAGCGAGTAACTTCGTGGGGGTTCGAGTCCCTTCCTGGGCACCAATTCTATTCTTTTTACCATGCCGTTTCATTCTCCAGAGTGAAACGGCATTGTTTTTTGGTACTTGGTATTTCGTATTTCGTATTTCGTACTGCTTACTTAATACACGTAAACGCCGCGTTTGGTTTTGCGTCCCAAATGACCGGCTGCGACCATTTCACGCAACAAGGGGCAAGGGCGGTATTTGCTGTCGCCGAATTCGGTCAAATACACTTCCATCACGGCGAGGCACACATCCAAACCAATCATATCCGCCAATGCCAGAGGGCCGATGGGTTGGTTGCAGCCGAGTTTCATGCCCGCATCGATGTCTTCAGGGGTTGCAATACCTTCGGCAAGAACGAAAAACGCTTCGTTAATCATGGGAACCAAAATGCGGTTCACCACAAAGCCGGGGGCGTTTTTCACAGTGATGGGCGATTTGCCCAAGGCTTTTGCCATTGCGTGAACGGCATCGTGCGTGGCATCGCTGGTTTGCAGACCGCGAATAATTTCTACCAACGCCATCATCGGCACAGGGTTGAAAAAGTGCATTCCGATAAATTGATCGGCGCGGCTGGTTACGGCGGCCAATTTGGTAATCGAAATCGAAGAAGTATTCGATGCGATGATGACCTCTGGCGCAACCAAAGCATCAATTTGCTTCAGAATTTTGACTTTCAAATCGTAATTTTCGGTAGCAGCTTCAATGACCAACTGCGCACCTTTGAGGTCTTCGTAGCTGGTGCTGCCTTGAATACGTGCCAACGCTGCGTCTTTATCGGCAGCGGTGATTTTTTCTTTTTTCAGCAAGCGATCCAAGCTACTGCTCACGGTGGCAATGCCTTTGGCAACGGCTGCATCAGAAATATCGACCATCACGACATTGATGCCGGATGTCGCGCACGCCTGCGCAATGCCATTGCCCATAGTGCCAGCACCAATAATGCCGACGGTTGTAATAGGGATTGTCATAGAGATTGACATGAATAACTCCTAGGTTGTGGTACGGTTAAGTTGTGGTACGGTTAAAAGCACGAAACAAAGCGGCTATTTGTGCCTTGGGTTTGGTGTAGGTGGGTGTGCCGCCGGTCGTTGGACTGTGGCTATCCCCGGCTTCCCATGAAGGCTTGGACTCAAAATAGCTAGCACTCGGTTCATAAGGTTTGCTGAAAAATGGGTCGGTTACCACAGGATGGGAGCGGGTATAAGGGGCGTAAGATGGACGACTGTATTCCCGTTCACGGCGCGGGGCAGCATCGTATGCCACAGTTTCTAGTGTGATTTTGGTGTTGATGAGCTTTTCGATTTCAGCAACCAAGCGCGTATCGTTATTGCCCCCCACAAAACTCACCGCCAAACCCGATGCGCCCGCCCGTCCCGTCCGCCCGATACGGTGTACATAATCTTCCGCATTAAACGGAATATCAAAGTTGAACACAGCGGGAACATCTTTAATATCCAGTCCGCGTGCTGCCACATCGGTACAAATCAGCAAATCAACTTCGCCTTTTTTGAAGGCTTCTAGTGCTTTTAAGCGCTCATCTTGGCTTTTATCACCGTGTAGGGCGGCGGTTTTGAGACCATCGCGCTCCAACGAACGCGCCAAACGTCCGCAGCCCAATTTGCTATTCACAAATACAAATGCTTGTTTCATGCCGCGCGTGCGCAAAATTTGGTGCAGGGCAAGGCGCTTATCGTCATCCGACACCGTATAAAAGCGCTGCTCGACGGTAGATGCCGTGGCATTGGCACGCGCCACTTCAATCGTGACCGGATTTTGCAAATAGCTTCCCGCCAGTTTTTTGATTTCCGGCGAGAACGTGGCACTAAACAACAACGTGGTGCGCTGTTGCGGCAAATACGAAAGAATGCGCTGCAAATCGGGCAGAAAACCAATATCCAACATACGGTCGGCTTCGTCCAACACCACGTATTCGACTTGGTTGAGGATGGCACTTTTGGCTTCAATGTGATCCAACAAGCGACCGGGCGTTGCTACCAAAACTTCTACACCTTGTTTCAATTCAAGGGTTTGCGGCTTCATATCCATGCCACCAAATACGACCGCACTGCGCAGATTCGTGTATTTGGCATAGAGTTTTACTTGCTGCGCAACCTGATCCGCCAATTCCCGCGTGGGCAGTAGCACCAAGGCACGTACAGGGTGACGGGCGGGAGAGGTGGACGTATTTTCGTGCTTGAGCAAACGGTGCAGCAAAGGCAAGGAAAATGCAGCGGTTTTGCCGGTTCCGGTTTGTGCAGCGCCCATTACGTCTTGCCCCGTCATCACAACGGGGATGGCTTGCGCCTGAATGGGGGTCATGGATTCGTAACCCATTTCTGCGACAGCACGCGCTAACGGGGGGGCTAATTGCAACTGGGAAAAAGCCATTGGCAATGGCATTGGCAGTTGCATTGGCAGTTGCATTGGAGTAGGGATCAATTCAGTCATGTATCCGTATTATCCCCTACTCACAATTTTTGAACAGAGAAGGTATCGCACCCTTTGACGCTGCCATTTTTCAAACCATTCAAGAACCACTTCTGACGCTGGGCACTGCTACCATGCGTAAAACTTTCGGGTATAACGGCATTGCCACTTCCGCGTTGTAACGCATCATCCCCGATTTTGGCGGCAGCGTTCATGGCTTCTTCTACATCGCCTTTTTCCAGCAACTGGCGGGCGTTGTTGGCATGGTGTGCCCATACACCCGCAAAACAATCGGCTTGTAACTCTAAACGCACACTCAGCGCGTTCGCTTCTGCGGGGGTTGCGCGTGCTTGCACCGACTCTACCTTGGCGCTAATGCCCAGCAGGTTTTGCACATGGTGACCCACTTCATGCGCAATCACATAGGCTTGGGCAAAATCACCAGGTGCGCCCAGTTCTTTTTTCAATGTTTCGTAAAACCCCAAGTCAATATAGACTTTTTGATCGGCGGGGCAATAAAACGGCCCCATTGCCGATTCGCCTTTTCCACACGCAGTGCTGATGTGACCTCGGAACAAAACCAATTTGGGGTCTTGGTAGCGCGAACCACCTTTGGTAAACACATCACGCCAAACGTCTTCGGTATCCCCTAATACTTTTTTCACAAAGAGTTTCATCTCATCATCCGGCTGAACTTTGGGTGGTGGTGGCGGTACGTATTGTTGAACTTGTTGCGTGGGGGCTGCACCGCCATTGAAAAAATTCATGACGGTTGTGGGGCTTACACCCAACAGCCATCCCCCAACGGTTGCAATCATCACCGTAATTACGCCCGCACGTTTTGCCGTGGTATTTCCCCGACCTGCAGCCGTGCCGATGGTGTTCGTACTGCGACGGTCTTCTACGTTATCCGATGCCCGACTTTTATCCGTTTTCATGGTTTTGTCCCCTATTTTGTATTCTTTTAAGCTCTTGGCAACGTCACGCCGACCTGCCCTTGGTATTTTCCGCCTCGGTCTTTGTAGCTGACTTCGCATACATCGTCCTTATCGCTTTCAAAGAACAAGACCTGCGCACAACCTTCCCCCGCGTAGATTTTGGCAGGGAGCGGTGTGGTGTTGGAAAATTCCAGCGTCACATAGCCTTCCCACTCCGGTTCAAAGGGCGTGACGTTCACGATGATGCCGCAACGCGCATACGTGCTTTTGCCTAAACAAATGGTGAGCACGTTGCGGGGAATGCGGAAGTATTCCATCGTGCGAGCCAGAGCAAAGCTATTGGGCGGGATGATGCACACATCGCTATGAAAATCGACAAAACTTTTTTCGTCAAAATTCTTCGGGTCCACTACCGTACTGTGGATATTGGTAAACACCTTGAATTCAGGGGCACAGCGAATATCGTAACCATAGCTACTCGTACCGTAGCTGACGATTTTTTTACCATCGCGCTGGCGGATTTGTCCGGGTTCAAACGGTTCAATCATGCCGTGCTGCTCTGCCATTCGGCGAATCCATTTATCACTTTTAATGCTCATGGGAAATCCTAAAATCCTGCTGCTAAGTTACTTGTTGCGTTATTTAGATTAGATTGTAAGCAGCGACAAGTAAGCAGCGAAAATAACGATCTATGAAAAATACACACACTCTCTCACACACACTCACACTCCTTTCCCTCACCGCAATGTTGGTCGCTTGCTCCGAGAAAGCCCCAACTGCCCCTTCAACTGCTGCGCCTGCAAGCGCTCCGGTGGATGAATACGTGGCTCCGAACATTTCGCGTCCCACTACCTTGACCGCCGCCTTAAAGCCTACGGGTCATTGTTCGATTGATATGGTGAACTACGCCGTTGCCGCCCCCAGCAACACCGTAACCGATAAAACCAAGGTGAAATTGCAAGGCTGGGCAGCCGATGCAACCCAAGGTCTTTTGCCGCAACAAGTGTATTTGGAGCTGGAAGGGACGCAAAAAATGTGGGTGCGTGCCGTGGCGGGAACGGATCGCCCAGATGTGGCAACGCATTTCAAAAATCCCCAACTCCAAAACGCAGGTTGGAGCGCATTTGCCAATTTATCCACTCTGCCCGCCGGAACGTACACATTGCGCGTCGTTCAAATTATGAGCGACCATTCCGAAACTCTGTGTGAAACCCAGCGCAAATTGGTGCTGCCTTAAACGCGGTGATGCCAGTAACGCTGGTTTTGAATCCGCCAACATACGACCCCATCCGCTAACCACGATTGCCAGATAACCGCGCCACAATGCGGAGAATCCAGCACGGTGATGGCACGTTGCCGCAGCCGTTCGCTGACCAAGGGGGCGGGATGTCCGTAGCGATTGCGGTATCCCGCTTGAATAATCCCCCAACGCGGCGCGACCGCATCCAAAAATTCCGGCGTGCTGGACGTTTTGCTACCGTGATGCGGAATCAACAGTACATCGGCTTTCAATCGTGCGGCATTGGTTTGCAGCAAATGCGCTTCTTGGTCTTTTTCAATATCGCCCGTGAGCAATGCCGTCTTTTTTCCATTGCTGATGCGCAGTACGCACGACAACGCATTCGATTTCAGTTGATTCTCGTAATCCGCCGCCTCGGGGTGCAGTATCTCGAACTGCACACCATCCCATTCCCAATGCTGACCCGCTTGGCACGGCTCCAACGTCGGCGCATTGGCGGGAAGTGCGTCCGGCATTGCCGATGTCAGCAGCGTGGCTTGTGGCTGCATGGCGAAAACCGCGCCGGCTCCGCCCACATGATCCCTATCGCGGTGGCTCACAATGACGCGATCCAATCGCACATTCAAGGCTTGCAGCAAGGGAACGACCACCCGATGCCCCGCATCGTTATCCACGCTATAACGCGGGCCGGTATCGTAGAGCAAAGCGTGGTGCGCGGTGCGAAGGAGTACGGCGTTGCCCTGACCAATATCAGGCGCGAGGATTTCAAATTCCCCTTCCGGTGGCAGAGGCGCTTGCCACATCAACACGGGCAATAAAAGAGGAATACCGCACACCCGCATCGTCCACGACCACGGCAACACGATAACCACGCCCCCCAACACGCCCGCCGCGCCTAACCACCAAGGCGGAATGGCAACCGTCCACGCTGCCCACGAAAACGAAGCGAGCCACTGCAAATACGCCATGAATCCGGCACTGGCGTAGGCGGCAACTTCCCACAGCGGCGGAATCAACACGCCCAGCATCGCCAACGGTGTGACCAAAAACGTGATCCACGGCACAGCGAGCGCATTCGCCAACAGCCCGACCAGCGAAACTTGCCCGAACAAAATCAACGTCAATGGCGTGAGCGCGACCGTAATCACCCACTGTTCGCGCAGATTCGCCCTTATATGGCTTTTTATCGAATTTATACGACTTATACGATTTATGCCGCTATCGCTTATAGAATATGCAGGTGTAGCTCCTAAATTAGTAGCGTTATCCGTAGCAAACAACACGCCCACCGCGACAAAACTCAACCAAAATCCGGGCTGCAACAATGCCCACGGATCGCGCAGCACCACCGCCACGCACGCGAGCATCCACACCTGAACCCACGGCCAACGCAAACCCATTAACCGCAGAAAAATCACCGTCGCCAGCATGATGCAAGTGCGCTGCGCCGGAACGCCCCAACCAGAAAAAAGCGCATAAGCCGTTGCCAAGACCACACCGCCCATCAGCGCCGCATTAGTTGCCGGAATCGCCAAACACAGCGCAGAAGAACGCCGCCACAGCCATCCCACCACCCCCACGGAAAACCACGCGAACATGGTGATGTGTAACCCTGAAATCGACACCAAATGCGCCACGCCTGTAGCGCGAAAAACGTTCCAATCGGCACGATCAATCGCGCTTTGGTCACCCAACACCAACGCCGCAATCAAACCCGCAAAGGGCTGTTGAGCCTTGCTACTGCCACTGAGTTGGCGATAAATCCGGTCACGCACCGTTTGCCGAGCCAGTGCAATAGGGTAGCGCCATGTTTGTTCAAGGCGTTGGGGTGCGGGGTCTTTGCTACCGGCGCGGATGTAACCCGTGGCTTGCACGCCTTGCTCCCAGAGCCACAATTCGTAATCAAAACCGTGTGGATTGCGTGCGCCGTGCGGAGCTTTCACCCGTATCAACATTGCCCAACGCTCTCCGGCTTGAAGGGTCGGGGGATTGGGGTCGTACCACGCTATATCAAGCAAAGGAGGAAGATTTTCGGATGCAGATTCCAGCTCCAAGCGAAAGCGCACACCCGTTTCATTGCGCTGCGGCAAACTAGCGACAATACCGCGCACCCAGATATTTTGACCTTCTAATGCCGGATTCAAGGTATTTTCAGAATATACCGCAGAACGCCATCCCGTTAATCCAAAACCTAATAAGGAGAAAATTAATCCTACAATTATAAAAAGATTCTTATTTTTGATAGACCATAAAATAAAAACAAGGGCTAAAATTAAAACTAAAACTAAAATAATGGCAAATAATACCATGCCGATATAAAAATGAACCGCCCATAATTCCGATTGTTGCAACTGCAACACAGTACCGAGCAAAAAAAACCCGCCGAAGCGGGTAGGCGATAAATACGAGGTGGATTTATTGCGCAGATTTATCAAAAGATGCACCATTGACCCTTAAACCGCCTCCTGAAAATTTGGCAGAATTTTTATCACCCAATCCTTTGACACGTGCTTTCAAATCCGCCCAATCTTTGAAATTCCCTCGGGCGCGTTCCGCCATAATTCGTTGTGATGTGGCGGGGCCAATCCCTTTAATACTATCCAATTCGGCTTCGGTAGCGGTATTCACCTCCACCGCCGCAAACGCCACCACCGCATACAGCAGGGTGATAAACATCAAAATTTTCTTCCACATGATTCAAATCCTTTTCAAAAAAATTATCTAATTAGAGGGATGTTAGAGAGATGCTAGAGGGATGCGCATCGGCAAATAGCAACAGTTCTGCCAGTAAGTCATTGGCAATCAGCACGCTATCTTTATACCCTTCACAATCAATCAAAAAATTGTAGCGGTATTCTTCCGCACACACCGTAATCACCTGCAAAGCCATGCGGTAATTATTTTTATTTATTTTATTGGTTTTGAAGGGTGTGTTGGCAATTAATTCTTCCAATAGGCGATGCAGTTTATGGCTATGGGAATAAGCGCCATATATACTACGGGTTTGCAAAAGATGTTTGATTAACATCTCTAACATTTGCTGATAATGGAAACAATGCAGTGAACAATCTTGAATCGTGGTTTTTTCCAATAAGTCGATATTCAAGGCGTGTTGCCATGCCTTCCCTGCGAGATTATTGGCGTTTTCAAAATTTTTAAACTGTTCGCTATAGGTCATGTTATTTTCCAATCTTCCAATTTTCCTATTTGGCTAATGCGTTGATATATGCCCGCACGCCTTGTTGTACACTGGCAAATACATGGTCGCAGCCGGTAGAGCGCAGATTACTTAAATCGGCTTGCGTGTAGCTTTGGTATTTGCCCCGCAGAGTATCGGGGAAGGGAATATATTCGATCAATCCGGCAGCTACGGCATCGTCTAGTGTTAAAGGATTTTCACCAGATTTTTCGCGCAATGTGTTTACTACCGTAATGGCAATATCATTAAAGGGCTGGGCTTTACCCGTACCCAAATTGTAAATGCCACTAATTTGTGGATTATCCAAAAACCATAAATTTACGGCAACTACATCATCAATAAAAATAAAATCACGCATTTGTCCACCCGCCGGATAACCGCCATATTCACCAAATAATTTTACTTTTCCATCTGCTTGGTATTGATTAAATTGGTGAAATGCCACGCTTGCCATGCGTCCTTTATGCTGCTCGCGCGAACCATAGACATTGAAATACCGGAACCCTACAACCTGATGGTGCGGATGGGGCAGGGCGATGCGGCGCATGACTTGGTCAAATAATAATTTGGAATAGCCGTAAACATTCAACGGCAGTTCAAAACGCGGGTCTTCGCGGAACGTGCTAGAACCACCATACGTTGCGGCTGATGAAGCGTACAACAAACGCGAATGCTGACTTTGGCACGCCTCAAACAAGCGGCAGGTGAGCGTGTAATTGTTTGCCATCATGTACTTGCCGTCTTGCTCCATCGTGTCGCTGCACGCGCCTTCATGGAAAACCGCTTCGACTTTGCCATACGCACCTTGGGCGAAGGCGGTGTAAAACGTGTCGGCATCGACATAATCGGCGATGCGCAGATCGGCGATGTTGCGGAACTTATCGCCCTGCGTCAATTCATCTACCGCGATGATGTTATCCACACCCCGCGCATTCAAGCCCTTGATGAGGTTGCTACCGATAAATCCAGCCGCGCCGGTTACTACGATTCGGGTCATATTTGTGTCCTATTTTTATTTACTCACTTTGGAAGAGATTGAACCCACTTGGCCAATGCCCCCAATGCCTCCAACGCACCTTCTTTTGTATTTGTTGTAGGTAAAATATCAAGCGCTAAACATCTTCCCTTCTCTTCATACCACGTACCAAGTACATTACAATCGGTTCTTGCTCGAAATTTAGAGTTATTATAAAAGGCATCGAGAGCTTTTTCCTGATTTTCGTACAAATATGCACGAGTAAACCAGATCATTTTATTTTCATCTTCATCAAAAGAGAAACACAATACTAATTGTGATTTACCGCCCCAATATTCTGGAAAAAAGCGCAATGCCTTGATATCACCCCATGTTGATAATGCAAGTTTTATTGCATTTTCATCTACGGAAAGAGATTCCCTAATAGTTGAAAGGCCACGTTTTTGCATTTCTTTAATAAGATCATCATCAAAAGTATTGAGTAACTTTCGAGCGTGCCTTAATGTGCTTGAGTTTTTCTCAATAAAATCTATTGTAGCTTTATCCATCATATTCTCCAATTCAGGGTGTGCTAGTTTATTTAGGTGACTTAAAAACTCTTGATAAAAAATATGCCACTTACCAAAAGGGGTGGCGATACTTTCTTTGCCCCATTGTTCCATTGCCTTGTTATAAATTTTATCATAGCTAATAACGGGCCAATCATCAGGTGGATTACCTTCTACGGTTGATTTTGGTGCTGTGATACATTTAATTACTTTTGAATCATTTTTACGCTTTTCTAATAACTTATTGTAAGTCTCAAAAGGGTTGTAAGCTGTATGAAAAACTTTATTCTCTATTCCTAAAATAAAACGACTGGTTGTTACTACAAGGTCTAATCGCTTATAACCATCACCATCAACTTCACCTTGAATAGAAACTTCCCTTTCAACTGTAGCAGTATTCCAATCCTCTTCAGTTAAATCTATATCTTTTGTTTGTGCTTCAGGTAAACATGCAAAAAGCGCTTTCGTAAGCCATGCAGGGCGACCCGGACGTGCTTCCATAAAAATCTTCATAATATCCGATACCGGATTTTCATAAAATCCCCGTCCACCCATTTGAAAGAAATTAGGTTCTGATTCGGGTCGTAAATGAATTTTAGAAATCTCAGGAAGCAATTCTCCTATGGCTTTTATGGTTTCTTCATCATTGTTTTCCATTTTTAAATTTCCTTTTCAAATTATAGATTGCATCGAAAAAGCACTAAGCCCTGCTGCAGCAATATCCACCATACTGGGCAGACGTTCCTCTAAGTTGGAAGATAGGCTACACCAATGGGGCAGCAGCCCGCTGCCCAAATTGTGGAAGAAGGCGGGCGATGGCGGTTCACCACCTGCGTAAGTCTAATGGCAATTGAAGGGCAATTGGTCAGCAGGCTGCTGACTAAATTCTAGGTTTGCATCTTCACCACAATGTGGTATTTTCAAGCTCCACGTTTTGACTTTCTTATCTTGGAGCAACTTTATGGAAACCGGAAAAATTGTGACTTGGATTGACCAAGTTCAACCTTTGTTAATTGCCTTCGGCCTAAAGCTGATTGGTGCGATTGCTGTTTTTATGATTGGGCGTTGGCTCATTCATCGGGTGACAGGGCTTGTGGCGGTAGGTATGACGCGCCAAAAGTTAGACCCCACCGTGCAGCGTTATCTGGTGAGCTTTATCAGTGTCGCCCTGAACATCACGCTGGTGGTGGCGATTTTGGGTTACTTCGGAGTCGAAACCACCTCGTTTGCCGCATTGGTGGCGGGCGCTGGCGTGGCGATTGGCGCGGCGTGGAGCGGTTTGTTGGGTAATTTCGCATCCGGCATCTTTTTGCTGGTGCTGCGTCCCTACCAAGTGAACGATTACGTTTCGATTGGCGGTGTAGAAGGAACCGTGTTGGAGTTGGGTCTGTTTGGAACCACCATCAACACGCCCGATAACGTGAAAACCATTGTCGGCAACGGCAAAATCATGGGCAATGACATCAAAAACTTCACCGCCAATCCCTATCGCCGTGTGGATTTGGTCGCGCAGTTGGCTGGCAGTGCCGATGTGCATAAAGCGATCACCTTGCTCAGTGCCGCCGTTGCGCAAGTTCCCAACGTGTCTCGCAACCCCGGTGTGGTGGTGGAGATTTTGGAATTTACTGCCTTTGGCCCCAAGTTGGCGGTGCGCCCTTCGTGCCACACCAATGATTATTGGCAAGTGTATTTTGATACCAACAAAACCATTGCCGAGACCTTGGGTGCTGCCGGATTCCCCGTGGCAACCAACCCTGTTACGGTGTATCCAAGCTAAACAGGGATTAAACAGGGATCAAGCTAACGCAAGTTTAGCAAGTTCAGCAAGTTCAGCAAGTTCAGCAAGTTCAGCAAGTTTATTTAGAAATGTGACCGCCATAAGGCTATCACCAACAAGGTGCAGCCAGCGGCCACTAGGTCATCCAGCATGATTCCAAATCCGGCTTTGCGCCAAGCCGCAGGGTCGAAATGCGGATCAATCGGGTGAAACAAATTATCGGCCCACGCAACCGGCCCGATTTTGATGGCATCAAAAAGCCGAAACACGACGAATGCGCCCAGTTGCCCTGCCCATCCACTGGGCGTTACCAGCCACAGGATGAGCCAAAACGCCACAATTTCATCCCACACAATACCGCTGGGGTCGGATATTTCTAGGTGCTGTGCCGTCACACTGCAAGCCCACCAC
This sequence comes from Pseudomonadota bacterium, assembly GCA_039798085.1. GTDB lineage: Bacteria > Pseudomonadota > Gammaproteobacteria > Burkholderiales > Burkholderiaceae_C > Allorhodoferax. The sequence goes on from JBDKGR010000003.1 coordinate 12,125, forward strand.
CCGATAGGTAGCGATAGCAGTAACACAATGCCCCATGCCCAATCGTTCATCCACGGTGATAACAAAACAAAAGTCACCCACGCCCACAGCGTACCCACCGTGCCGGGCGCAATGCGCGAAAGCCCCGACCCAAAACCCAGAGCGATACAGTGCGCTGGATGGGAGAGCATAAAACGTAAATTGAGACGAATCCATTGTTGATACATAGTGCGCAGATACCAATAACCAAAACCCTGTAGCTTACCGCTCTTTTCCCATTGGGGAACGGTCGCAAAAATACTTAGTTCCAAAATAGAATTAAGTATTACAATCGTTTCACCATGAGCCCCATCAAGCCAACTAACCCAACTAACCCAATCAACTCAATGAAGCCAATCCATCAACTGCTCATCATTGATCCGCAGAATGATTTTTGCGATATTCCCCACGCCGCGTTGCCTGTGTCGGGCGCAATGGCGGATATGGAACGGATTGCCGACCTCATCACCCAATGCCGCGCGGTGTTGGGTTCGATTACGGTGACACTGGATTCGCACCCTTCGCTAGCCATTGAACGTGCGGGTTTTTGGCTCACGCACAGCGGGGAAGCGGTTGCGCCCTTTACCGTAATCAACCACGCCGATGTGCAAGCGGGACAGTTCCAGCCGCGCCAGCCGCAGCACCGCGAATACGTGTTGCACTATCTGCAAGCGCTGGAGGCGGGGGGCAAATACCAGCTCATGATTTGGCCAGCGCACTGCATTGTGGGTACGTGGGGACACGCGATGCCAGCGGTGGTGAGCGATGCGCTCTACCAATGGGAACTGGCAACGCAAACGCCGGTTCGCAAAGCGCTCAAAGGGTTGAATCCGCTGACGGAACAATACAGCGCGATTCGTGCCGAAGTGCCACTGCCCGACGATGCGCAAACCCATACCAATCAAGTGCTGGTCGATTCGGTTGTGCCACCAGAAAACGGATATTTATTGGTAACGGGTGAAGCGAGCAGCCATTGCGTGCGGGCGACCTTGTTCGATATTCTGCCGTCCATCCCGCCCGAGCGCATGGGGCAAGTGGTGGTAGTGACGGATTGCATGAGTCCGGTTACGGGTTTTGAAACGCAAACCGCGCAATTTTTTGTCGATTGCCGCAACCTTGGCATCCAAACGTTGACCGCTGCCCAAACCAAGGAGTTACTCCATGCCCATTATTAAAAGTCTGCTGGAAACGGATTTATACAAATTCACCATGTGGCAACCCATGCTGCACACCATGCAGGAAAATAAAGCACGGTACGAATTTGTTTGTCGCAATCAGCCTGAATTTCCATTAAGCGAATTAGCAAATGAAATGAATGCCGAACTCGACCACCTTTGTACTTTGCGTTTTACCGAGGATGAATTAAATTACCTCGCTAGCCTGCGTTATATCAAACCGAGTTTTGTGGATTTTTTGCGGATTTTTCAATTCCAGCGCCGCCATATCACCGTAAAACCGGAAGGTAATACGCTGCGAATTACCGCGCAGGGTTCGCAAATCCACGTCATGGGTTTTGAAATTTACGTGCTGGCAATCGTGAATGAACTGTATTTTCGCCGACTCGCTCGCCAACATCCGGCGCATAATCCGCTGGAAAAAGGGCGTGCGTTGTTGGCTGAAAAAATCCAAATGCTACAAAATAATGAGCTGCTTATGCAGGCTGGGCGGGCATTAGCGGGTGAAAAGGTATTATTTCAAGGTCAATTTCAAGGTGAATTTCCGTTTATCTTTTTTGAGTTTGGAGTACGCCGCCGTTTTTCCGGTGCGTGGCAAGAAGAAGTGGTGCGAACATTAGCCACCAAATTACCCGATTGCTTTAAGGGAACGAGTAATGTGTACCTTGCCAAAAAATTCAATCTCACGCCAATAGGAACTATGGCGCATGAATATCTGCAAACCTTTCAAGCCCTGCCTAATGTGCAATTACGACATTTTCAAAAAGCAGCGCTGGATACGTGGGTCAATGAATATCGGGGCGATTTGGGCATTGCGCTCACCGATGTGGTGGGGATGGATGCGTTTTTAGCAGATTTTGATTTATTTTTTGCCAAATTATTTGATGGTTTACGCCACGATAGCGGCGACCCTATCGAATGGGGCGAAAAAGCATTAGCGCATTATTCCAAACTAGGAATTGAACCATCCACCAAACGGCTGGTATTTTCGGATGGGTTGGATATACCCACGGCGTTGCGTTTGCACGCCCACTTTATGCACCGCGTCCCAACGGGTTTTGGAATCGGCACAAATTTGAGTAACGATGTCGGCTTTACGCCCTTGAATATCGTGATGAAACTCATCGAATGCAACGGGCAACCGACCGCCAAGTTATCCGATTCCGCCGGCAAAACCCTGTGCGACGATGCGACTTTCCTCACGTATTTGAAACAGGTTTTTCAAAAATGACAACATCTTCTTTCCAAGCCGCCGTCTGCATTGGTCGCTTTCAGCCGCTGCATTTAGGACACCTCGCCATGATCGAAGCCGCGCTTGCCGCCGCGCCCGTGTGCGTGGTGGTGATGGGGTCGGCGTTTCAGGCACGGTCGCCAAAAAATCCCTTTACGTGGCTGGAACGCGCATCCATGCTGCGTGCAGCGCTCCCAAAAAAAGAGCATTCACGTATTCATTTTTTGCCGATTCGGGATTATTACAACACCTCGTGCTGGGCGCTGGCGGTGCAGGAAGGCGTGACGCGGCTGGTGGGCAGTGAGGGGATCGCATTGATTGGGCATTTGAAAGATGCCAGCAGCCATTATCTGAACCATTTTCCCGCGTGGGATTTGATGCCAATACAACGCCATTTGTCCATTGATGCCACCCCGATACGCGATGCGTATTTTGATGCTGCCACCCGTCTGCCGCTGGAATGGCTGCCCACTAGCACGGCAGAATTTTTGCAAACATGGGCGCAATCCCCCGCATTTGAAGCCGTTCGCCAAGAGTGGGAAATGCTGCGCACCTATCGCCAAGCGTGGGCGGCTGCGCCGTATCCGCCGATTTTTGTGACGGTCGATGCGGTCGTGCGTTGTGCCGATCACATTTTGCTGGTGCAACGCGGACGCGCTCCGGGGAAAGGTTTATGGGCGCTTCCGGGCGGATTTGTCGAACAAAACGAAAATCTCTACCAATCGGCGTTGCGGGAGTTACAAGAAGAAACGAATTTATCCTTACCACCCGAGGTTATGCGTGCCAGCCTGAAAAAGGTGGTGGTGTTCGACCATCCGTACCGCAGCCAACGCGGGCGTACCATCACCCACGCCCATTATTTTGATTTGGGTCATGGGGTCAAAGAAGAAAATCAACCGCTACCGCCCATTCAAGCGGGCGACGATGCCGCCCAAGCGCAATGGATGCCCATCACCGATCTCCCTGCGTTGGAAGACCAATTTATGGACGATCATTTTCATATCCTTACAGTAGTAGTGTGCCCATCACATTTGTAACGCCCGTTCGACCACTTCGCGCACATCCTTGCTCAAATCCGGCTTGGCGGCTACGCGCTTCAACGCCGCGTAAGCACCGGTGCGATACGGTTCAATCAAGCGTTTCCAACGATCCAAGGCACGCGCCAAACGGGCGGCAAGCTGCGGATTGATGGGATCAATTTCCATGATTCGCTCGCTCCAAAACGCATAACCTGCGGCATCTGCACGGTGAAAAGCGGCCGGATTCGCGCTGCAATAACTAAAAATCACGCTGCGGGCACGATTCGGGTTTTTCAGATTGAAAGCCGGATGCTTCATCAACTGGCGTACCAGCGGGAGAATGTTGCCATCCTTATCGGGGGCGCTAACCTGCATCGCAAACCATTTATCTAATACCAAATCGTCGTGGGCAAAGAGCGCATAAAAATGCTTCAATCCCTGCTCTGCCAAGGGATTTTGGCTATTCACCAAAGCGCTCAAAGCATTGGCGCGGTCGGTCATATTGGTGGCATCTTTGACTTGCTGCAAGGTTTTTCCCGGCCCAATCGCATCGCCCGATTGCGTGGAAGCCCAACACAAGTTCGCCAACGCCAACCCCGCCAATGAACGCCGCCCCGCTGATACCGCATCAGGACGGTATCCCCGACCCGCACCGTTATCGCGGTGGGTTTCAAGCGCCCATTCCCAATCGGCACGCAACGCCAGCGCCATTTGCCAGCGCATGGCTTCGCGCACGGCGTGAATGCGCTGGGGATCAACCACTTCCAGTTGCTCGGCAATGTACGTTTCCGATGGAATGATGAGTGCCAATTCCTTAAACGCGGCATCCAAATCGGCATCGCGCAGCACATTGCGCAGCGCGGCAATTAAAGGCTCATTAAGGATGCTAATGCTTGCCAGTTCTGCATTGCTAGCTTCTAAATGGATAGCATGAAGGGCACTGCGTAGCATCAAACGCTGCCCCGCTTCCCAACGATTGAAGGGGTCGGAATCTTGGGCGAACAAAGTCAGCAGTTGGTCATCGGTGTAATCAAAATCCAGCACCACGGGGGCACTGAAACCACGCAAAATCGACGGCACGGGTTCTTTTGCCACATCCGTAAACGTCACACTGGATTCGGTTTCGGTCAGCACAAAAAGCCGATCCGCATGGGGAATGCCCACCAAACCGATAGCAATCGGAATCACAAACGGCTGTTTTTCGGTAGCGGGCTGCCCGGGCGTGCTGGCGCAGCTTTGGGCAAAGTGCAACGTGTAGGTTTTTGCCTCGGCATTGAATTCGGCACGGGCGCAAACGTGCGGCGTTCCGGCTTGCGAGTACCAGTTTTTGAATTGCGTCAGCAGCGGCGCGAGTGCCGATTCAGGGTTTGCATCCGCCATTGCTTGGGCAAAATCATCGCAGGTAACGGCTTGCCCATCGAAACGCTCAAAATACCGTTTCATGCCCTTGGCAAAACCATCGCGCCCGACCAGCGTTTGCATCATGCGCACCACTTCCGCGCCTTTTTCGTAAATGGTGACGGTGTAAAAATTGTTGATTTCGATATAGCTATCAGGACGCACCGGATGCGCCATCGGCCCCGCATCTTCCACAAACTGGGTGCTGCGCAGCAAACGCACATCGGCGATGCGTTTCACGGCGCGGCTGGAGGCGTTGGGGCATAAATCTTGGCTGAATTCTTGGTCACGAAAAACCGTTAATCCTTCTTTTAAGGATAATTGAAACCAATCGCGGCAGGTAATGCGGTTACCCGTCCAATTATGAAAATATTCATGCCCTACGACCCGTTCGACATTCGAGAAATCCATATCAGTGGCAGTGGCTTGGCTGGCAAGAACGAATTTGGTATTAAAGATATTCAAACCTTTATTTTCCATCGCGCCCATATTGAAATCGCTGGTCGCCACAATCATGAAGCGTTCTAAATCCAAAGGAAGATTAAAACGCACTTCATCCCACACAATGGAGGCCATTAAGGCATTCATGGCGTGTTCGGTTTTATCCAAATCACCGGATCGCACATAAATTTGCAATAAATGTTCATTCCCGTTGCGGGCTTTAATACGTTGTTCCCGTGCTACAAATTGCCCAGCGACCAAGGCAAATAAATAACTCGGTTTTTTGTGCGGATCAACCCATTTGGCAAAATGGCGATTATTTTCTAAATCCCCCGATTCGACCAAATTACCATTGGATAATAAAACCGGATAGGTATTTTTATCCGCCCGCAAGGTAACCGTATAAGCCGACATCACATCAGGACGGTCTAAAAAATACGTAATGCGGCGAAAACCTTCTGCCTCGCACTGCGTAAAAAAAGAATCGTTGCTCACATAAAGCCCCGATAATTTGGTATTTTTAATGGGGGCACAGGTGGTAAAAATCTCCAGCGCAAAAGGCACATCGCCTTCGGGGAGTTTGTGCAATACCAAATGTTCACCCTCCATTTTGAATGAAGTACCCTGTCCATTGACCAACACCCGCGCTAAATTCAATTCCATCCCTTCTAAACGCAACGGTTGGGGTGGTAAATGGGCAACGACGGGGTTACGCCGTAGCATCATTTTATTGAGAACGCGGGTTTTAGTGGGATCAAGGTCAAAATACAAATCCACCGTATCAATTAAATAGGCGGGTGGCGTGTAGTCAGAGCGATAAAACATAGAAAATCCCTAAAAAATTAAACGCCCTGTTTAAGGGAGGCTTCAATAAATACGTCCAAATCCCCATCCAGCACTTTTTGCGTGGCGGAGACTTCGACATTGGTGCGTAAATCTTTAATACGGCTATTATCCAAAACATAACTGCGAATTTGATGCCCCCAACCCACATCGGTTTTGGAATCTTCTAATTTTTGTTGCTCGGCTTGGCGCTTGCGCATTTCAAAATCGTACAAACGCGAACGCAAGCGCTTCCAAGCTACATCACGGTTGCTATGTTGGCTACGCCCGTCTTGGCATTGCACCACAATTCCGGTAGGAAGATGCGTTAAACGCACCGCCGAATCGGTTTTGTTAATATGCTGACCGCCTGCACCACTGGCACGGAAAGTATCTACCCGCACATCAGAAGGGTTTATATCAATTTCAATGGAATCATCAATTTCAGGATACACAAAAATCGACGCAAAAGAAGTATGCCGACCACCGGATGAATCAAAAGGTGATTTGCGCACAAGCCGATGCACACCGGTTTCGGTACGCAATAAACCAAAAGCATATTCGCCTTCAATTTTAATGGTTGCACCTTTAATACCCGCCGTATCGCCAGCGGTTTCGTCTTCGATGGTGGTTTTGAAACCTTTGCGCTCGGCATATTTAAGGTACTGGCGCAATAAAATACTCGCCCAATCGCACGCTTCGGTACCGCCTGCACCGGCTTGAATATCCAAAAAGCAGGGTAATGGGTCGGCGGGATTATTGAACATCCGGCGGAATTCCAAATCTTTAATAATCGCTTCGAGTTTTTGCGCTTCACCTTCGATGGTGATTAAACCCGCTTCGTCGCCATCTTCTTTGGACATCTCGAACAACTCGGAGTTATCGGACAATTCCGACGCTAAAGTTTGCAGCGTAAGCACCACGCCATCGAGCATTTTCTTTTCTTTTCCCAATTCCTGCGCTTTTTTGGGGTCGTTCCAGACGGTGGGGTCTTCTAGCGAGGCATTGACGGTGCGCAGGCGTTCTGCTTTGGCATCGTAGTCAAAGATACCCCCGTAACTCAAGGGTACGGGCGGTCAAATCCGCCAAAGTTGAGCCAATGAGGTTAATGCGTTCTGCTTCCATGATGTGTCCTTTAGTATTTATGAAAATTGTGAATTCTGATATTGATTTTAATGGATTTTTCAAGTCACTCAAAAAGTGCCTTGAGTTTGTTCTTTAATTCATTGTAATTTTCGTGATCGAAGTTATATGGAGAAAAAGGATGTGCAAGAGATTCTTTAGAGTCAAAAATTCGCTGATAAACGGATTTATCGCCTTCTTTCAATTCAAATCCACAGCATATCAAAAACTGCATAATACAACCCATTCTTTCCGATGAAAGTGTTGATAATAAAAAAGATTCAACATAGCCTGTTTTATCTTCTGTATTAGGGTCGTGCATAATATATACACTACTGATTGCTTGCAATCCAAGATGTTCGATTATGGAATTTAATTCCGATTCCGTATTTTTAAAGCCACCGTAGCGTGCATCGTTTTTAACATCATCTGCATCAATGATAAACAAAATTTTCTTCGTTACCCCATTCGCAACATATTGTTGCAGTTTTTTATACGGAAGATGAGCGGTTTTGAAAAAATTACTTTTAATGCCCATCCCATAAAACTCTACTTGCTCTTTTATTGTATCTTCCGTCAATCCTAGGAAGTTTTTGAGCAATTTCTTTATCAATGCAGCATCAAGCGAGTTTTTATCGTTTCCTTCATGCAAAATAGCAATGGATTTCATTATCGCACCTCATGCTCTTGAGTCATACTGTATTCCAACATTTCATAATCAAATGAAATAGTTTTTAATTCCTGTTTTTTATTTTTTAAAAGCAGTGTATAAGAAACATCCTGCTCTTCCAATTTTTTAGCTACCCGCGCAAATGATTCCAACATTTCTTTAGAATGAGTTGTAGCAAAAACTTGGCAATTCATTTCTTTAGAAAGTGTTAAGATTATTTCCCATAATCTATCAAAGTGCTCATAATAGATGCCATTATCCAATTCATCAATAAATAGGTAACCTTTTTGGCAGGCGTAGAAAGCGCAAATAATAGATATGTAAGTTCTTAAACCGTCACCAAATTCAGTAATTTCACGGTAAACTCCATTGCTTTTGCACTGTGGTTTTCCATCAATAATCTTAAAACTCTTAATATCTGCATCAAATTCATTGATATAGTCATTGATGATAACTTCTTTATCTAGTATTTGTACCGATTGATAAATCTTTGCTAACGTAGTATCTTTGAATCCATAGGTGTTTATAAAGTTGGTATAATTATTGTTTGTTTTAATAAACATCGCCTCCATCAATGCCGTTTTCCCAACATTATTCCTACCACCAATCAAATTCACCCGCTTAAAACCTTCGGCATGGAAATTGAAAAAGCATTTGAATTCTTCTACAGTAATCCACTTCAAAAAGTGTTCATTATTATTTTCCATATTCAATTCTCCTTACACCAATTTACCTTGTACCAAATTTAATTGCCTATCACAACGCGCGGCTAGGGTGGCATCGTGGGTTACTAGGATAAATGCCGTTCCTTTATCGCGGGCTAGGGTTAGCATTAAATCAAAAACACCGTCCGCCGTGCTGCGATCCAAATTGCCCGTTGGCTCATCGGCTAGCACGCAATCGGGCTGCGTCACCAAAGCGCGGGCGATGGCGACACGTTGGCGTTCGCCGCCCGACAATTCGGCTGGGCGATGGTGCAAACGCTCTTTCAATCCGACTCTTGCTAGCATTTCAGTAGCTGCTTGTGCAGACTCAGCGGGCGCTGCACGGCGAATCGTTAATGGCATTGCGACATTATCCAACGCGCTAAATTCGGGCAGCAAATGGTGAAATTGATACACAAAACCCAGATGCCGATTGCGCAATCGCCCTTGTTCGGCGGCGTTCATGCGCGATAAATCGTGCCCCAATAGCTGTACCGTACCGCTGGTAGGTGCGTCCAAACCGCCCAATAAATGCAGTAAAGTGCTTTTACCCGAGCCGGATGTCCCCACGATTGCCAGCGTTTCGCCTCGGTGAATTTGCAGATTCACGCCTTGGAGAACGCTGACATCCAAAATCCCTTCAGAAAATCGTTTGGTTAATGCCGTAGCGGTTAAAACGGGATTGATATTATTCATAACGCAAAGCCTCGGCAGGGTTCACGCGACTTGCACGCCAACTGGGGTAAAGGGTGGCAATAAATGCCATAATTAACGAAATAATCGCAATCGGAATAATATCAGCAGCTTGCGGATCGCTAGGCATTTTATTGATAATGTAAATATCTTTTGGTAAAAACGTGGTATGCAGAATTTTTTCTAACCACGGCACAATATCACCGATATTAAACGATACGAATAAACCTAATAGCAAACCGGAAAGCGTTCCGATAATGCCGACCATCGCGCCTTGCACCACAAAAATCCCCATAATAGAAGCGGGACTTGCGCCCAAAGTACGCAATATCGCAATATCGGCGCGTTTATCGGTTACCGTCATCACCAAGGTGGAAACCAAATTAAATGCTGCAACCGCCACAATGAGCATCAAAATAATAAACATCATGGTTTTTTCGACCTGCACGGCGGCAAACCATGTGCGATTTTGGCGCGTCCAATCGCGGATATACACATCGGCACTCAGGGTTTTGCTTAATTCCTGCGCTACCGTGCGGGCTTGGTGCAAATCGTTGAGTTTTAAGCGCACGCCGGATGCGCCTTCTAGCCGAAAAATTTTCGCCGCATCTTCTACGTGAACCATTGCGAGGCTGGAATCGTACTCAAAATGCCCCGAATCGAACGTGCCGACCACCGTCATTTGCTTCATGCGCGGCAGGACACCCCCCGGAGTAAGTTGGGCACTGGGAGCCATGAGCGTGATGCGTTCACCAATGCGCACGCCCAATGACCGCGCCAATTCCGAACCCAGCACGATATGAAATTCTCCTGCCACCAAACGCGCCAACACCGCAGTCTGCGCACCGCTGGCAATGTCGCTGACGGTGTGTTCCAACGCGGGGTCAATGCCGCGCAGCATAGCACCTTTCATGTCTTCACCCCGCACCAGCAATGCTTGGGATGCTATAAAAGGTGCAGCACCAATCACTTTTTGGTTGGCTTTGGCTTCGGCAATCGTTTGGTTTACGTTGGGCAGGGCGATGTTGTCTCCGGCATAAATTTCGATGTGCGAAACCACGCTTAACATCCGATCGCGCACTTCTTTTTGAAAGCCGTTCATCACACTAAGCACGATAATAAGCGCCGCCACACCCAAGGCAATGCCCAGCATCGAAACGCCGGATATAAAAGAAATAAACCCGTTACGACGGGTTGCGCGACCACTGCGGGTGTACCGCCAGCCGATGCGCATCTCGTAAGAAAATGGAAATTTGAACATAACCGGATTGTGGCATTCATGTAGGACAATTTAGGAAAATTGAGCTATGCACTTTTTAATTTCCCATGCTGGCGCGGGTTCTGATCATCCGCAATGCCAAGCGGCTATTTCCCAATTAGCCCTTCCCAAACTCACCGAATTGTTGGGATTATTGACGATACGTCCCCCTATATCGGGTTCGCCCGAGAGTCTAACGCCCCTGCGTGAACGGTTGCGTGCGCACCACATGGGGTTAACCGCAGACGATGGGCTGGTGCCGTGGGCAGCATTGGATGCCCATCAATTAGGACTCACCAAAATGCACGGCAATGCTGGCTGGGGATGGATCACCCCCTGCCATTTGCGCAATCAAGGCGAGTTGTTTTATATGGACGACCCGCAAGAATTGCGCATCACCAGCCAAGAATGCGACACCCTGCGCACCGCTATGCAGCGTTATTTTCAAGAAGATGGTATCGCGCTCTACCCGTTAAGCGATAGCACTTGGTTGGCACATGGTGCGGTGTTCAAAGATTTGCCAACGGCATCCCTTGAACGGGTGGTGTGCAGCACCATCAACCATTGGGTTCCGCGCCAAGAAAACGCCCGCCATTTGCGCCGCTTGCAAAATGAAATGCAAATGCTGCTCTACACGCATGAGGTGAACGAAAAACGCAAAACGAAAAATCTCCCTGCCATCAATGCGTTTTGGGTGAGTGGCACAGGAACGTTGATCCAAGATTTCAATACCCACACCATGAACCAACACACCTCCCCCGCCACGCCGCAATGGGATACCAGCCTACGCCATGCCGCCCAGCGCGATGATGCGGTGAATTGGGTCAAGGCGTGGCATGAATTGGATGCGGGTATGTTGGCTGAATTGGTGCAACGCGCCAAAATGGGGAAGCATCCATTGGTAGTCACTTTTTGCGGAGAACACCGCGCCATCACTTTGGAATTGCAAGATAAACCGTGGTGGATGCGTGTTAAACAACAATTTTCCTCTTCCGCACCGCAGCAACTGGTGCAGAGTTTATGAAGATAATCCCCCGCAAAATTCCTCCCCGCAGTGTTTCGGCATTGAAACAAGCGGGTATCCACCCGTTATTGGCGCAGCTTTATGCGGCGCGTGGGGTGAAAAGCAAAGACGAATTGGATAACGCCCTCGCCAAGCTGTTGCCCCCTTCCACCATGCGCGGTTTGCCCGAGGCGGCGCGGTTGTTAGCGGATGCCATCGCGCACGATAAGCGGCTGTGCATTGTTGCCGATTACGATTGCGATGGCGCAACCGCCTGTGCCGTCGGGGTACGCGGTTTGCGGCTGCTGGGGGCGCGTTATGTGGATTACATCGTGCCTGACCGTATCGCCGATGGGTATGGGCTTACCGCCACCATCGCGGATCGCGTCAAAGAACGGGGTGCGGATGTGCTGATTACGGTCGATAACGGCATTGCCAGCATCGAAGGCATTGCCCACGCCCGCGCTTTGGGAATGCAAACGCTGGTAACCGATCACCATCTTCCCGCTGCCGACGGCGTGTTGCCCGATGCCGATGCGCTGGTGAACCCGAATCAACCAAATTGCCCGTTTGAAAGCAAATCCATCGCCGGTGTGGGCGTGATGTTTTACGTGTTGATGGCGCTGCGTTCCGAATTGCGCTCGCGCGGCGCGTTTGATGTGGCGAATCAACCCAAATTGGATACGCTGTTGCCCCTCGTGGCGCTGGGCACGGTGGCGGATGTGGTGCGGCTGGATGCGAACAATCGCCGACTCGTTGCCCAAGGACTCAAACGTGTCAGAGCGCTTGCCATGCCTGCGGGAGTAGCTAGCCTTTTTGTAGCATCGGGGCGTGTTGCGAGTGCGGCTACAGGCTTTGATTTTGGCTTTGCGCTGGGGCCTCGCATCAATGCGGCGGGGCGTTTGGCGGATATGACGCTGGGAATCGAATGCCTGATTACCGATGATCCCGCGCGTGCCGATGAACTCGCGCACATGCTGGACGGCATCAACCGCGAACGGCGAAATATCGAAGGCACGATGCGCGATCAGGCGCTGCAAGCGGTGGAATCGCTTTTCGAGGACGGTGAGCCGCCCCCGCCCGCTATCTGCGTGTTCGACCCCGATTTTCACGAAGGCGTGGTGGGCATTGTGGCTTCGCGCATCAAGGATCAATTTCACCGCCCCGTGTTTGTGTTCGCGCAAGGAAAAGGGGACGAATTAAAAGGTTCTGGGCGCAGCATTCCGGGGTTCCATCTGCGCGATGCCTTGGATTTAATCGCCAAACGCCACCCGAACGTGATTCTGCGCTTTGGTGGTCACGCAATGGCGGCGGGGTGTACGATTGATGCCGATTATTTGGATACCTTTGAGCAAGCGTTTATCGAAATCGCGCAAGAGGGCTTAACCCCCGCGATTTTGCAGCGCGAATTGCCAACCGATGGAGCGCTCCCCGCCGAATACCGCTGCGTGGAGGTGGTGGATATGTTGGAGCAAGAAGTCTGGGGGCAGGGTTTCCCCGCACCGACGTTTAGTGAGGAAGTGGAAATCGTCTCCCAACGTCTGCTCAAAGAAAAGCATTTGAAGCTGCAACTCAAACACCAAGGTCAGCCAGTGGACGCGATTTGGTTCAACCACACCGAACCGCTGCCTGCGAAAGCGACACTGGCGTTTCAATTAAATGCCAATGCGTGGAATGGGGCAAGGAAAGTGCAGTTGATGGTGGAGGGGGCTACTCCAAGTGATTTGTAGTGATCTTGTTGCCAATAGATTTTTCAATCAGTTAAGCCGAGGAATTCGGAGCGGTAGAACTCTTTGCAACAGCGATAATGGGATTTCACACGTATGCTGTCGTGCAGCATCGTCACTCCATTGCAGTAAACGTCCCAGTCTGTGCTGTCATTGATAGGTGGCTGCGTGGTTGTCCTCAACAACCTTAATCTGACGCAAGGTATGGGCAAATTTTGCCTCGCGCTTTTGTTGTATCTCCATTTACTCAAGAGGTCAAACGCTCTTGCATCCACGCTTCAACCACCTGCGAACTCCAAGCAAATGGCATTTTTGACAGCTTAATCGGTGCAGGAAATTGCCCCACTTTTATCTTGGCATAAATCGTAGACTTGGGCAGCACGGTACGTTAGTACACTTTATTTAAGCGCAATCTTTGATTGCGTGGCTGTTGACGTATTCAACAGTGATAGCAAACAACATTCCCTTAACAGCAAGCTTGCTAAATCGAATGTGGCGATGTGTTGGGAATATGATGCAGCGAATAAGGAGAAAACAACGTGACGACGCAAATGGCTAAAACCCCCGACTTACTCGCATCTTCCAGTCGCGTAGCGCTGGCGGCCTACCTGCATGATTTGGGCAAATTTGCCGAGCGTGCGTGCATTGATGTGGGCGTAAAAAATGGCTACTACTCCCACATTCATGCAGCCTATACCGTGATGGCGATGGATATTTTGGAGCGCCATGCCCCCGATCTCATACGCGGGGATATGCACCCGTTTGTCAATCGCAGTGGTTTGCAAGCGGGGCACACTGCCGATTCGCTCATCAACGCCGCAGCCGCACACCATAAACCCAGCACCTTTTTGCAGTGGATCATTGCCACTGCTGATCGCGTTGCCAGCGGCTTTGAAGACGAAAACAAAGAAACTGCTACCGGACGCAATCACTACCAAGCACGACAGCTCTCTTTATTAGAGCAAATTCGCATCGAAGGTACGCTTCCAAAGTTCAGTGCCAAAGATTTGAAATGGCGCTATCCGCTTCAAGAGCTGAATCCAACTTCGATTTTTCCTAAAAAACGTGAGGATTGTGAACCCAACAATGATGCCAAAGCGCAAGCCGAATACAAGGCACTTTGGAAGGATTTTTTACATTCGCTCGAAGCAATTCCCCGTTCACACCGCAGCAATTGGTCTTTGTGGCTGGATCATTTTGATACCGCATGGCTTACCTTTACCCATGCAATACCAGCAGCTACCGCATGGGGAACAAAACCTGAAGTTTCTTTATACGACCATAGCAAAACCACAGCCGCTTTAGCAACAGCCTTATGGCGTTGGCATGAAGCTGAAGGAAAAACGGATGCCGCTGCCGCTGAGCAACTCCAAAATCGAAGCGATTGGGATGAACCAAAAATTCTACTGATTCAGGGTGACTTTTTTGGCATTCAAGATTTCATCTTTTCCGAGGGTAGCCAAACCAATAAACATGCTGCAAAATTGCTGCGTGGTCGCTCGTTTCAGGTATCGCTTTTTACCGAAATAGCGGCGCTGAAAGTGCTGGATGCGTTGGAATTGCCATCCACCAGCCAAATTACCAATGCTGCGGGCAAGTTTTTAATCGTTGCACCAAATACGGATGATGCCAAAGCTGCGTTGCAGCGCGTTAAAAAAGAAATTAACCAATGGTTTTTGCAGCACAGCTTTGGCTTGGCTGGCTTAGGTTTGATCGGAAAAAAAGCCAGTTGCAATGATTTCTTAAAAGGCAATTTCAAGGCGTTAATAAAAGGTTTGTTTGAAGATTTAGAAAAAGCCAAACTGCAACGCTTTGATTTAACGGCTATGGATGCTAGCAATCCAATTTTCCAAGTTGACTATCCGCATGGTGTATGCCCTTACAACGGCAGGCTGCCAGCAGATAAAAAAGGTGGTGATGCGGCTTTGTCGCGTGACCAAATCACATTGGGCACTGGGTTAATTCGTAAAGACCGCTTGCTTGTCGTGCGTGACCCCAAGGTATTACAGGGCAATAACTTGCGTAAAAAACTGGAAGTGCCTGTTTTTGGATTTGGCGTAGCATTCACAGATAGCGAAGACATTAGCGGCAAATTTGGTGAATGGGCACGCAATGGAAACTTGCAGCGTTGCTGGGATTTCAGCTTACCTGAATCCTTGACCGATAGCCTGTGGAATGGCTATGCCCGCCGTTATATCAATGCCTACGTTCCATGTTTTACTGAAATCGATTTACAAACCAACGACAAATACCAAGGTATTGACGAAGAAATAAGCGCTAAGGATGTGCTCTTTGAAGCAGGAAAAACCCTCAACCACATTGCCTGTGAGGATCGCGTCTACCTCAAAGATAAAAATAAATGGCAAGGGCAAGTAGCCTTAATGACCTTAAAAGGTGATGTCGATAACTTAGGCACTATCTTTCAAAAAGGTTTGGAGGAACCCACATTCGCAAAAATGGCAGCCCTTTCACGCCAAATGAATGCTTTCTTTGCCGTGTGGTTGCCAGCAGTGTGCAAAGTCGAGTTTCCCAATACCTACACCGTATTTGCGGGGGGTGACGACTTCTTTTTAATTGGCCCTTGGCACAGCACCCAAAAGCTAGCGGTGCGCATGAAAGATGCGTTTAAAACCTATGTCGCAGAGAACGAAAAAATCACTTTTTCAGCGGGCATGGTGATGACCAAATCGGGCTTACCCATGCACACTCTCGCCACCCAAGCCGAAGAAGCCTTGAGCGATGCAAAGGGTACGGATAAAAATGCCGTAGTGCTATTTGGTGAACGGGTACGCTGGACAGATTGGAGCAAGGTACAAGCGTCACAAGAACAATTAGAACGGGTGCGGGAATCCTATGGTCTTTCAACGGGCTATGTGTATGGCTTGTTCCAACTTGTCAACCTTGCAGCCGATACAAAAAATCCCGAACACGCTATGTGGCGTAGCCGATTTGCGTACCGCACGCGGCGTTATGTGGTGGACAAGCGACCTGCCGAGCAACGCCAACGTGTTCAAACCGAATTGAGCGTGGCACTTGGTGAGCAGGGTATTAACGAATTAGGGACGCGCTTTCGCATTCCACTTTTTAATCATTTCTATCGTCAACGATAAGGAGAAATTATGAATATTCCAAATAGCCACATTATTTTTGGCAAAGAAATCAAAGATGGTCTATTTTCTGAAGTCGCTAAAGAAAAAGCACAAGAAATCTTCCAATCTGGTTTGGATCAACGTGGTAATCAAACCAAGAACAAATCTACCCAATTGCGTAAATTTTACGATGAATTGTGTATGTGGTCAGATAAAGTGCATTCCAGTATCAAACTAGAAAAAGATCAGAAAAGTGATGTTGTCCGCGAAACACGTTATAAGCAATCAGCACCTTTTATCAAAATGATGATTGCTAAGGTCGCCTATGCCAAAGGTCGCAACCATGTTGATGAGAGTTTTGAAGCGATGTTTAGCCATTGCATCAAAACTATTACTGATCCCGAAACCCTCAAACACGCAAAATTATTTATGGAAGCCTTTATGGGTTTCTACAAAGCTCAAGAAAAGTAATTGAAAAAATTAAGGAAATAAGCCATGTCCCAACTCATTAATATCATCACACTCACCGCCACCTTGGAGCTCGTTACTGGTTTACGCATTGGCGCGGGTGATAGCGAAATGCACATTGGTGGAGTAGATAACACCGTTATCAAACACCCACATACCCAATCGCCTTATATTCCGGGCAGCAGCATTAAAGGAAAAATGCGCAGTTTATTGGAGTGGCGTAGTGGTGCGGTTAAAAAAGATCCACTCGGTTTTGATGATTTTCAAAATGCTAATGAAAATAACAAAGATGAAATCAAACGCATCTTGCAATTATTTGGTATTAGTGGTGATGCAAAACTCGGTATGGAACAAATGGGTGACATCGGACCTACCCGCATTTCTTTCTGGGATTGCAACTTGAATGAAGCATGGGAAAAACAAATCCGCGATGATAATTTTTCATTAACCGAAGTCAAAAGCGAAAACACTATCAATCGTATTTCAGGAACTTCAGATAGTGGTTTACGACAATCTGAGCGCGTGCCTGCGGGTGCAAAATTTGATTTTCAGCTTTCTATCAAACGATTTACAGATGATGGTGATGATTTATTACAAACTGTATTACAAGGTTTGAAATTATTGGAATTGGATAGCGTAGGAGGTAGTGGTTCACGCGGATATGGAAAAATCAAATTTGTTAATCTAAGAATTGATAAAAAAGACGAACAGGCACGATTTGATGATGTAAAAGCCTTTGGAGATAAATAATGAGTAATGCTGTATTGGCACAAAAGATTTACCAAGCCGCCCAAACACTACCAGATATGCAAGCATTAGAGATATTGGACTTCATCTACTTTATAAAAAATAAGCAGTTTATTATCCAACATCGTGACCTGCAAAATGCTCAACAAAGTGTTATGAATCATATTTGGGATAACGAAGAAGATGAGGTATGGAATCATGTTTGATATTGGTAGTATTGTACTTATTCCGTTCCCGTACAGTGATTTATCTGCAACCAAAAAACGCCCTGTACTTATGCTGACTCGCCCAGATAAGCAGGGGGATTTTATTGGAATGCCATTAACAAGTAAATTTCAACCAAGTCCTGCTTTGCGACTTGAAGCTGGCAATTTGTCCGGTAATGGCAAGTTACCTTTAACCAGTTGGGTAAAAACAGATACCGTTTTCTCGCTTTGTTTATCTCAAATTATCAAAGCCATTGGTCAAATCACAGAAACAGAACGTAATTATTGCATCAATCATTTGTGCCAATATCTTCACAAAGGAGGATGATTTTATGCAAATTTACCGTTTTATTCTACGCCCGTTAACCGCCTTTGGTACACCCTTGGCAGGCGATACCTTGTTTGGGCAATTGTGCTGGACATTACGCCACCAGCTAGGTAATACACGCCTCACCGAATTGCTGCAAGGCTATACCGAAGGAAGACCGTTTGCCGTAGTCTCGGATGCTTTTCCTACGGGGCATATTCCATTACCCAATGTGCAATCTAAATTGTGGGAAAAAGATGCGCAAAACGACCGAAAAGCCTTGAAGAAAAAGCGTTGGTTGCCTGTGGATTCACTGTCAGCCCCCTTTCCTCAATGGCAAGCCGCTGCGAAAAGTGATAAGGACATATCGCCCAACAACAAAGCACAAGAAGAACGTGCTCAACCCCACAATACCATCAATCGCATGACAGGTACAACGGGCGAAGGCGCATTTGCGCCGTATTCCATGTCACAAATTTGGTTTGCACCCGATATGCGTTTTGATGTGGTTGTGGTACTGGATGAAACCCGCCTAGGTTTAGAAGAATTGACCAAAGCATTAAAAACTATCGGACAAACCGGTTTTGGGCGCGATGCCAGTATTGGATTGGGTAAGTTTGTATTGGAAGGGGATGCAATCCCCGTGCAATGGCATAAGGTAGAGCAACCTAATAGTTATCTCACTTTAGCGCCCTGTGCGCCGCAAGGTTTGGGATTTTGCCCTGTGCGTAGCACCTACCAAGTGATTACCCGCTTTGGGCGGCATGGCGATGCGGCGGTGCAATCAGGAAATCCTTTCAAACGTCCCGTGCTGCTGGCGAAAGCGGGCGGGGTTTTTTGGGCTGAGTCCGTCGATTCAAACTGTAGTTTTATCGGGCAAGGTTTAGGTGGAAATGAAAACCCTATTTCTGAAGTGATGAAAGAAACCGTTCAACAAGGTTATTCCCCCGTTATTCCCATTCATGCACATTATGAATAATTTTTTGAAAAACTACCGTCTCGCCCTAACGCCTTTATCGCCGATTCACATTGGCTGTGGGGAAGATTTTGAGCCGACTAATTATGTGATTGAAAATAATATCCTTTATGGTTTTGATCCGAGTCGGGCGGGGTTGAATGATTTACAAAAAAGTAAATTACAAGATGCTGCAATGAGTGGTGATTGGATCAATGTTTCTTGTTTCTTTCGAGATAATGCTAAGTTATTTAAACCATACGCATATTTTATGATTCCAGTCTCTTCAGGTGTTGAAGAGCAATATAAAGATAAATTAGGTAGAATAGTTAATCGAGATAAAAATGGAAAATCAATTATCAATAAACTAGAATTAGAACGCACCATATTTACGGGGCGAGAAAATCAGCCCTATATTCCGGGCAGCAGCTTCAAGGGCGCAATTCGCACAGCAATTTTGGATGTATTGAATGATGGAAAAATCCCTCACGATGTGAAATTCAAACACAATGGTGAAGCCCAATCGACTTCAGTAATGGAAAAACGCCTGCTGCAAGGCGACTTTGCCACCAGTCCCTTGCGTTTACTGAAAATCGCAGATTTGATGCCTACGCAAGACGTAGCAAGGCGGGTGATGTTTGCTGTGAATCGTAAAAAACGCGAAGTCCGCAGCAAAGATGGCTTGATTCAGCAACCCAAAGGCATTGCCGCCCGCAAAGAGTGCATCTTGCACGGGCAATATCGTGCTTTTGTGGCGGACGCAGTATTACCGTTATTGAATCCACATACCGATAGTAAAACTACGCCCGCCCCCGCCTTGCGTCCTACCGATTTACGCGCTATTGCCAAAGACTCCAACACCTACCACCAGCAACGCCTACGCCGAGAATTGAGTGTTTTGGATGGGCGTGGTTTGGTCAATCCCGATTGGAAACGTCGTATCGAACTGCTATTGACCCCCAGCAGCGCATTGGGTAAAAAACTCCAAAACGGCGATGCTTTCCTTATCCGCTTGGGGCGTTATGGCGGTGCAGACAACAAAACTTTAACTGGTGAAGGTGTTGCTAGTATCAAAATTATGGGGGCAAAAGGTCAGCCGCCTACTTTTGAAAGCACCACTAAAACCGTGTGGCTGGCAGCAGAAACGGAAGACGATCAAAAACACCTACTTCCCTTTGGCTGGGTAGTGGTGGAAATCAATCCACAGGAAGATTTATTGGAATTGAAAAATTGGTGTGCCGAACAAACCAAAGGTCGTACAGATATAGCAAAACTTCGGGTGCAATTTGCTGTTGAAAGAGCCAAAGCTGAATTACAAAAACAAACGCAAGCCGCCGAAGCCGCTGCAAAAGAAGCTGCACGGCTGACAGAGCTTGCCGCACAAGCACAACGCGCTGCCGAGCTTGCCACCATGACGGAGCAGGGCAAGGCAATTGAAACTTTTCGGCAACGATGTGAGGATTGGAAATTCAAACAGCAAGAGCCTAATATCGCCAAAGCAGGTTTATTTCAAGATGCGGACAAACTCAGCAAAATTGCTTTGAGTAATGCCGATTGGTCGGCATCCGATAAAAAAGCCCTTGCCGATATGTTGGAAGAATGGCTTTTCAAAGTAGTTACCCCCTTTGGTAAAGAAGAGAAGAAAAAACTCAAGCTTTCTGTATTGCGGGATTTATCCCTGAAATAAGGATAGTTAAGTCACATATTGAATCCAATGCAAAATCAATATAACTGACTTATCCGCCAGAAAATTATTGACTTGCAGGCAATGGCATTCCCAGCAACCTTGCCATTATTTTTTTCTGCCATTTCCTCCCTACCATTGCTGCATGACTACTTATTTTGTATCTCGACACACCGGAGCCGTGCAGTGGGCGCAGCGGCAAAATCTCATCGTTGACCAGCTTGTTAGCCATCTGGACACCACCATCATTCAATCCGGTGATACGGTCATTGGCAGTTTGCCCGTGAACCTTGCCGCCCAAGTGTGCGCCATTGGTGCGCGTTATCTGCATTTGACCTTGGAAGTACCCGCTGAATTGCGCGGTTGTGAACTAAGTGCCGATCAGTTAGAACAACTCGGAGCGCGGTTACAAGCATTTGATATTACGGAGGCAACGTGACTGGCTTTCCCACCCATATCCCCGTTGCCCGTTATCGTTTTACTGCGCGGATGCGTGTGCCGTTGGAATTACCGCACTATGCGGGTTCATTATTACGGGGACAATTTGGTTCGGCATTGCGTCATATTACGTGTATGACGCGCCAGCCAACGTGTGCGGGTTGTCCATTGCAATCGACCTGCCCTTATAGCCGGATTTTTGAAGCACCCGCGCCACCCAAAGGTAGCCACACGCTGCAAAAATTTAGCCAAATTCCCAATCCCTACATCATGGAACCGCCTCCACCCAGTGCGCGGGCGTTGCAAGCGGGTGAGGATTTTGTGTTTCATATCGTGCTAATCGGTCATGCACGAGAGCAACTGGCGTTGGTACTTTTTGCACTACAACGCGCCCTTGCTCGCGGTTTGACGCGCGAACGTGCCGATTCGGATTTACAACAGGTCGATTATGTCGATGCCACAGGTCATGTGCAAACCGTATGGACTCACGACAATCCGATTCTGAAAGAACATCAAAATACTATTGAATTGATAGCTGGAGACGCACACTACACGGGCGATAGCAGCGGATTATGCTTAAAAATTCACACGCCCATGCGCCTGCAAAATCAAGGTCATCCGCTGGGCGTGGCTGAACTTACACCGCGTGTTCTGGTATCCAATTTGGCGCGTCGTACCGCTTTGTTAATGGAATTTCATGCCGATCAAAAAGAATGGGGTGAAAGCACAAAACACATCGCCCAATTAAGCCAAACCCTCAGTGATACGCGCCAACTGCGTTGGTACGATTGGACACGTTATTCCAGCCGCCAGCGGCAAGAAATGAAACTCGGTGGCGTGCTGGGAAGTTGGATTTTGCACGGCGATGCAGCGGTTTTATCGCAAATCTACCCGTGGCTATGGCTAGGGCAATGGCTCCATATCGGAAAAAATGCTACCTTTGGGATGGGTGCGTATTCACTTTGCGCGAACCATAAGTAAAAGCGTTTCTATAGAGCGGTTCGCGGTGCTTATAACCTGTTGATTTATCAAGAAATTATGCTAGACTCTCAATAAACCATCGTATTTCTCACAAGGAAAAAATGGGGTTCGCGGAACAATCATCAATTCTTCTTGCAAAACAAGCAGTTAGAATTACAGCGTTTCAATTACTGCCCTGAATTTAAAGGGATTAAGATTGGCTGGCACGGGCGCGGCGGATGATTCTTCGGGGGGTTTCAATTACTGCCCTGAATTTAAAGGGATTAAGATGAATCCCATACCGACCTTCTTGACATTATTTTAATTGGTTTCAATTACTGCCCTGAATTTAAAGGGATTAAGATCTTTCCAGCAATTGCCGACTGGATCAATCCGTAGTTTCAATTACTGCCCTGAATTTAAAGGGATTAAGATGGTGTTGCTTGGTGTTGGAGTGCTTCGATTAGCTGTTTCAATTACTGCCCTGAATTTAAAGGGATTAAGATGTTTTATACAAATTTATTGCGCTCTCGATATATTCGTTTCAATTACTGCCCTGAATTTAAAGGGATTAAGATATTAGATGTTCTTTGATTGTCACAAATAAATCCAGTTTCAATTACTGCCCTGAATTTAAAGGGATTAAGATTTTTTAAAAAGCTTGATTGCAGCTCCAAGATTACGTTTCAATTACTGCCCTGAATTTAAAGGGATTAAGATATGTATGCAGAAGCTCCACACCGCGACCCGCTTGTTTCAATTACTGCCCTGAATTTAAAGGGATTAAGATGCCATTTGGGCAAATAATCGCGCGAATTTGAGCATCGTTTCAATTACTGCCCTGAATTTAAAGGGATTAAGATATTTTATTATCTCCTTGTTTACAATTAAAACGGAATGTTTCAATTACTGCCCTGAATTTAAAGGGATTAAGATTCCGGTTGCTTTGTGGCGATATTTTGGCGGGACGTTTCAATTACTGCCCTGAATTTAAAGGGATTAAGATATTGACTGTCATAAACTATCCTCGCTGTCCGAAAGTTTCAATTACTGCCCTGAATTTAAAGGGATTAAGATGCCTCCGTTATCGTCCGGAAAAATATCCAGCCGGGTTTCAATTACTGCCCTGAATTTAAAGGGATTAAGACGATTGATTACTAGGAGGCTAATAATGGACAAGGTTGTTTCAATTACTGCCCTGAATTTAAAGGGATTAAGACTCCCTTGTGTACTGGCGCGTTGATTCCGAGGCGGGTTTCAATTACTGCCCTGAATTTAAAGGGATTAAGACTCATGGTCAAATCAAATTATTGAGCTTGTAAATCGTTTCAATTACTGCCCTGAATTTAAAAGGATTAAGACTAGAGGGTCGTAATCTCAAAATGTTGCAACCGCGCGTTTCAATTACTGCCCTGAATTTAAAGGGATTAAGACCTTGAACTAATCTCGTCGAGTTGCGATTTTAGGAGTTTCAATTACTGCCCTAAATTTAAAGGGATTAAGACGGTTTTTTGCGTGGTTGTTACGGGCGGGTAGTAAAGTTTCAATTACTGCCCTGAATTTAAAGGGATTAAGACCATTGCCACGTAAATGGTGCAATTCTCATTAAAGTTTCAATTACTGCCCTGAATTTAAAGGGATTAAGACGCATTTGTACACCCACAGTTACATTTTCCGTCATGTTTCAATTACTGCCCTGAATTTAAAGGGATTAAGACATATCACTCCAAAGGAACAATGTATGAAAAAATTGATTATCTCTACTTGCGGAACCAGTATTTTTACGGCGGAATCTTCTTCAGAAGTGAGAAAATTGTTGACCGATTATGCGAATGCTGGAAAAGAAAGCGATATTGCGCCAGAGCATTTGCCAATACTTCAAGCACGCATTAATTTTTGCCAAAATGAATTGGCAGCACAAAAAAATATCGACGAATTAGCAAAAATAAGCGCCGAATTAAATGGCTTGCGCGGTTGTTATGGCGGCACAATCAGCGGTAATGACCACCATATTTTGTTGGCAACCGATACATGGCTCGGTGAACAATCCGCAAAAGCCATTGAAGCCGTTTTGCAGCACTATGGGCAAAGTACCGAAGTAAAACGCCAAACCGATTTGCGTACCGACGATTTAAGCGCCTATCGGATGGCATTGAGCGAATTGGTAAAATGGGCTTACGATACACTGCCCGATTATCGCAGCCAAGGTTACCGAATTATTTTTAATCTTACCGGAGGTTTTAAGGCGGTTCAGGGATTTATGCAAACCTTGGGGATGCTGCACGCGGATGAATGTGTTTATGTATATGAGCGCAGCGATGAATTGATTCGCCTGCCACGCTTGCCCATCAAAATGGATGCGCGGACTGATATTGAAAAATACCTCACACCTTTCCGGCGTATGGCGGAAATGCAATTAGAAGTATCTTCAGAAGATGTGCGCGGTGTATCGGAGTCATTTTTGATGACGATTGATAATAAGAGCACTCTATCTGAATGGGGGCAAATGGTTTGGCAGGAAACTAAAGATGCACTTTATGAAGAAAAACTACATTCATCGCCTAGTAAAAAGCTAAAATTTGGCAAAATTTTTGAATCTAGTTTAAAAGGATTGGAAAAGAAAAGATTGCGAGAAGTGAATGCAAAAATAGATGCTTTAGCACGCTATATTGAAACAAATCAATCACTTTTAAGTTTAGACTTCAAACCGATTAAAGGAAAATCGGGGTGGTATGAAGCCGATGCTTGGCATGATGGTGATGCCAAGCGTTTATATGGATATTATGAAGGGGATGTTTTTGTGGTGGACAATTTAGAAAAAGCATTGCATTGATTTCTTTCATTAATTAGGTAAAAACATGGTAATTCCTTTCAGTAGTTGGGTTTTGGGTTTTTAATTCTGACGATGCGGTTATTGTTGCAAATGAGGGTGTTGTGATAGAGAATGTCGTGTGGAAGGGTTGAAATCATAGGGTGTTCCTTTATTTGAATAGTTTAGGGATGTTGATGATGATGTCGAAAAATCCGTTCATAATGTGTCCTTTGGGTTAAGTAATGAAGTTTGTTGTCGTCTGGGTTGAATTATCTTTGGGTTATTATGTGTTTGCTGCTTTAGCAAGCTTGCCAAACTACTTCACCTATTGATGCCGTTGAAAGACTTTATGCACACCCAAAATTCACGTCCCCAGCGTCGCATTCTTTTGTGCGTCAGCGGTATGTCGCCCGCAGTGATTACAGAGACACTGTATGCGCTGGTCACGCAAGCCACACCTTTTATGCCGGATGAGGTTCACGTCGTGACGACAGCGCTCGGTAAGCAAAAAATTCTTGCCGAATTGCTTCCCCCCAGCACGGGGCAATTTCATCGCTTAGTGCAGGAATTTTTGCCCAACCACCCTATTCGCTTTGATGCCGAAACGGTAAATGTGATTCAAGAGGCAGGAATTGACCTAGAAGACATCACCACCGACACCCACAATAAATCCGCCGCCAACGCGCTCTATGGCGTGATGCGTGCGCTTAAAAGCGTGCCCAGTACGGTATTGCACGCTAGCGTAGCGGGTGGGCGCAAGAGTATGAGTTTTTACATGGGTCATGCGTTTTCTTTGCTCGCTGAACCGCTGGATACGCTCTCTCATGTACTGGTGAGTGCGCCATTTGAGACGGTGCGCGGCTTTTATTACCCGCCCAAGCTGCCGATTGAACTTGATTTCAAAGGGCAAACCATCTCGACCAAGGATGCCAACATCCAACTTGCCGAATTGAGCGTGCTCAAACTCGGTTCTATTTTGGGTAAGGATTGGCCAACCAAGGCGCAAACCGATTTTGATTTTGCCATTCGTCTCGCCCAAGCCACGTTCGAGCCACCGCAGATGGTGGTGAAATTTGATCGGGAAAAGCACAAGGGCTTGTTAGAGGTGTGTGGAGAAACCATCAACCTCTCGCCCTTAGAATTTGCGGTATTTGCAGTTCACGCATTAGCAAGAAAGCATGAAGGGGATTTGGTGAATGGTGCAAAGGTGAATGATTTGAAGAATATCGATCCTGCTTTTGCGTTTTTTTTAGAGGAGCAAATGAATAGGGAATTTCTCCATCTAAAGAAAAAAACTGAATCAGACCATATTTATTCCAAAGTGCATAAGAAATTGCATGATATTGTGGGTGCAGTCGCTGACCATTTCACGATAGATGCCATTGGGGAACGGGTAAAAAATCAAAACCGACCAACGCAACTCAAAGCCCCAGCCAACTGCCTGACGTTGGTGGCTTACGGAGGCGCTGGAGTGCCTCCGCAGGGATGGCAACTCAAAGCCCCAGCCAACTGCCTGACGTTGGTGGGTTTAGACCATTGGTACAGCCGTGTACAAGCAGTGCTTGGAGTCAAGCGTTAGTCTTGGTCGCCAAAATCACTAGCACCCGCCAGTTCGCGCTCAATTTGTTCAATACTGGGTAAGCTGATTTGCAGTTCGGCGGCAGATGAGAAACTATCCTTTCCCACTACCCAATAAGTTAAGTAGCAATGAAAAAAGCCCGCATCAAAATGATAACGGGCTTTTCTTATGTTGTAAGGCTTATGTTTATATGGTAGGGCGTGAGTGACTTGAACACTCGACCAAAGGATTATGAGTCCTCTGCTCTAACCAACTGAGCTAACGCCCCGACCGAAACGCTATTGTAACGGCTACTTTTGCAGTTATTTATGCTGACTCAAGGCATTGCTGACTAATTTTGAGGTGATGTCCACAATTTGAATCATGCGCTCATACTGCATTCGCGTGGGGCCGATTACGCCCAACGTGCCGACGATTTTGCCGTCCACTTCGTAGGAGGTGCTGACAATCGACAATTCTTCCATCGGCACGATTTTGCTTTCACCGCCAATAAAAATGCGCACGCCATCGGCTTGCCCTGTGCAATCCATCAGGCGCATGAGTTGGGCTTTTTGCTCGAACAAATCAAATGCGCGGCGCAAATGCCCCATGTCGCTGGAAAAATCGGAGACGGATAGCAAATTGCGTTCCCCGCACACCACCACGTTATCTTGTGTTTCTGTAATTGCTTCCGAACTCACGGTAATGGCCGCTTGCATCAGGCTGGCGATTTCGGAGCGTAGCGATTCCATTTCCCCCTGCAAGCGCTGGCGTACTTCTTCAATGCCCAGCCCCACATAGTGGCTGTTGAGAAAGTTCGCCGCTTCCACCAGTTGCGATTGCGAATAATCCAATTCGGTCATGATGACGCGGTTTTGCACATCGCCCTGCGGCGACACAATAATCACCAGCAAACGGCGTTCGGATAAGCGCAAAAATTCAATGTGCCGAAACACCGAAGAAGAACGCGGTGCAACCACCACCCCCACAAAATGCGAGAGGCTGGAAAGCAAATGCGCCGCATTGGAAATCACTTTTTGCGGTTGATCGGGCGCTAAATGGTGCGAACCAAGCGAACTTTTTTCCGCCGTCAGCATGGTATCGACAAATAAGCGATACCCGCGTGCCGTAGGAATGCGTCCTGCCGAGGTGTGCGGACTGGCAATCAAACCCAAATCTTCTAAATCCGACATCACATTGCGAATGGTGGCGGGAGACAGCTCCAACCCCGATGATTTGGACAAGGTTCGGCTGCCAATAGGTTGCCCATCGGCAATATAGCGCTCTACCAGCGCTTTCAACAATAATTTGGAACGGTCATCAAGCATGGAATCATTCTAATGCTCGAAAATCGGGGGATGAATAATTCCAATAATTCCAATAATGCCAATAATGCCCATAACGCTTTTGAACACAACGGAATCCAAATTCCCCGCAAGCATTTTTACGCCATCGCCTGCAATCCCGACCGCAGCGTAGCCGTAGAAGCGTGCGCCGGAGCAGGTAAAACGTGGATGCTGGTCTCGCGCATCGTGCGGGCGTTGCTGCAAGGCACGAAGCCGCACGAGATTTTGGCGATTACCTTCACCAAAAAAGCCGCCGGAGAAATGCGCCAACGCTTGCAAGAATGGCTCGTTTATTTTTCTCAAGCCGATGATTCCCAATTACGAAATGAATTGCTCGCACGCGGCTGGTCACACGAACCCACGCCGCAGGATGTGGAGCAACTGCGCAATTTGCACCACGAATTGCTCAAAGCCGATCGCGGTGTGCAGATTCGGACGTTTCATGGTTGGTTTGCGGCATTGGTGCGCAGTTCGCCCATGCAAACGCTGCAAAATTTGGGTTTGCCCGCGCAGTACGAATTGCTGCAAGACGATTCGGAGGCGGTAGAACAAGTCTGGCCACGCTTTTATCAAACCATTGCCACGAATAAAACCCACAGCGATGCCTTGGCAGATTACCACGCGCTGGTAGCGGATTACGGTCGCCACCAAGCGCAGCAGGCGTTGAAAGAAGCGCTGAATAAACGGGTCGAATTCGATTTAGCCGATCAGCATGGAATTGTGGAAAACTCGGTTGCCTTTGCCGATGTGCCCGTTTTAGCACCCGAACCGCTGTGGGCAGCGGCAAGCGTTTTAGGAAAAGCCAGCGCTAAAACATTTGCCGCCAAGGGAATGGAATTGGAAAAAGCGCTCACAAACCATGATGTACCCGCCCAAATCAACGCCTTATTAACGGATGGTAAACCCCGTAAATTCAGCGACAAAATAATCGGCATTGAAATAGTCCGTATCGCACAAGATGCAGCGGTCGAATACGAAGCCCAAAAACTCCAGCACCAAGCATGGCTGCACCAAGGGCGTATGGCGCGACTTGCTCGTATTTTGATAGCGCAGTATGCAGAGCTGAAGCGCGAATCCCATTGGTTGGATATGAATGACTTGGAACGCACGGCGCTTACGTTGCTATCCGATGAAATCCTCAGCGGCTGGGTGCAAGAGCGATTGGATGCCCAAATTCGGCATTTGCTAATCGACGAATTTCAAGACACGAATCCGCTGCAATGGCAGGCACTGTATGCGTGGCTAACGGGTTATACGGGCGCGGGCAAGGCGATTAGCGTCTTTTTTGTGGGCGACCCCAAGCAAAGTATTTACCGCTTCCGCCGCGCCGAGCCGCAGGTGTTCAAAGCCGCGCAAACCTTTGTGCAAGACGGTTTGATGGGCGATTTGCTCAACTGCGACCACACACGGCGCAACGCTCCGGCGATTATGGATAGGGTCAATCAGGTGATGCTGGAAGCACAAAACGAAAAAACGTTTGAAGGCTTTCGTCCGCACAGCACCGAATCGAAAGAAGATGGCACGATTTGGCATCTCCCCCGCATCAACCGCACCGCCCGTATCAAAGCCGCCGAGGAAAAAGCCGAAATCAGCATAGAGGACTGGCGCGATTCTTTAACCGAAGCCCGTCACACCGAAGAAGAAAGCAATAAAGCCAAAGAATGCAAAGAAGCCGCGCGGTGGTTAGCGCAGTATCTGCAAACCGGAGTGATTAACAATGAACCGGTTAAAGCGGGCAATGTCATGGTGCTATCCCGCAAACGCGAACGCTTGAATTTGATGCAAATCGAACTCAACACCTTGGGTATTCCCGCCCAGCAGCCGGAAAAAAACGAATTAGCCGATATGCCCGAGGTGCAAGACATCATCGCGCTATTGGATGTGCTGGTATCGCCGCAGCACAATCTTTCTCTCGCGCAGGTGCTGAAATCCCCGATTTTTGGTTTTGATGATGATGATTTGGTGCAAATCGCGTTGAAAGCGAAGCCATCAGAGCCGACTTTACCGCCTTTGTGGTGGTGGGATGTGGTCGCATCGGATGCGCGGTTGGAAGCGCTCGCCCGCTGGCAAACCTTGGTCAATAGCTTGCCGCCGCACGATGCGTTAGCCGCCATCTACACCGAAGGCGCGATTTTGGAAAAATATGCCAGTGCCGCGTTACCCGCGCAACGCGAATCGGTGCTGGCGAATCTGCGGGCATTATTGGCGGCGACGTTAGAAGTCGATCAAGGTCGTTACATCACCGCTTATAGTTTGATTCGGAAGCTGAAAAAAGGCGGAATCAAAGCGCCCGTGCGTGCCAACGCTGCTGCCGTACAACTGCTCACCGTGCATGGTGCGAAGGGGTTGGAAGCCAAACTCGTACTGATGCTGGATACCGATGCCGAAGCCAAAAACGCGCCCAGCATGGGGATTTTGGTCGATTGGCCGGGAGAAAGTCCGCATCCGCAGCGCTTTGTGTTCCTCGCCAGCGAAGCCCGCGTGCCAGCCTGTACCGCCCCACTTTTGGAAAAAGAAAAAGCCGAACGCCAGCGCGAAGAATTGAATGCTTTGTATGTCGCTTTAACGCGTTGCCGCAATGTCTTGGTTTTTTCGAGCTTGCAAGCGCATCGCGGACAAAAACCCAGTTGGTGGGAACGCCTTT
Source organism: Pseudomonadota bacterium (assembly GCA_039798085.1). Lineage (GTDB taxonomy): Bacteria > Pseudomonadota > Gammaproteobacteria > Burkholderiales > Burkholderiaceae_C > Allorhodoferax. The sequence continues at coordinate 42,620 of JBDKGR010000003.1, forward strand.
TGCCCCACGCTAAAAAAGAAGTCAAAGCGGAAGATAAGGCTATTTCGCCAGCAATTCCAGAGATTCCAAAAACTCCAAAAACTCCAGAGATTCCAGAAACGTTTGAATTCCTTTGTTTGCAAAATACGCCTGCAACGCCCGTAGAATATGCGGATGAAGCTATTGATTTAATAGCAGAAGAGGAAAAGGAAGAGGAAAATAAAGAAGACGATTTGGACTCCCGCATGGGGCAAGCCATGCACCGCTTGCTGGAACGCTATATTCCTGCGAAAGGATTTTCTCCGGCAGAACGCATCGCCAAAGAATTCGATTTATCGCCCGAACAAATGGCAATAGCAACCACATGGGCGCAGGAAATTGTGAATGGCGAAGGCGCATGGGCATGGGATTCCACCCAAATTCAATGGCAAGGGAACGAAGTCGCACTAAATGAGCGAGGTCGTTTGCTGCGAATCGACCGTTTGGTGCAAGACATTAAGGGACAATGGTGGATTCTGGATTACAAATCCGCCCATCAACCTGAATTGGATAGCGCATTGCGCGACCAACTTCTTCGCTACTGTGCCGCAGTGTCCAAGGTTTATCCCGACGATAGGGTGCGAACTGCGTTTTTGACTGCACAGGGAAAACTCATTGAAATTCATTGAAATATGACTACTATCGTACAAGTCGCCATCGTTGGCGCAGGGCCTGCGGGCTTAATGGCGGCACAAGTGCTTTCGCAAGCTGGGGTTGCCGTCCATGTCTTCGATACCATGCCTTCGGTCGGGCGCAAATTTTTGCTTGCCGGTAAAGGTGGATTGAATTTAACCCATTCCGAGCCAGCCGATTTATTCGCCACCCGTTACCACGCGGATGGCACGCGCAGCGCAGAAATCGCTACGTGGTTAGCCGATTTTGATTCCAATGCCGTCCGTGCATGGGCGCTGGATTTGGGCATTGAAACCTTTGTCGGTAGCTCGGGGCACGTATTTCCCAAAGATATGAAAGCCGCTCCGCTATTGCGGGCGTGGTTGCAGCGGCTGCGGCGGACGGGTGTGCAGTTTCATATGCGGCATCGTTGGGTGGGGTGGGGAGAACCACCCCGTCAGGCGCTGCCTGCCACCCCTCCTTTAGAAGGAGGGGACGGGGGTGGTTATCACGGTATTGATTTGTCATTTGAAACACCGCAAGGCAATGTGTCGATTCAAGCCCAAACCGTGGTGCTGGCACTGGGCGGAGGAAGCTGGGCACGATTGGGTTCGGATGGTGCTTGGGTTCCTTTGTTACAAGCACGGGGTATTGAAGTTGCACCTTTGTTACCATCCAACTGCGGTTTTGACGTAAAAGACGGGTGGAGCGAACATTTTTCGAGTCGCTTTGCAGGTCAGCCCTTCAAATCGGTGGCGATTTCTTGCAACGGCTTTCACCGCAAAGGCGAATTCGTTGCCACGGCAACCGGAGTCGAAGGCAGTTTGATTTACGCTGCCTCTGGTTTGTTACGAAATCACATTGCACAAAAGGGTTGTGTAACTTTTTACCTAGATTTGTTGCCTGATTTATCACCCGAACGGGTTTTAGCGGAGGTGCAACATCCACGCGGAACCCGTTCTTTGACCAGCCATTGGAAAAGTCGTTTGAAAATTGACGGCATCAAAGCGGCAATTTTGTACGAGTTATTGCCCAAAACTACGCTCAATGACCCTGTTGCGCTTGCTATGGCGTTCAAAAATCTGCCTATTACCCTCCATGCAGCACGACCCATCGACGAAGCTATCAGCAGCGCGGGGGGCGTGTGTTGGAAAAATCCCAATCTGGAAGTGTTGCCCGACGTATTTTGTGCTGGTGAAATGCTCGATTGGGATGCGCCCACAGGCGGGTATTTACTTACAAATTGCCTTGCCAGTGGATACCGTGTAGGACATGGGATTTTGAACAAGGTCAGTAAACTATAGTTTTCTTGGAATGGGTGGAAGCCATGTCTCATACCTTCAAAATGCTCAAAATGCCCAAAATGCCCAAAATGTTGAAAATGCTCAAAATGTTGAAAACACGAAAATGGTGGATCGGTGTTTGGTTGCTTACGCTGTTCACCAGTGGGATGTTGTGGGCACAAACGCTTCCAGCGGTGGCATTTTTCTACGGTGCGAATCCACCGTGGGGCGAGTTGCAGGCGTTTGATTCGGTGGTAGTTGATCCCGACCATGTGCCACAGCCCACCAGCTTGCGCAAAAAACTCCCGCACACCACGTTGGTCGCGTATGTCGCTCTGGGCGAAGTGCAGCCTTCTCGCGCCTATGCCGATGCCATTCCTAAAAATTGGCTGCTGGGCGAAAACAAAGATTGGGGCAGCCGCGTGATTGACCAATCTCAAGCAGCATGGCCCGCCTTTTTTGTCGATAAAGTGATTGCCCCGCTTTGGGATAAAGGCTATCGCAGTTTCTTTTTAGATACCTTGGATTCGTACCATCTGGTTGCCAAAACGCCAGAACAACGGGCTTTGCAAGAGGCGGGGATGGCGGCAACCATTGAGGCGTTGAAAAACCGTTACCCACAAGCCCAACTGATTTTTAATCGCGGTTTTGAAATTTTGCCTAGTGTGCATCGCCATGTTCAAATGGTTGTAGCCGAATCGTTGTTTCAAGGGTATGACGCGGGCAAGCAAAGCTACAAAAATGTGAGCGAAGAAGACCGTGCATGGCTTTTAGGGCAACTGCAAAAAGCGCAGAAAGAATACAAGCTCCCAGTGATGTCGATTGATTATGTTCATCCCGCTCAACGTGAACTGGCACGCGAAACCGCCAAAAAAATCGAAGCCTTGGGCATTATTCCGTGGGTGACTGAACCGACATTAGCCAGTTTGGGCGTTGGGAGTGTCGAGGTTATGCCTCGAAAAATCTTGGTTCTCCATTCTCGATTGCAAAATGAGTTCAAGCTCCACTGGGTGGAAGCGTTACGTGTCGGCGCTATGCCCATTAATTATCTGGGTTATTCCTTGGAATTTGTTGATCCAGACCAGTTGCCCCAAGGTGTGCTAACCGGTCGCTATGCAGGGGTGATTGTGTGGATGAATGATGCCAAAACACCTCCTGTTGTGGAACAAGAGCGCATAACTCGCTGGTTGACTGTGCAGGTTGAAAATAGCCTACCCATTGCCCTCGTCAATCCCGATGATTTCATGATACAAGATGGTATGGATACGGTATTGGGTTTAACGATTCAAGATGTAGGTAGCGCAAGTAAATTACCGATCAAAATCACCCAACAAAGCTCCATGATGGGATTTGAGACCCCACCACGTCAGGGACTTTACGGATTTCCCGCCATTCAGCCACCTTCTGGAAGTGAATCTTTGCTCACACTGCAACAAGGTTCTTTTCAACAAGTGGTAGCAGCCATCACTCCGTGGGGAGGCTATGTATTGGAATCCTTTTCCATTATTACCTTGCCCGGTAATACGGGTGACCGCTGGGTTATCAATCCTTTTGCATTTTTTGAAAAAGCCCTGCGTCTGCCCCCAATGCCTGTACCGGATGTGACCACCGAAGCGGGTCGCCGAATGTTAATGGTACACATGGATGGTGATGGTTTTATCAGCCGTGCTGAAATTCCCGGTACACCATTAGCGAGTGATGTATTGTTGAATCGCTTTATTAAAAAATATCCGATTCCTATGACAATCTCGGTGATTGAATCCGAAATATCGCCCCAAGGTTTGCACCCCCATTTATCTAAAGAAGCAGAAAAAATTGCGAAGGAAATGTACAAGCAGCCCCATGTAGCGATTGCTTCCCATAGTTATTCACATCCTTTCTTTTGGCATAAAGCAATGGCAAATGATGATGAGGGGTCTGGTTATAACCTCAGTATTCCGGGTTATGAATTTAGTCTTGAACGTGAAATAAAAGGTTCGGTAAAATATATTGAAAGCCGACTCGCACCTCTGGGTAAAAAGGTAGAAGTATTTTTATGGACAGGTGATTGTCTTCCCGGTAGTGATGCTTTGCGTATGGTGACAGAAGCTGGCATGGTTAATATGAATGGTGGTGATACCGTGGCAACCAAATCGAATAACAGCGTGGCTGCGGTAGAGGGGTTGGGCACGCCGCGTACCGATACGTTGCAAATTTACGCACCCAATCAGAATGAAAATGTCTATACCAATAACTGGACTGGACCTTTTTATGGATTTGACCGAGTGATTGAGACTTTTGAATTCACCGAATCACCCCGACGCTTAAAACCCATTGATATTTATTTTCATACCTATTTGGTAACAAAAATGGCTGGAATAAAATCGTTGGAGAAGATATTCAATTATGCTTTGGCACAAGATGTAACACCCGTACATATTACCGATTATGCTTACAAGGTACAGGATTTCCACCAGATGGCAGTTGCCAAATCTGCCAATGGATGGCGCATTCGGGGGGCACAAAACTTGCGTACTCTGCGTATGCCTTCCTCCATTGGTAGTATTCAAATGGCGGATAGCCGCGCCGTTGCAGGTTTTCGCACGGTAAAAGATAAAGATAAAGATTATGCGTATGTACATTTGAGTGGCGATTGGGCAGAAATTGCTATGGGAGAAAAATTATCGACCACACCGTATTTGGTATCTGCCAATGCGAAAATCGAAAAATCGGAATTTCAAAAAGGGCGTTTTATTTGGAACTTGAAGGGTTATGTTCCATTAAAATTTGAGCTACACAATGCTGAAAAATGCCAAGTTCGCCAAACCAGCCAAACCAACTTAAACGCAAGCAGCAGTAATGTTACCAGCCAGATCGAAGCGATATGCCCCTGAAGATGGGGAGATTGCACGCCTAGAATTGACCACACCGTGGCATTTACTGGGCACAGCATTCATGGTGTTGGGGGTTCTTACCCTTATTTTCCCGCGCGGCTCCTTAATAGATATGCTCTATCAAGAACGTGATATAGATACACTGGC
>JBDKGR010000004.1:0-45980 GCA_039798085.1 Pseudomonadota bacterium
AGCGCGTCGTTATGCCCTTTAGCGAGTTTTTTATGTTTGATTGGGCTTTCCCATTCTTCCGGCCACGATTCAACCGCGTACATAAATCCCACCGCCCACACCTGACCAAAATAGGGCAGGGGTTTACCGTTAATAAAATTGGCGCGTTCCGCTTCGGGAATTTGTTCCACTACGCCACGCACATCGGGGACTTCCGGTTGATACGCGGCATCATCTTCCAGCGAATCCACCTCGGTATCCAACGCGGTTTGCACTTCTTGCCAACGCTGCTGCCACAATTCCATGAACCGCGCACGCTGGGCGGCATCGGCAAACGCTTCGGGTTCGAGCAACACTTCCAGATATTCCTCTGCCGGAATCACGCGGCGGCAGCACACCAGCGCAGCCAAAAAGCCTTCGCAGAATTCAGCATGGGGCGTTTCTTTGGCGCGGGTGCGCAGGTCGTCCAGAATGTCTTCCAGCTCGTCCATCAAGGTGAGGTCGTTATCGGGGTTATTTGGGGTGATTTCAGTCATAGTAGTCATGGCTTTCTTTCAAGTATTTTTTGTTTATGCTATTTATTTTATAGCTTTCGATGCAAGTACATTCAGCGCTAGCAGCCTTTTTCGCATACAAAGCACGGCTTTATCTTTGCTTAAAAGCGGGCATTGGTGTGCCACAGCAAGGTCGATAAACTTTTGGTCATCGGCATCTTTGCACGTCACGGGCGCTTTGGCGGCAACCGAAACGATCTGCGCCAGCGCGTCAAACTGCTCCAACACCGCCTCCGTGGTGAGCTGGTAAAACTGCACACGCTTGGCGATTTGCGGGTAATCCAAGACCCGCGCCAATTCATCGCGCATGGGCGTGGTGGCGATCCAGCGCAAACTGCCATCGCGCAAACCCACGCGCACGGGTTCGGCGGCGGTGTCGTTGAAAATCAACACATCTAAAACGATGTTGGTATCGAGGATGATAGGGCGTGGCAACAGCGCCAAATTAGCTTCGCTCACGCACACTTCCCTTCACCATATCAAACCGGAACATACGGCATTCAATCGGGCCATTCCACATGGGAACGCGGCGGGATTCTTTGAGGCGCATTTTGCTGGGTAATTTCAAATCGGGCGTTAATACCCATGCCGACCAGCCGCTGAAATTGCGTTTCCAATGCGTGGCGAGTTGGCTGAAAAATTCGCCGCCGTCCTCGGTTTGCGCTACTTCACGCTGACCAAAACGTGCCTGCTCGCCCTGCCCCGCCACGCCACCCACGCCGATACGCTCGCCATACGGTGGATTGAGCAGCATCACCCCCGCAACCGTACACGGCGACATCCGCTGCAAGGCATCGCCACCCCGAAACTCGATGACATCCGCCACGCCAGCGCGTTCGGCATTGCGCTGCGCAAAATCGACCATGCGGTGCGACACATCGCTGCCAAAAATAAGAGCCGATTGCCCTACATCAGGCTTCACAATTGCATCGGAAGCTTCTTTTTTCATAGCATCCCACACATGGCGCTGGAAGGGCAGATACTTCTCAAACGCAAAACGGCGCAGATTTCCGGCGGGGATATTGCACGCAATTTGCGCGGCTTCAATCGCAATCGTGCCGCTACCGCAGCAGGGATCGTAGAGCGGCAATAAATCGCTATCACCATCACCCGCCTCGCCCTCCGCCCAACCGCTGGCGGCGATCATGGCGGCGGCTAAAGTTTCTTTCAACGGCGCGTCGCCCTTATCTTCGCGCCAACCGCGTTTGAACAGCGGCTCGCCGGAGGTGTCGATGTACAGCGAACATTCCTCGGTCGTAAGGTGGGCAAAAATCCGCACATCGGGGTATTGCGTGTTCACATCGGGGCGGATGTTGTGCGCTTTTTGGCGGAAGCGGTCGCACACGGCATCTTTGATTTTGAGCGCCGCAAAATTCAATGAATTCAAGGGGCTATGCTGCGCCGTCACCTCGATTTTGATGCTTTGCTTGGGCGTAAACCAAATCTCCCAAGCGACTTCGGAGGCAGCGCGGTAAAGGTCTTTTTCACTGCGGTACTGGGTGTGCGACAGTTGCACCAGCACGCGCTGCGCCAATCGGCTGTGCAGGTTCAAGAGCATGGCATCGCGCCAAGCCGTGCGCAGCATCACGCCCCCGCGCCGGACGAGCAAGTTTTGCCCCTCCAATCCCGTTAATGCGTGTACTTCGTGTGCTAATAAATCTTCTACGCCAGCCGCGCAGGGGAGGAATAAGGTGAGGTGGTTCATGGGGTTATGAGTCCTTGTTTTTGTGCCATTTGGTCATTTAAGACAAGTACCGAGTTATTCGAGTGAAATTTCCAACTTTTAACTAATGGAGCTAATTCTTTTCTCAATTTTGCAGTTAGCGGAGCTAAATCCACATTAATTGGTTTTGATGTATTTTCGTCAATTCTTCGCTTAATAACTAATATAAAGCAAAATTCTATTTTTGAAAAATCAAGATTTTTAAATGTTTCTGGCAATCCATTTTGAGAGCATCGCCCCAAGCAAGATGCCATTCCTAATAAAAATCCATTGGTAAGTTTTATACGAATTTCATCAACGTATTGATCGAGTGCAAGTCTGAATTTTGGATTCAACTCTTTAAATTTTATTTCATTTTTTCCATTTTTTTCTGTTATTTTTAGCTCAATTTCTTTTGACGGAACTTTATCATCTGGGCGACCTGATTTGGCTTCTACCACCAATATTGTGGGTGGTTTATTTTGTTTTTGACGTAAAAGCAAAAATTCTGCGATGTTGATTTTTTCTTTTCCTGTTTCATCGTGGCATTGGCTATTTTCAATACAAAAGCAGTTTTCACGCGGAAAAGGTCCGAAATTCATCCCGGACTCATTGATTACGATTGCATCTTGATTTGTCATTTGAATGCCAACTCCACTTCTTCTTCATAAAGTCGAATAGATTCATTGATAATCGGATTATCCGGCATCCCATCCTTCAAATCATCCATTTTCCATTCACCATCATCATGCGAAATAACGGGAATTGACCAACCCCGTTCTTGGGCAATGAGATACAGTTTTTTCACGACAAAGTAAGAATGGCTTGCCATGAAGAATTGCATGCCACTTTCTGCCAACGATGCCACAATATCTAGTAGTTGAGAAATCGCAGTGGGATGTAGATTAGCTTCTGGTTCGTCAATCAATATAATTGAATCAGAGTCAATATAGCCATTTGCTAAGAGCGTATCAAAGGTACCAATTTTTTTAATACCTTCAGCAACGACACCCATAGGAAATTTGCTATTCCCCTTTATAAAAAACCAAGAGTTAGCATCTTCATCATATTCAATAGACCCATTGATAATTTTTCTAATATTTATCCTTTGTTCATTTAGATGCTTCAGGGCAACTTCCTTCCTTTCCTTATTTTTCCGAAATTCCTCAGCTAATGTTGTTTCCGCTAGCTCAAACGCTTTTGTTATTTCTGACTTGCTTAAATTTATTTTTAATTTAGATACTTCCTGAAGTAATAATTTCTTAATTTCTGTATTTTCATAAAATGACTCAAAAAATGATAGTGGTATCAATGCCTTTGTTAAATCAAAATAAGTATCATCAAATCCAAAAACTTTATCTTGCCCACGCGATTTCATAATAATTGCATGTAGTGACGCAATTTCTTTTGCGGGAAAAAAAACAGAGTTTGTTTCACGCGGTGGTGGGATTTTATTTTCAATAGATAAAATCTGTCGCGTAGTATCTCTACCAAATGAATAAGAGAAATTATTTCCATTCATAAGCAAAGAGCTTGATAAAGAAGATTCAGCTCCTTTACTAACTAAATCCCCAATTTTTCCTGCCTGAAATGTCCAATACAACTTATCCACTAAAATTTCAGCAGCAGAGCGCGGCTCTTGCCCTCGTTTATATTCCTCCAATGTACGCAAGCTGCAATAAATAGCTTTTAGTAAAAAAGTTTTACCGCTGCCATTGCCACCAATCACCAAATTGATTTTTCCTAAATTATTCCATTGAATATCCTTCAAAGGGCCAAAGTTCTTAAATGTCAGTTTTTCAATCATAATATCTTCCTTGTATCTGTTTAGACTTTAATCTAGCCGCCTTCGTATCAATCGTCGCTTTATGTCCGTGTTTTGCTAATAATGATAAAAGATTTTCACCATTGATGAGCGTTAAAGGTTTTCCCTTGGCAAAATCGTAGGAATCGTTACCAAAATGGGCGGTGGTTATTAGGATTCCTTTGTTAGCACCTTCGTTCATCACCGTACCATATAAATCGCGCACAGCGGATACGTTCACCACTTTGGTGTAACGCTTGGCTTGAATCACAATTTTGCCACCGCGAATTGGGTCGGGGTCAAAAACCACCGCATCCACGCCACCATCGCGGCTGGCTTGGGTTAAATGAACTTCTCCACCAAATGGTTTGAATTCTTTTTCAAAAATTTCACGCACCAAATGTTCAAAATCTTCCCAATCCATTGCCGCTAAATTGGTATTTTCATTGAGATGGTGAATAATGCTATACGATTCAATAAACCGCCCATCTTGTATATTTTGTATTTGCTTTATGGTTTGTGTGGGTTTAAGCGATAAAAGTATTTTTGGAGGGGTGGTTTTTTTGGATTTTTTTAATTGATTAAAACAAATTTTAGGATCAATCGCTTCCAGTTTAAGACCAAGGAATTCATCTTTATCTACTTCTAAAGATAAGATACATTCGCTTGCTAAATGGCCACTGGCTTTATCAATCGCCTTGACGATACCATTCAAGGCAATGGTATCTAACGCATCGGCTACATCGGCTTGAAATAATTCATAAAAAGTACGCAATACCGTTTGGTAGATAACGGATTCGTATAAATCACGCCACTTTTTCTCCGATAAAAATACTTCTTTGCATTCATCTTTGGTTGGAAAGTATTTTACTTCCTTCAACTTTGGAATTTCGAGCGGGGAGGGAAGTTGGTATTGAACCCACAATGTGCGATTTTTATAATCTATTTCCCATTGCCGTGGCAATAATTCAGTGTAGCGTGGTGTAGATGCTTGCAAAACTTTATCACAATACCTAATAACCGCAGCAATTTGATGCGATTCATAATCGGCTTTTTCCTGTGCAAGTGCTGCACATTCTTGATGGTAAGCGGCTAGTTCACGCCCATGAACAATTTTGGCACGTTCATTTTGAATTTCAAACGCATTACTGAGGCGGATATTTTCTTCTTCAATCGGGTCTTTTATTTTTTGCCATGCTCTTAACATGGTTAAAAGTTGTTCTTCTTCCCGTTCTTTTCGTTTTTCTGGTGATATTTTATTCCACCATGCCACAATAGCGGGTGTTGTAGCAGCCAGTACCTCTCTCGCACGGTGAATATCGGGTTTTGGTGGATACGGAAAATAAACAGGCTGTTGGATTTTAACGAATGGGGGTTTGATTTTTTTGGTTTGATAAAAATCAATGATGTATTGGGATACATTTTTTTTGGAATTTTCGTCCAACGCACGGCTTAAAATAGATTCAAGATATTGAATCGTTTTCAATGCGGCAGCGGTGCGATCAAGGGCTTCTTGTTTATTGGTCATAACGCCTTTCTTAAAGAGGCGGATGCTATTTTTAATCCCTCACGGTATTTGGCTACGGTGCGGCGAGCGCAATCGATACCCTGTTCTTTTAACATCTCTGAAATTTGGTTATCGCTTAACGGTTTTATATGGCTCTCGGCACTAATAAACTGTTTAATTAACGCACGCACAGCGGTGCTGGATGCGTTTCCACCAGAATCTGTTCCCAAGCCCGAACCAAAAAAGTATTTTAATTCAAACGTGCCAAATGGCGTTGCCATATATTTGGCAGTGGTCACGCGGCTGATGGTGGATTCGTGCAAACCCAATTCATCCGCAATTTCACGCAATACCAGTGGACGCATCGCCAATTCGCCGTGCGTGAAAAAATTTTTCTGCCGATCCACAATCGCCATGCTGACGCGCAAAATCGTATCAAAGCGCTGTTGGATGTTTTTGATAAACCAACGCGCTTCTTGCAAACGCTGCTGCAACGCGGCATGGGTGCTGGCATCATTGCCCGTGCTGCGGTGGTTGCGCAAAACATTGGCGTAAATATCATGCACCCGTAAGCGGGGCAACACGTCGGGATTCAACGTAATACGAAACTGCGGTGCAGCCCCTAAACGGGTTTTGGGCAGAGTCTGCACCAAGACATCGGGTACGACGATATGGCGCTCCACATCCACAAAACGCCGTCCGGGTTTAGGCTCTAAACGGGCGATGAACGCGATGGCTTCGCGCACGGAAGCATCATTGGCGTGACAGCGTTGTACCAAGGTTTTGATGTCACGGCGGGCGAGTAAATCCATCGGTTGCTCGCAAATTCGTAGCGCAGTATGCAGGATACACTTGGCTTTGGAGGCTGGTGGCTTTAATTCATCGTGCAACTGCTGCTGAATTTGCAAGCGCAAGCATTCTGCCAAATTACGTGCTCCCACGCCTGCCGGTTCGAGTTGGTGCAGATGCCGTAAAGCCGTAGTGAAATGCTTCAATAGGGGTTCTATCGCATGGTTATCGTCTCCTGCCAATGCGTGGGCAAGCGCTTCCAACGGGTCTTCTAAATAACCATCTTCATTCAAAGATTCAATCAAAAAACGCAGCGCATGGGCATCTAACGCACCCAAATGCAATTCCAAGGCTTGGCGGTGCAGATAACTTTGCAGAGATTCGTGGCTACGCGCCAATTCCGAGGAATCGGTAGCGTCTTGGTTTAAGTTATTCGGGCGTGCCGGGGCTTCAATACCCCATTCTCCATCGTCGGGTGCAAGGTCGTAAGTACCATCGCCCTCCCAACTGGGTTCTTCGTATTCAATAGGAATGGCAATAGGGTCGCTGTTATCCGTTGCGTCGCGCAGTCCCCCATCTTGCACCACTTCCCGATTATTTCGCAGATCGGGTAACTCGCGTATATCTGCTTCTTGTTCTTCAGAGGCACGTTCTAAAAATGGATTTTCATCCAACATTTGTTCGACCTCTTGCCCCAATTCCAGTGTCGATAGTTGCAATAAGCGAATCGACTGCTGCAACTGGGGCGTAAGTACCAGATGCTGCGAGGTGCGAAGGGATAAGCCTTGTTTCATAAACCTTGTTTCATGGAGATAAGGTTTCCTACATTTTGAAATGTTCGCCCAAATACACACGGCGCACATCGGCATTTGCCACAATGTCGTCGGGTGTACCTTGTGCCAGCACCACGCCTTCGCTGATGATGTAGGCGTGATCGCAAATGCCCAAAGTTTCGCGCACGTTGTGGTCGGTAATCAACACACCAATGCCGCGCGATTTCAAAAAATTGATGATGCGTTGAATTTCAATCACCGCAATCGGGTCGATACCAGCAAAGGGTTCATCCAGCAAAATAAAACGCGGATTGGTTGCCAAGGCGCGGGCAATTTCCACCCGCCGACGCTCCCCGCCCGACAATGCCAAAGAAGGCGATTGCCGCAGATGTTCGACGCGCAAATCTTCTAACAATTCAGTGAGGCGTTGTTCGATTTGCGTTTTAGATAGATTTTGCAATTCCAGCACCGCCCGCACGTTATCTTCCACATTGAGCTTGCGAAAAATCGACGCTTCCTGCGGCAAATAACCTAAACCCAAACGGGCACGGCGGTGAATTGGCATATGTTCGATGGATTGTCCGTCGATGCTAATTTCCCCCGCACTCGCTCGCAAAAGCCCGACGATGGTGTAGAACGATGTGGTTTTACCCGCACCGTTTGGGCCTAATAACCCGACGACTTCGCCTGTGCGCACGGTAAGGGAAACATCCTTCACCACATGGCGTTTACCGTAAGACTTTTGAATGTGGCGTACTTCCAGACAACTCATAGACAACTCATAGATAACTCATAGATAACTCATGGTGATTTGGTGTCCGGTTTGGGGGTCATCATGCCACGCACGCGGGTTGCTGCACCAGAGGAAGATGTCGTTTTACCATCGACAGACAAGGTATCGGTTGTGCCGTTGTAAACGATGAGCGCACCTTGCATTTCATCTGCCAGACGCGCCCCCCGCAATCGACGTACCACGGCTTTACCAATGAATTGAACGCTATCGGTACGCCCATCGTATTCCATGCGTTCACTTTCCCCTTCGATAAATTCATCGACTCCATCGCGTTTTTGGCGAAAAAATGCCCGTGTTTGCGGGCTGCCCAGAACCGTGCTGAACTGGTTGCCATTGGCATCTTCATGCAAATCAACCTGAGCGGCACGCATCACAATCGTGCCCTTGGTCAAAACCACGTTACCAGATAGGTGGGTGGTTTTTTTCAGATTGTCGGTACGCAACACATCCGCCTCAAAATGAATGGGCTGATTGCGGTCGGCTTTTTCGGCATACGCTGGCAAACACAAAGCCGCAGCGAATGCCCAAAGCAGGGAACGGGAAGGGAAATAATTCATAAAGGCATGAAACTTGCTAAACCATCCTCCCATTGTACGGCGGGGCGGGGTTAATGCGAGCGAATCATCGTACCGAAGGCTTGTTCGGTCAAAATTTCCAACAGCAAAACGTGGGGTACGCGACCATCCACAATGTGAACAGCTTTCACGCCGCTCTTGGCTGCATCCAAAGCGCCCGCAATTTTGGGCAACATACCGCCGCTAATCGTGCCATCGGTAAATAATTCGTCGATACGGCGGGCGGTTAAATCGGTGAGCAATGTACCGGATTTATCCAATACGCCGCTGATATTGGTCAGCATCATCAATTTTTCGGCTTGCAACACGGTGGCGAGCTTGGCGGCGACTACGTCGGCGTTGATGTTGTAGCTTTCGTTGTTTTCGCCAAATCCGATGGGGCTGATAACGGGGATGAACGCATCTTTTTGCAAAGCGGTGACGATACTGGGGTCAATGCTCACAATGTCGCCGACTTGCCCGACATCGTATTCTTTGCTGGGGTCGGTGGTATCGCGCAGCGTGAGTTTCTTGGCGCGAATCATCGCCCCATCACGCCCCGTCAAGCCCACGGCTTTACCGCCCGCTTGGTTGATAAGCCCGACGATGTCTTGCTGCACTTCGCCGCCCAAAACCCATTCCACGACTTCCATCGTTTCCGAATCGGTCACGCGCATTCCTTGAATGAACTCGCCTTTTTTGCCCAAGCGCTTGAGCAGCCCTTCGATTTGCGGCCCACCGCCATGCACCACCACGGGGTTGATACCGATCAGTTTTAACAGCACCACATCTTCAGCAAAGGCTTTTTGCAATGCGGGATCGGTCATGGCGTTGCCGCCGTATTTGATAACCATCGTTTTACCGTGAAACTTGCGGATGTACGGCAGGGCGTGCGAGAGGATGGAGGCAGAAATAGCAGAATTCATGGTTGGGTTAATAGGGTTGGTTAGAAAAATATGCGTGTCAATCAAACTAAGTCGGTACAAATCACTGGCTGTTTCATGTACAGCTTCCAGAAGTCGGCTTCTTACCTTGGGTGATGTCATTTAATTAATGTTTGAATACTAAAAAATATCTAGTTGCCCTTGCTTTTTCAACTTCCACCATTTTCCATCAAAACGATCTGCAATATCCTCTAAAACATTCGATATTGTTTGTTGCTCTGGTGTTATTCCATTTTTTAATAGTGGCATAATGTGTAAGACAATCTCATCAAATGTTACAATTTTATTTTCCCGATCCATTCTTCGTAGATAGGATATAAGATAGTATTTTACACGCAAGTTAATATCAATATGTGTCTTGAATTTTCTATTTTGTCTAATGGTGAATAGTTCGGTGTTTTCATCAAAATCAAAAGTATCTAATAAAATTGGGGTAAGGTCTGAATACTCTTTTTTCATCAAATCTAAAAAACCAAGCTCAAGACCTTTAATAATAAGTTCATCATTTATTTGCTCCAAAGTTGCCCCATTGTTTTTTGCAATAATACCTTCAATAGTTTGCATAACAATATCACCAATGTCCATGCCAAGAGCAGCCTTCATAATGGATTTTGGTTTTCGTACTTTCTTAAAGTTAATGATAAGCTGCCCAGATAACACCGTAAAAGGGTTTTGTCTCTTTTTGAAACTTGTTTGTCCATTTTTTTGAGCGACTGCACCGGCATATTCAAAGCCACAATGTTCCGCAGTCTCAATAATCAAATGCCAAAACTCTGGGTCTTTGTGTGCAAAAACAAAACTCATCCATCGGTCAAATTTCAGGACACGATACATTTCTTGGATACTTTTTACCATGAGTGAATTGTATTCATCTTTGCTCTTATCATGATCTCCTCCCTCGATTGCTTCTAGGGCATAATCTTCTGCTGTCACTTTGAGGTCAAGCCAAGCATTCCACATCACAGACAAATCCAAGTATGGAATTTTCTTTCCATAAGGTGGATCAGTGTAAATATAGTCAACACTTTCTTTCTTTATAAAAGAAAGATTGGTTGCAGTTCCTTGGATTATTTTTATGTCATTAAGGTTATCACTTGTAATCTTGTATTGAACATCTTTTTTTGCATCAGATATTTTCTTTAATCTTGAATCAAAGTATTTCATTAAATCTATAGAGGCAGGGTCTTTTGCAATTCTATAGCGATAATAAGCAAAAACACTGCTATTGCCTCTACCTGCTGTTCTTCCTTTAGATGAATGGTAAGTTAAATTAACCTTATTCAAAAGACCGGAAAACATAAGTAACAGAACTTTTTTTAGAGCAATGTTTTCTTCCTTCAATATAAAATACTTCAAAAGTGATAGCTGCGCTAACTGTTTTTTACTAAATAAATCCTGAATAACTTCTACGTCAGAGCCTTTTGGTAATCTAATATCCTTTGGATAAGGATATTTGGTTAAAACCTCTTTTATTTGCTTTGCTGTTTTTGGTTCGTGAAGTATATATTCAGATTTTATTTTTTCAAAACGCTCTTGCAGCAACGCAATAGAAATAGGAGTGGCTAGCCCTTCTACCAAGAAAATTGACATTGGGTTTAGGTCTAAATGAATTGCTCGACGATCAATCATCATTGCCTCAATTGCGGTAACACCACTTCCACCAAAAGGGTCTAAAACCAAATCTCCTTTCTTTGAAAAATTTTCAATATATGCTTGAACGACATTCCAAGCTTGTTTTGTAAAATATCCATGCACACCAAAGTGACGCTTTGCTGTTTGTTTCTTTACCACTATTTCTTCTAATAATGGTCGGCTTAGATAATCAAATTTAATATCGTTCTTATAATTTTTTATAGTCTCATATCGAAATTCTTTTCCACTCTGAAATGAATAAATTGAAAGATACCCATATAATTCATCGAAAAAAGAATCAATATCCTTCAATAAAAAATACAAAATTGGTTCTTTGACATCTTGCCGAAATAATGAAAGTGCCCTGCCGTTACACAATGCAAAAAACTTACTGCGTATTTCAGGGTGCATACTGTAGGAAAAAACTTGTGCGACATTGTCACCATCTTGGATATTTTCGTTCGGTGATTTAGCATCCAAAACCCACGCATAACTTTCATCAATTTTCAACAAATAATCAGGGATTAAAGTAACAGGATAT
Organism: Pseudomonadota bacterium; assembly: GCA_039798085.1. Lineage (GTDB taxonomy): Bacteria > Pseudomonadota > Gammaproteobacteria > Burkholderiales > Burkholderiaceae_C > Allorhodoferax. The sequence continues at coordinate 11,573 of JBDKGR010000004.1, forward strand.
TTCTTACTCCCTACTTTAAGAAAAGGATGCTTCAATCCTTTACTCCGTACAATCTGCGATTCGTTATAACCTAATGCTTTAAGTAAAGGTAATATAATAATCTCCCGTACAGAATCTTCTTTGAAATCTGGTGAATTTATATCGGATAGATTAAGTTTTGGTATGCGATTATTTTCCATTTTCATTTTCATTTTCATTTTATAAGTTCAATCAAAAATTGAGTGTATCAATCCGCCACATACGGATTCACCCGCCGTTCGCGCCCAAAGCTGCTCTCTGGGCCGTGTCCGGGGATGAAAATCGTATCGTTGCCCATCGGCCAAAGACGTTCTTTGATGCTGGCGATTAGCGTAGCGTGGTCACCTTGCGGAAAATCGGTTCTGCCGATAGAGCCAGCAAACAGCACATCGCCCACAAAAGCGCGTTGGGCTTCTTGGGAATAAAACACGATGTGTCCGGGCGTGTGTCCGGGGCAGTGGCGCACGGTTAAGGTGACTTCTCCCACGCTGACGCTATCGCCATCCACCAACCAGCGGGTGGGCGTGAACACATCTGCGTGCGCAAAACCAAAACGCTGGCTTTGGGCAGGGAGTTGGTTGATCCAAAATAAATCCGCTTGGTGCGGGCCCATAATGGGGATGTTGAGTTGCTTTGCCAAAGCTGCTGTGCCGCCCACATGGTCGATGTGACCGTGCGTGAGCCAGATTTGTTCCAGCGTCAGACCGAGGCGTTTCACCTCGGTAAGAATGCGGTTCAAATCACCGCCCGGATCAATGACGGCGGACTTTTTCGTCGCATCGCACCAAACGAGTGAACAGTTTTGTTCAAATGGCGTAACAGGAATAGTGAGGTAGTGCATCGTAGTATGGGTCATGAGCGGTATTATTGCGCGATGAATAACCTTGTTGAACTTCGTAACGTCTATTTTGCATACCCCTCCCATCCAAACAATGGGGTATTGGAAGATATTTCCCTCCACATTCCGCGTGGCAAAGTCACGGCGCTGATTGGCCCGATGGGGGCGGGCAAAACCACCACGCTGCGGCTCATGGGCGGAGAATGCAAAACCGCCAAGGGGAAAGGACAAGTGCTATTCGACGGCGAAGATATCGGAGCAATGGAACAGCCCCAACTTTACGCAGCACGGCGGCGGATGGGAATGTTGTTTCAGTTCGGCGCTTTGTTTGCCGATTCCAGCGTGTTCGATAACGTTGCGTTCCCGCTGCGCGAGCATACCGATTTGCCCGAAGCCTTAATCCGCGATATTGTTTTAATGAAACTCAACGCAGTGGGCTTGCGCGGTGCGCGGGATTTGTTGCCTAGCGAAGTATCGGGTGGCATGGCGCGACGCATTGCCCTCGCACGCGCGATTGCGCTTGACCCTGAGCTGGTGATGTACGACGAGCCTTTTTCAGGGCTTGATCCGATTTCACTCAAAACCGCCGCCCGCCTCATTCGCCAGTTGAATGATGCAATGGGGCTGACCAGCGTCTTTGTCTCGCACGAACTGAAAGAAACCCTTGCGATTGCCGATCACGTCATTTTGTTAGCCAATGGGCTGGTAGCGGCACAAGGTAGCGTAGACGATTTGCGCAATAGCCAAAACCCTATGGCGTTACAGTACCTCCACGCCCGTGCCGATGGGCCGGTACGCTTTCATTTTCCGGGGAATTCGATAGAAAAGGATTTTCGTTATGCTCTATAAATTCAAATCCAAAGTAGCGGGCGATGTCATCATGCTCCAACCGAACGGGCGACAAATTTTGCAGTTGATAGGCAAGGGCGATGCAGAACAACTGATTAAAGGCATTTTGTTGCCCGAAGAAATACCCGCAGCGATTGCTGCACTACAGAAAGCCATAGCAGAAGCCCAAGTCCGACACCAAGCACAAGCCAACTACGAGGCATCCGCTGGTGTGGAACTAAATCCCATCACCCTACGCCAACGCGCCGCGCCTTTTATCGAAATGCTGCAACGTTGTTATCAAGCAGATAAAGAAGTGGTTTGGGGGGTGTAATGGATATGCTCCTCTTTTTGGTAGTGGTTCTTGATGAACTGATGGTAACTTCGTTAAGTGTGCAAACTTCTTGAAAATCAATAAGTTAAGCGATACTTCCAAAGCATTGCAAAATAGCATCAGTTTAGAAGGAGCCACTACCCTTAATCCACTAGAAAGTAAAAGTAATGATTCAATTCTTTCTCTAATTCTCCAATTTTTATCATACTTCAATCTATACTTCAATGATTCATATTCCGCATCACTCAAATTTAATTAAATCTTTTTCATAAATAAACTCCTTATTGGCTAATAATTTATGTTACTTGACTTAAATCAGAATTCTTTCACTATGTGGTTACACACTTATTTGTTCGGAAATACAATTTATCTAAAACATAATGGAATGAACCACTACCGAAAAATCAACTTATAGGTTGATTGGTAACAAACGGAAGCACAGCATGGCGACGATGGTCGGAAGCGCTGCACCCGCCAGTAGCCCGACAGGGGATATAGCACCTTCTTGAAAAGTGCTTTTCAAAATCGAAGCACCTGCCGGATTGGGGGCATTGGCGATGATGGTTAAGCCTCCGCCCGTCACCGCACCCGTAAGCAAGGCATATTTGAATTCGGGTGATAAACCATCCACCAAAGAACCCAAGTACGTTAAAGCCGCGTTATCGGTCACGGCGGTTAAGGCGGTTGCACCAAAATAAACGGAATCGGCGTTCATTCCCAATAAAAGCGGTTTCAGCCACCATTGCTGCATTCCCCCCAAAACCACCAGCCCCCCCAGAAAAAAGGCCACCAACAGCCCCTCACGCAGAATAAGGGGATTTTGAAAAGTGGGGTATGCCGTGGCAACTCCCATAAACAGCAAAAAGATGCCCATAAACGCTGCCGGATGGTGGGCAAACACCACAATACCCACCATGAACAGAAAATGCAGTAGCACCATCCAAAACGGTACGCCCGTATAGGGTGATTGGCTGGCGATTTTCATGCGCTTAATATCCTGTGCAAAGATAAGCATCATCAATACCGTGCTAATCACCACCGCAAGCGCAGCTTTCCAACCAATGTGCATGAACATATAGTGCATATCCAGTCCCCACTTACTGGCAACCATCAGCACGGGAGGCGCAGCAAAAGGGGTTAGTGTGCCGCCAATCGAGATATTGACAAACAGCGTTCCGAGCGCCGCATACTGCAAACGTTGCGATGCTTGGGCGAATACCGTATCGCGTAAAAGTAGCGCGGCAAGGGTCATGGCTGCGGGTTCGGTGATAAACGATCCGAGCATTGGAACCAAGGTCATCGTGGTCAAGAAAAATGCCAACGGGCGCGGTAGAGGAATCCATCGCGCCACCATCAACACGCTTGCCGATGCTATTTGCAGCACGGGTTTACTGGCAGCAACCACCATAATGGCAAATACAAAAAGCGGTTCGGTAAAATTTTGCCCATCCAGATATACCATTGCATCGTGTTTACCGAGTAGTGAAAGCATGAACACCATCAACACCATCGCCCACACGCCGAACACAATTTCCACTTCCGCAAGCAAATGAAACACCCCCGCATGATTGGGGTGGCGGTGGGCAAGACGTTCAAAAAATGGGGTGGCGAAGGTATGTAAAACGGCAAAAACAAACAACACCAAGGCGATGACTTGCATAGGTATATTCCTCAAAGTACCAAACGTGCGGTGATGATACCCGCTGCGGTCAAAATCAGCGATCCTAGAAGGTGCAGAGCCGCCGTGCCCAATGCCAAGACGTAACGCTGCTGCATTAACATCGTGACGACTTCGGCACTAAAGCTGGAAAAGGTGGTGAGCGCACCCAAAAATCCGGTGACCAGCGTCAATCGCCATACGGGGTCTAATTCGGGCAAGGCTTGAAACACGGCAACGCAGATTCCAATGAGGTAACCGCCAATCAAATTCGCCGCCAGAGTGCCCCAAGGCAGAGTCGCCCCCCCGAAGTTGAGCCACAAACCCAACTGCCAGCGGGCGATAGCACCTAAGCAAGCACCTAGGCAAATAGCAATGATGGGCGATACGCTCAAGGTATTAGAAAATAGCGGCATGGACGGAGGCATTCTAAGAAGCAATTACCACACAATTTCTACCATTTTTCTTTGCTTCAAACAACGCAGCGTCTGCTGCATTAATGGTACGCAAAAAATCAGGATGCCCATCGTGTAGCGCTGCACCAAGACTGATAGTGATATTTAAGTGGGATTTTTTTTCAATCGTAAAACTGGTCATTTCCACCGCAGCACGAATTTTTTCAGCAGTGCGCTTCAGTATCGAAAGATTCGTATCGGTTAAGATGATTAAAAATTCCTCTCCACCATAACGAAAAATAAAATCACCCGCTCGCATTTCACGCGATACCACACCAGCGACCTGAGATAATACTTTATCTCCAACACTATGTCCGTGGGTATCATTAACTTTCTTGAAATGATCGATATCTAACATAATTAAACCAAAAATCAAACCATTTTGCATAGAACAATCAGTTTCATGGTGTAATACTGTTTCCAAGTAACGACGATTAAAGAGCTGTGTTAATGGGTCTCTTCCGTTGTCTTGATTGATAATTGATTGAGAAATATCATCCAATAACCACATTGCTTTAGATACTGCCTGATTTAATGAAGCCAAATGTTCTTTACGAGCGTTCAGGTTGTGAAATTTTGAAATTAATTCATTAAAATGATGATCCAAGTTTTTAAAAGATTTGTCTAATAACGAATACTTATGCGTATCCAATAAAAGTTTGGATTTATGTGTAAACCATAAACCGAAATTGGAATTTTTAATAGTGATGATATTTTTAACATCAAAATGTTCTTGTTGAACTACCAAAAGTAATTCTCGCATCCAATCAGAAAGTGAGGAGCGCATTTTCTCACAATCCAATGCCAAATTCTTAGAGGCAAATTGCAATTTAAAGGCTTGTTCTCTTTTTTCGTTGCGTACCATATTGCCTTGGTAGCTTTCATTGATTAAATCTTGTGCAAAATCCAAACATTGCGTCGCAACAATCATCAAAGATAATTTATCTTGTTGCTCTATTTTACTATTCTTTAATAAATCTAAAATTTTTCTTTTTACCAAAGACATACCATAGTTCATTAATCGCATTGGTAAATCAATCCGCTCATGTATCACCCCAATTTCAATTTGGGCATTGATATAATTATCAATTACATCGTCGTTATTGTGATATAAAAATGGAGAAAGAACCCAGCTTGCCATTGTTTTATGCAATCGGTTTCTAATGATATCGTAATCCACGAAGGCGGCTGTTTTTTCATTCGACATCATTGCATCATAAAAATATGCTGCAATGGAATCAGAATGTGGTTCTACGATAGAATATATCGTATCAATGTATACCTTGTTTTCACAGCAATGCAATTCTTTTAAAATTACATGGTAATGTGCTTTAGAGATAGTCATGGTATTCCTAATAAAATGCCGCATAAAATAGGTTAAAGCCACACAAACCCATTATTTCGTCGTTCCCCGTGCAGGGTCATGCCATAGGTTTTGAATTCATCAGCACGCCGTTGAGCACGTTGGCGCTTGGTTTGGAGTTTGAGAATTTTGCGCTCTATCCAACCTTGATTTAACAACTGGCGGTCATTCACTGTGACTAAATTGTCTTTTTCCGATTTCCCCATTGCCTTTTTCATTTCGGTTTGCGTGATAGAACCGTAATGGTGAATCCACGCACTACCGACGATGCCAGTCGGCAAACCGGATTTACGCAAATCGTTAAAGAAAATCGTATCTTCAAACCCTAATAATTTGGGCGTGGCACGGAAAAATCCGATTTCTTGGAATACCGAGCGATGCACGCACAAGCATACTAAATGCTGGGTTTGCCTGCGCACCACTTGCTGCATTTTGATACTAGATTTCTGCGCGAAGGTATCGAAATCGTAATCCAACGCGCCCTCAATCATGGCAGGTGAAACTACTTTTAAACCTTTTTCGATAGCCGTATCAATTAACGCATCAATCCAACCAACGGGAACAATAATATCATTATTCATGATAACCGTCCATTCCGCTTGAAAATGCAAGATGCCTTGGTTCCACGCCGCACCGCACGCTAAATTACCGCGATTAAAAATCCGTCCACCCAATGGTAATGTGCTTAAATAATCGCGGGTTGCATCGGTAGAGCAGTTATCAATCACTACCACGCGCTCCAATGGCGTTCCGGTTTTTATTAAGCTATCCACGCATTTTTTGGTAAAGTCCAAAGCGTTATAGCAAGCAAAGGTAATGGCGTAATCGTGTTTTGCGTGCATCATAAGGGATTTAGTATCTTTTTATAAATAGCAAGGTAGCTACTTTTTACCGATTCCCAACTGTATTTTTTGGCAAATTGAAAACTATTTTCCTTTAGCGTTTCACGTAAATCGTGGTTTATCTTCATGGATTCTAATGCGGCTGCCAATTCTTGGGCATCGTATGGATTTTCCAAAAGCAATACATCTTTTTTATCCCTGAGTAAATTAGACATGGTATTAAATGGCGCTACCGTTGTGATTACGGGTATTCTATGTGCCATTGCTTCCAACACTACCATAGGGAATACATCTTGCGTAGTAGGATGTGCCAAATAATCCATCGTTTGGTACACGGTTGACATATTATCTTGAACACCCAAAAAATGGCATTCTTTACCAGAACCTAATTTTTTTACCAAATGGTCATATTGTGCTGCTTGTGCTGGATTCCCGACCACTACCACTTGCACATCAAACGGCAATATCGCAATGGCTTCTAGCAAGGTTGGTAATCCTTTTTTCTTAAAATCATGCCCCACAAATCCAATCGTAATTTTGGATATTTCTATATTGAAGGTACTGCGGGCAGTAATTTTATCGTCTTCTGTAATTATTTTTTTCGAGACATCAACTCCGGGGGGAATAAATTTCCCGAAATATAAATGAGGCAATACGTTGATGGTTTCATCCAAAAGTAATTGCGAAACAAAAACACTGTGATGTCCTTGTGTACACAAACGATTTTTCTCTAACCATAAATAAGCCAATAATCTGGGACTGGTTATTTTTTTTAATAAATGGGTTTTTTTTTCTTTCAAACTCGCGTGGACGGTTTTGACGTGTATCGTATGCACATTGCCATGCGTTACCATTTCATGCGAATGCACAATATCAAAATGATTTTGATTTTGATTTCGATTATTGGTTACCTTTTTGGTAAACCAATTAAACCAAAGGTGATTGATCCAACGCGAACGAATAGGAAGTTGAGGAACAGCGATATGGTGAAAAACATCTTTATAACTATCTGGCACGTTTATAGAATGGGAAACAACGGTTATTTCACATTCCTCTTTCATCGCCATTGCTAATTGGACTGCAAAACTTTCAGCACCACCACCCGTCTTGGAAAAATTCTTAGAAAGAACGGCTACTTTGATTTTCATTTTTATTTATATTTATATTTATATTTATTTTCTATCTTCATAGGAGGTAAATACTTTAGCCCATAAATGCCATAATGAGGTGGTGCGGCTAATTAAAACCCGTGGCAACAATAATTTGTTATCGGTAACCGATGCACGCGCGCGTGCGGTAGTGGTTGCGGTGATATACCCTGCCGCACCCGCTGCGTGAACGGAATAATCATTCAAAGCGCCAAAGGGATAGCAAAAATGCCTTACCCCTTCTTTTTGTTGAACCAGCGATTCGAGTTTTTTTCTGGATTGTTCAATTTCAACCAACTGCTCGGCATCCGATAATTCCGATAAATTAGGATGCGTCAAGGTATGCGATCCTACTTCTTGCCCTGCATCAATCCATTGTTGTAGTTGTGTTTGCGTCATTAAAGGCACTTGTTTAACGCCGCGTTCTATATCCCAATCATTCGTCATCCCCATACGGTCTGCTACGATATAACACGTTGCACTAAATTGGTACCGATTCAAAACTGGCAGAGCATGAATCAGATTATTTTCATAACCATCGTCAAAAGTAATGCCGAATACTTTTCCTTTTTTTTCGCCCTTGAGATAGGGGAGTAAATTATTCATCGAAAGTCCGGTATATCCCAATATCGAAAGCAATTTCATTTGCCTCGCAAAATCTTCAGGGGCAACCACCAAACCCCGCATCGGCGAACCTTTAGGCGGTTTTTTATCAATTTGGTGATACATGAGTATAGGGATTTTTCTGGAACTCATAACTAATTCATAATTAATTTACAGTAAAACAATATCGTATTGTTCTTGCCCCATTGCCGCCTCGCTTTGCAGAGATACGGGTTTTTTAATAAATTCGCTTAAACCCGCTAAATGCTGGCTTTCTTCATCCAAAAACAATTCAATTACTTTGGGCGATGCCACAATGCGAAATTCGCGCGGATTAAATTGGCGTGCTTCACGCAAAATCTCGCGGAAAATATCATACGCCACGCTGCGCGGGGTTTTGACCATGCCTTTGCCTTCGCACACGGGGCAGGGTTCGCACAGCATATGCGCCAAGGATTCGCGCGTGCGTTTGCGCGTCATCTCCACCAGCCCCAGTTGCGAAAAACCGCCCGCCATCGTTTTCACGCGGTCGCGGGCGAGCTGCTTTTTGAATTCCGCCAGCACCGCTTGCCGATGGTCTTCGCGCACCATGTCGATGAAATCCACAATGATGATGCCGCCCAAATTGCGCAGCCGCAGTTGCCGCGCGATGGCTTGGGCGGCTTCTAAATTCGTTTTGAAAATGGTGTCATCAAAATTGCGTGCGCCCACAAAGCCGCCGGTGTTCACGTCCACGGTGGTGAGCGCCTCGGTTTGATCCACAATCACATATCCGCCCGATTTCAAATCCACCCGCCGACCCAAGGCTTTGGCAATTTCTTCATCCACCGAATACAAATCAAAAATCGGGCGTTCGCCCTTGTAATGCTGCAATTTTCCGGCTGCCATCGGCATAAATTCTGCACCAAAGGCTTTCAGTGCGTCAAATTGCTCGCGCGAATCGACCCGAATCGCTTGCGTGGATTCGGACACCATATCGCGCAGCACCCTCTGCATCAAACTCAAATCTTGGTGCAGCAACGAAGGCGGAGGCAACCGCAATGCAGCCGCTTTAATCCGCGCCCATGCTTTGCGCAGGTAGGCGATGTCGTCACCTAATTCGGCATCGCTTGCATCTTCACCATTGGTACGCAAAATAAAACCACCCCCCTGCTCACCAGCAAGGGTTTGCAGACGGGCTTTTAATTCCTCCCGCTGACCCGAGGGGATTTTTTGCGATACCCCGATATGGGAATCTTGCGGCAAAAACACCAGCAATCGCCCTGCAATGCTGATTTGCGTCGTCAGCCGTGCGCCCTTGGTGCCAATCGGTTCTTTAACGACTTGCACCATGAGCGCTTGCCCTTGAAAAACCTGCTTTTCAATCGGTAATACATTGCCACCTGCATTTTTGGTGATGGAGGACATAGCATCGGCTACGTGCAAAAACGCGGCGCGTTCCAAACCAATATCAATAAACGCGGATTGCATTCCGGGTAGTACCCGCGCCACTTTGCCCAGATAGACATTGCTAACCAGACCACGTTCAAGCGCACGTTCGACATGCAGCTCTTGAATCGCTCCGTTTTCCAACACTGCCACCCGTGCTTCCTGCGGCGACCAGTTGATGAGGATTTCTTGCTGCATGGTGTGATTTTCCTAAACGCCCATCATTCCAAAAAGTGCCAACGCCTGCCGTGTTTCAAACAATGGCAAACCCATGATGCCCGAATAACTGCCGCTAATGCGTTCGATATACGCGGCTGCTTTGCCTTGTACGCCATACGCTCCGGCTTTGCCAAAAGGCTCACTGGTGGCGATGTAATTCGCAATGTCGGATTCGGTCATCCAACCAAAGGAAACGCGGGATTCGCTTATCCTATATGCTTGTTGCGCTATCGTTCCAATAGCAATCGCTGTCATGACGCGGTGCGTGTGACCCGATAACGCACTCAAAATGCGGTGTGCATCGGCGGCATCGGCGGGTTTGCCCAAAATGCTGCGCCCTAGCGCCACCGTCGTATCGGCACACAGCACAGGAGCTGGTGGCAAACCGCGCCGCTGCAAGCGTTGCAAGGCGGCTTGTAACTTCAGTTGCGTGATGCGCTGCACATAAGTGCGCGGAGCTTCGTTCGGTAAAACGGTTTCTAGCGCTTCGGCATCTTCCTCTGCATCGGGCAAGAGCAATTCGTGGCGCACGCCCAACTGTTCCAACAACTGGCTACGGCGTGGGCTTTGGGAAGCAAGGTAAATAAAAGAATGGGTCATTTATTCACGGTGGTAAGGATGGTTGGCATTCACCGACCATGCGCGATACAACTGCTCAATCAGCAACACACGCACCATCGCATGGGGCAAGGTTAAATCGGAGAGGCGGATGCGTTCGTGCGCAAGGCGGCGAAATTCGGGGTCTAGTCCATCGGGGCCGCCAATGACGAGGGCGACATCCGTTCCGCCGAGTTGCCAATCTTTTAATTTTCCCGCTAATGCGATGGTGGTGCAATTCGTTCCCCGTTCGTCTAGCGCGACGATGCGCGTTCCTTTGGGGATAGCGGCTTCGATACGGGCGCGTTCGGCGGCGTAAAGATTTTCTAGCGTTTTAGAGCCGCGTGGCTCGGTTTTAACGGCTTTGAGTTCGATGCGCAATTCGTGCGGGAAGCGCTTGGCATAGTCATCCCACGCGGTTTGCGCCCAATCGGGCACGCGCTGCCCTACGGCGACAATGAACAAGCGCATGGCAATTTATGCGGCTTTTTTAGCCGCTGTCGCTCGCACTGCGCGTTTAGAGGCAGCAACTACCACGGTTTTCACAGCGGTTGTTTTTACGGCTTTTTTCGCAGCGGCATCGGCGGCTTTTTTCAGAGCAGCACGGCTGGGGAAGGCTTCTTCCACTCCTTTTTTTGCCGCGCTCGAACGGCGCAGGTTCGGCTCTTTCTCCGCCTTGGATGGCTTGGGTGATTTGGTCGATTTTTCGGCCGATTCCGCTTTCGCAACGACGGGTTTAGCCGCACCCAATTTCAAGCGCACGGGTTTGCCGCCCCACAATTCTTCCAGCTTGTAATACTGGCGGAATGTCGGCTGCATGATGTGAACCACGGCTGCACCGCAATCCACAATAATCCATTCGCCGTTGCTTTCGCCTTCCATGCGGGGCTTGGGGAATTTGGCATCACGCACCGCATCGCGCACGCTTGCGGCGAGTGCTTTGGTTTGGCGATTCGATGTGCCGGATGCAATGATGACGCGCTCAAACAAAGAAGAAAGGTGTTCGGTGTTGAAAACCTGAATGTCCTGCGCTTTCACGTCCTCCAAACCATCCACAATGGCGCGTTGGAGTTTGATGATGTTGCGCTTCGCTTTGGTATCGGTAACGGCTTCAGTGGAGGTAATGGTTTCGGTAGATGTGTTCATGGGGTATTTGGCTATTGGTTTTTGATTTTTGATTTTTGATTTTGATTAAACCCAGTCTCGGCGGGGTAAAAATTCGCTATAAAGAGCCGCTTCAGGCGTTCCCGCCTCGGGCTGGTATTGGTAAGCCCAACTCGCCAGAGGGGGCATAGAGAGGAGGATAGATTCGGTGCGCCCCCCCGACTGTAGTCCAAAATGCGTGCCTCTATCCCACACAAGGTTGAATTCCACGTAACGCCCTCGGCGATAAAGCTGGAAATTGCGTTCCCGCTCGCTGTATGCGGTGTCTTTGCGGCGTTCCACAATCGGCAAATACGCGGGTAAAAACGCATTGCCCACCGATTGCATCAGCGCAAAACCGTTATCGAAACCGCCTTCGGCAAAATCGTCGTAAAAAATACCGCCAATGCCGCGCTGCTCGTTGCGGTGTTTCAAAAAGAAGTATTCATCGCACCATGTTTTGAAACGTGGGTATTTATCGTCACCAAAAGCGGTTAAGGCATCGCGACAGGTGGCGTGAAAATGGGCTGCATCTTCGATTTGCCCGTAAAACGGCGTTAAATCCATCCCACCCCCGAACCAACATACCGTTTCTTTCCCCGCATGACCCGCTGAAATCATCCGCACATTCATGTGAACGGTTGGCACATACGGATTGCGCGGATGGAACACAAGGGACACGCCCATTGCCTCAAACGGCGCACCTGCCAGTTCAGGACGATGCTGGGTCGCAGAGGGGGGAAGTTTTGCCCCGCGTACATGAGAAAAGCCACAACCCGCCCGCTCAAACAACGCGCCACCTTCCAAGATGCGGGTAATTCCATTGCCTTGGAGGGGTTCGTTGGGTGCTTTTTCCCACGCTTCGGAGAGAAACGTAGCCTTTCCATCCACCGCCTCCATGCGTTCAATGGTGTTCGTGATGTTCGCTTGCAAGCCAATTAAGTAAGCACGGACGGATTCGGTAGAAGTCATAAAAACAACCTTTTTATTTTTTTATTTTTTTATTTATTTGATTTACTTATTTATTTGATAGCACGGTATGCAATGTCATGGCGGTATTGCATCCCATCGAACTGAATGGCCTGGATTGCATCGTAAGCGGCTTGGCGTGCGCTTTTCACGCTTTCACCCAACGCCGTGACGCACAAAACCCGTCCACCGCTGGTACGCACGCCTTCTGCCACCCATTCGGTTCCGGCGTGAAAAACCATTGCATCGTTATGCGTTTCCAACAAGCCGCGAATGACATCGCCCTTGCGCGGTTGCAGCGGATAACCCGCCGCAGCCAACACCACACCCAACGCAGAACGGCGATCCCATTCCAGTTCCTTATTTTCCAAACCGCCCGCTTCGGTGGCCGCCCAGACTAATTCGACAAAATCGGATTTCAAGCGCATCAAAATGGGCTGCGTTTCGGGATCACCCATGCGGCAGTTGAATTCCAAGGTTTTGACTTTGCCTTGCGGGTCAATCATCAGCCCCGCGTAGAGGAATCCGGTGTAGGGGATACCGTCTTGCTCCATGCCTTTGAGCGTGGGCACAATGATTTCACGCATTGCCCGTGCATGGACTTCGGGCGTAACCACCGGAGCAGGCGAATACGCGCCCATACCGCCCGTGTTCGGGCCTTGGTCGTTATCGAGCAAGCGTTTGTGATCTTGGCTGGTTGCCAGCGCGACGACCGATTTGCCATCGCACATCACCATAAAGCTGGCTTCTTCGCCTTCCAAGAATTCTTCGATGACCACGCGCGGCACGGCTTGCCCATCTTCACCCGCGTTATGCACCACGCCCAGCGCGTTGCCAATCAGCATGAAATCAATCGCCGCATGGGCTTCTTCCAAACTCATTGCCACGACTACGCCTTTGCCCGCCGCCAATCCGTCCGCTTTGATAACAATCGGAGCACCTTTTTGATCGACATACGCGTGTGCGGCGACTGAATCGGTAAACGCTTCGTATTCGGCAGTGGGAATGTGGTGGCGCTTCATAAAGGCTTTGGAAAAGGCTTTTGAGCTTTCCAACTGCGCCGCCGCCTTGGTTGGACCAAAAATGCGCATTTTGTGGGCACGGAATTCATCGACTACACCGGCGGCCAGAGGCGCTTCAGGCCCGACCAGCGTCAATCCAATATGGTTGGCTTGCGCCCATTCGCGCAGCGCGACGACATCCGTAATCGGGATATTTTTCAGCTTGGAATCCAATGCCGTGCCGCCATTACCGGGGGCTACATACACTTGCTGTACATGGTTGGATTGCGCCAACTTCCAAGCCATAGCGTGCTCACGTCCGCCGCCGCCAATCACTAATACGTTCATGCTTTTCATAATGTTTATAAAGCTGCGTTGTGGTAAATCTCTTGGGTATCGTCCAAGTCTTCTAATACATCTAATAGGCGTTGCATTTTGGCAGCATCATCGGGACTGAGTTCGATGGTGTTTTCCGCCCGCATCGTCACGCTTGCTATTTCGGCGTGCAAACCAGCGGCTTCGAGAGCGCGTTTAACGGCTTCGTAATCGGATGGACTGGTTAATACTTCGATAGCGCCATCGGCATCGGTCACGACATCTTCTGCACCGGCTTCGAGGGCGATTTCCATCACTTTGTCTTCATCCGTTCCAGGAGCGAAAACCAGTTGCCCGCAGTGTTTGAATTGAAACACCACCGAGCCTTCCGTACCCATATTGCCGCCGTGTTTGCTGAATGCGTGGCGCACTTCCGCCACCGTGCGAACGCGGTTATCGGTCATGGTATCCACCACAATCGCCGCGCCGCCAATGCCGTAGCCTTCGTAGCGAATTTCTTCGTAGCTCACGCCCTCGGCATTGCCTGTGGCTTTGTCGATGTTGTATTTGACCCGATCAGCGGGCATATTGGCGGCTTTGGCTTTTTCGATTGCCAAACGCAGACGCGGATTCGCACTCACATCGCCCCCACCCGCACGCGCGGCAACGGTGATTTCACGGATGATGCGCGTCCAAATTTTCCCGCGTTTCTCATCTTGGCGACCTTTACGATGTTGGATATTCGCCCATTTGCTATGTCCTGCCACGTTGATTCCTTCAAAATTCGTTATGGTTGTGGTGGGATTGTACTTTTCACCCCCCGATATAACTCATTTCCACCCGCTGTTTAATCGGAATGACGGTACGTGCGGATGGGGTGTTGCGCAATTCCGAATAACGATCTGCGCGATTTTTCCAAACGCTAGAAAGTAAGTCAATTACCTCCTGATCGTTGCCCCCATTGCGTAAGATGCTACGAAAATCATAGCCCTGTGCGGCGAATAGGCAAAGATAAAGCTGCCCTTCGGTGGACAAGCGGGCGCGGTTGCAATCACCGCAAAACGCCTGCGTCACGCTGCTAATCACCCCAATTTCACCCGACCCATCCGCATAACCCCAGCGTTGCGCGGTTTCGCCCGCATTATTGGGTTCAAGCGGCACCAAGGGAAATTCGGTTTGCAGCAATTGAATGACATCGCGCGAGGGCATCACTTCATCCATGCACCAGCCGTTGGTTACGCCCACGTCCATGTATTCGATGAAACGCAGCGTGAGACCCGTGCCCCGAAAGTGGCGTGCCATCGGGATAATTTGGTTTTCATTCGTGCCGCGCTTCACCACCATATTGATTTTGATATTTTCCAATCCGGCATCCTGCGCGGCGGCGATGCCCGCTAACACATCGGCAACGGGAAAATCGACATCGTTCATGCGGCGGAAAATCGCATCATCCAAACCATCTAAACTCACGGTGACGCGCTTCAAACCCGCCGCTTTGAGCGCCTTGGCTTTGCGTTGCAGCAGCGAACCGTTGGTAGTAAGCGTCAAATCCAACGCCTTGCCTTCGGGCGTGCGCAGCGTTGAGAGTTGTTTGATTAGATGCTCTACATCTTTGCGTAATAACGGTTCTCCGCCTGTAAGCCTTATCTTCTGTACACCTTGCGCTACAAAAATAGTAGCAATACGTGTAATCTCTTCAAAGGTTAGCAAGGAAGAATGGGGAAGATAGCGATAATCATTGCCAAAAACCTCCTTCGGCATACAGTAGTTGCAGCGAAAATTGCAACGGTCGGTTACGCTGATGCGCAAATCACGCAAGGGACGATTACGGGTGTCAATAAGATGTGCCATGATGGTGCAAGAGCCGCGTCAGTAAAATGAGGGTAAATCTTGACCCTACCATAATTTTTTAAGAGAAAGAAAAAACCATGTCCTTTGAAAAAGTTCCCGCTGGCAAGAAAGCGCCTGAAGCGTTCAATGTCGTGATTGAAATCCCGATGAACGCTGACCCCATCAAGTACGAAGTGGATAAAGAAACGGGCGCGATTTTTGTGGATCGTTTCATGAGCACCGCCATGCACTACCCCGCCAACTACGGCTATGTGCCCCAAACTCTGTCGGGCGACGGCGACCCTGTGGATGTGTTGGTAATTACACCCGTTCCTTTGCTGCCCGGTGTGGTGGTAACGTGCCGCCCCATCGGCATTTTGATGATGGAAGACGAAGCGGGCGTAGATGGCAAAGTGCTTGCCGTTCCAATCAGCAAACTCACTACCTTGTACGACCGTTGGCAACAACCCGAGGATTTGAATCCTTTGCGTTTGAAAACCATCGCCCACTTCTTTGAACATTACAAAGATTTGGAACCCAATAAATGGGTCAAAGTGCTGGGCTGGGAAGGTTCAGAATCCGCCAAGAAGGAAATCGTGGACGGCATGGCTAACTACGAAAAAGCGGCGAAAGCGTAATTTCGATTCTTACATTCCCGCGTAATTCGGCCCGCCCCCACCTTCGGGGGTGACCCAGACGATGTTCTGGGTCGGGTCTTTAATATCACAGGTTTTGCAATGCACGCAGTTTTGCGCGTTAATTTGCAGCCTGTCGGTATTGTCATCATTCTTCACAAACTCGTACACACCGGCGGGGCAATAACGGGCCTCTAAACCCGCAAACTTTGCCAGATTCACCGCTACCGGCACGCTAGCATCCTTCAAGGTCAAATGCGAGGGCTGATTTTCCTCGTGGTTCGCATTGCTGATGAACACGCTGGAGAGGCGATCAAACGTCAATTTACCATCGGGTTTTGGATAATCAATCGGTTTGCATTCGGCGGCGGGTTTCAAATACGCATGATCGGGCTTGTTGCGATGCAACGTCCACGGCGCTTTGCCACGCAGCGCAAATTGCTCAATGCCATTCATCAGCGTAGCCACCGTCAAACCGTGTTTGAACCATGTTTTGAAGTTGCGATCTTTGTACAACTCTTCGTACAACCAGCTCTTTTCAAAGGCTTCGGGGTAGGCGCTTAATTCATCGTGCTGACGACCCGCAACCACGGCATCGAAGGCGGCATCGGCTGCCAACATTCCAGATTTAATCGCACTATGCGACCCTTTGATGCGGCTTACATTGAGATAACCTGCATCGCACCCCACCAATGCACCACCGGGGAACACGGTTTTGGGCAACGCCAAAATGCCGCTGGCATTGATGGCACGCGCACCATACGACAAGCGTTGAGCCGTGACTTCACCCGCTGCATTTTCAAAGTAGTAACGGATATTGGGATGGGCTTTCCAGCGCTGGAATTCTTCAAACGGGCTGAGATACGGATTTTGGTATGCCAATCCGGTAATAAAGCCCAATGCGATTTTGTTATCTTCCATGTGGTACAAAAATGCACCGCCGTAGGTAGCATCGTCCATCGGCCAGCCCGCGCTATGCAGCACCAGCCCGGGTTCGTGGCGGTGGGTGCTGGGGTCTATTTCCCAAACCTCTTTCACGCCGATACCAAAGCTCTGCGAATCTTTACCCGCATCGAGCTTGTATTTCGCAATCACTTGCTTGCCCAAATGCCCGCGTGCGCCTTCAGCAAACACGGTGTATTTGCCCAGCAGTTCCATGCCGATTTGGAAGCTATCGCTAGGATTACCATCCTTGCCCACGCCCATATTGCCCGTTGCCACGCCTTTGACCGAGCCATCGGCATCGGCGTTGTACAGCACCTCGGCGGCGGCAAAGCCGGGGAATATCTCTACACCCAAACCTTCGGCTTGTTGCGCCATCCATGCCGTCAATGCGCCCAAGCTGATGATGTAATTGCCGTGGTTTTGCGAACATTCGGGCAACAAAAAGTTGGGAATGCGAAACGCGGATGTTTCGCTCATCATGATCATGGCTTCATCCGTCACTGGCTGGTTCAGCGGTGCGCCCAATTCTTTCCAGTTGGGGATGAGTTCCGTCAGAACTTTAGGATCAAACACCGCACCGGAGAGAATATGCGCCCCGGGTTCGGCTCCTTTTTCCAGTACGATGACCGAGACTTCCTTCCCCGTCTCGGCTGCGCGTTGTTTGATGCGAATCGCAGTGGCTAGTCCGGCTGGGCCACCGCCCACAATCACTACATCGTACTCCATCGCTTCACGCGGGCCGTACTGGGCAAGAATTTCTTCGTTGGTCATACTGATTCTCGTTGGGTTGCTAAAAGGCAAATTAAAAGGGTAATTCTATTCACCGAGGGGCAAGGCGAATCGCACCATCTAAACGAATTACCTCGCCATTGAGCATTTCATTTTCCACAATATGCTGCACCAGCTTGGCGTAATCCTGCGGCGTACCCAAACGGGATGGAAAGGGAACGGCTGCGCCCAGCGCGTCTTGCACTTCCTGCGGCATACCAAACACCATAGGCGTGCCAAAAATGCCCGGGGCAATCGTCATATTGCGGATGCCATTGCGTGCCAAATCGCGGGCAATCGGCAAGGTCATGCCGACCACACCGCCTTTAGAAGCGCTGTATGCCGCCTGCCCCATTTGACCATCGTAAGCCGCCACCGAAGCGGTCGAAATCAACACGCCACGCTCGCCTGTCGATTCAGGGGTGTTTTTGGACATTGCCTCGGCTGCCAAACGAATCATATTGAAGCTGCCAATCAAATTGACCGTGATGGTTTTGTTAAACGTCGCCAAACTATGCGCCCCGTTTTTGCCCACGACTTTTTCAGCCGGAGCAATGCCCGCACAATTCACCAAGCCCATCAATTTGCCCAGCGATACGGCTTTGGCAACCACCGCTTGCCCATCGGCTTCTTGGCTCACATCGCAATGCACAAATGCACCACCGATTTCAGCGGCAACCGCTTCGCCTTTGGCATCCTGCATATCGGCAATCACGACCGTAGCGCCTTTACCCGCCAGCATCCGCGCGGTGCCTTCGCCCAAGCCCGATGCACCACCGGTTACGATGAAAACTTTGCCTGCAATATCCATTTTTTTGCTCCTGTTGCTTCTTTGAAGTTGCTTTGAAAATTGACGTTTACGTCAATGTCAATTATGGGCGATATTGGGCAATTCGGGAGACAAAAGCGCTCACTTGGGCATTCAATTCATCGAAGGAAACGCCGTCATTGCAGATAACGACATCCGCGCAAGCAAGCCGCAATTCACGCGGGGCTTGGGCGGCGATGATGCGCTGAACCTCGATTTCCGAGAGTCCATTACGAGCACACACACGGGCAATTTGGGTGGCAGGGGAACAATCAATCACGAGAATCGTATCGACATAATCTTGCCATTTTTTACTTTCCACCAATAACGGAATATCGTAAATAATGCAATCAACACCCTGCATTTGTGCTAGTGCTAATTTTTCTTGCGCATTAATTTCTTTCCAAACCAAGGGATGAATAATGTTTTCTAATTGGTATTTGGCATCGGGATTGGTGTAAATTAAATCACGCATTTTGTTGCGATCCAACGCCCCTTCAGAGGTCAGCATTGCCGCCCCAAAGGTATTTTGGATTGCTTCCATTGCTGCACCGTGCGGCTGGGTGGTGCTGCGGGAAATGGCATCGGCATCAATAATCGGAAAACCAAGGTATTGCAACCTGTGGGCAACCGTGCTTTTTCCGCTTCCGATTCCCCCTGTTAAACCAATTTTAATCATTTATTAATTTAATAATTTAATCTTCACAGAATAAATCGGGAAACCAAATAACTGGGACCGAAATACAGGGTGATAAAACCTGCACCGGAAAGGAAAGGTCCAAACGGCACATAGCCCCCTTCACGCAAGGAACTGTTGATCTTCATCGCTATACCGACCACCGCGCCTACGATGGCTGCTATCAATATGATAGGAATCAAGGCTTGCCAGCCAAACCACGCACCCAGTGCGGCATAGAGTTTGAAATCTCCATACCCCATACCTTCTTTGCCTGTTGCCAATTTAAATGCCCAATAAATCAGCCACAGCGACATATAACCCGCCACTGCCCCCCAAAAAGCATTTTTTAATCCTACCGGAATCCATTCCATCGCTGCGGCAACCAAACCGAGCCACAACAAAGGCAAGGTTAAATCATCGGGCAATAACGTGGTATCCCAATCTATCATGGTTAACGTTAATAATGTAGCGCAAAAAATACACCATATTACCGCTTGAATGGAATACCCCCAACGCCATGCACAAGCAAAAAATAAAGCAGCACACATGGTTTCAATTAAAGGATAACGTATGCTAATAGGCGCTTTGCAACTAGAACAACACCCACGCAATAGCAAAACATAACTCAATACAGGGATATTTTCATACCATTGAATGCCATGCCCACAATGTGGACAGCGCGAGCGGGGAATCATGAGATTAAATGGCGGAATATCTGCAACGGGTTTACCTGATAATTCAGCACACTCTACCGCCCATTGTCGCTCCATCATTTTGGGTAATCGGTAAATCACTACGTTTAAGAAACTACCAATGGTTAAACCAAATATAGCGAAAATTACGGCATTGATCCATTGCATCTCTGGCATATTAAGCACCTTTACACCACTTGACCAATTTTGAAAATAGGAAGGTACATCGCAACAACGATGCCGCCAATAAGACCACCCAGTACCACGATAATAATAGGTTCCATTAAACTGGAAATACCCGCTACCATATCGTCTACTTCGGCTTCATAAAAATCGGCTGCCTTACCTAGCATATGGTCAATCGAACCCGATTCTTCCCCAATGGCACACATTTGCAAAACCATTGGTGGAAAAAGATTGGCACTTGCCATTGCCGTGGTTAAAGAAGTTCCCATAGATACCTCTTGCTGTATTTTGGTGGTAGCAATCGTATAAACATAATTACCCGATGCCCCCCCCACCGAATCCAGTGCCTCAACCAACGGAACACCCGCAGCAAACATGGTAGATAAAGTACGTGTCCAACGTGCAATGGTGGATTTTTCTACCAATACACCAAATATAGGCATTTTTAGCATGATCCTATCCATGAACATTTGCATCTTTTTACTGCGTTTCCATGATTCTAAAAAGAAATAGACCCCCCCACCAATTCCACCAAAAATCAAATACCAATAAGCTGTAAAAATTTCACTCAACGCAATCACCGCTAAAGTAGGACCCGGTAAATCACCTCCAAATGATTCAAATACTTTCTTAAAGGATGGAATGACAAAAATCATGATAACGGCCACCACTACAAAAGCAACAATCAATACCGAAATAGGGTACATTAAAGCCGATTTAATTTTTGATTTAATCGCTTCGGTTTTCTCCATATAAACCGCAAGCCGATCTAATAATTGATCCAAAATACCAGCCGATTCCCCTGCTTCAACCAAGTTACAGTACAACGTATTAAAATATAAAGGGTATTTTCTAAATGCGGCACTCAAAGAGGTTCCGGTTTCCACATCGGTACGGATGTCATTCAATAATTTAGTCACACTGGGATTGGGATTACCTCGCCCCACAATATCAAATGCCTGCAATAATGGCACACCCGCTTTCATCATGGTTGCGAGTTGGCGGGTAAAAATCGCTAAATCTTTAGGTTTGATCGAAGAACCTGAACGCATTTTGCGTTTGCTGATTTTGGTCGGTATAACCCCCTGCCGTCTTAAAGTGGATTTAACTTGATTTTCACCTGTGGCACGAATTTCACCCCGTACCTGTTTACCATTGCGGTCTTTCCCTTCCCATTCAAATACCACTTCTTTGCTGGTATCTTTGCTACTGCCTTTATTGCTTTTGTTGCCTTTGCTGGATTGAGCGGTTGCCATATGAATAATCCTTTAATTTTTATTATTCGTTCGTGCAAGACAATACTTCTTCCAATGAAGTTAGTCCTTGCCTCACTTTGAGTAAGCCCGATTGCCGTAGAGACCGAACACCATCTAATTCTGCTTGTTTGGCAATATCCATTGCACTCGCATCTTTCAGAATAAGGCGTTGGATTTCTTCACTAATCGGCATTACTTGATAAATACCCACACGCCCCTTGTACCCGTTATTGCATGCCGGACAACCGACTGGACGGTAAGGTTGCCAAGTTCCATCTAATTCGGAGGGTTTGAAACCTGCCTCTAATAATACCGACTCGGGTAAATCAATCGGTTCTTTGCAAGCCAAACAAAGTCGGCGAGCCAAACGTTGTGCTGTAATTAAAATTACGCTGGAGGCGATATTGAATGCTGCAATCCCCATATTGCGCATCCGCGTCAAAGTGCCCGGCGCATCATTGGTATGCAAGGTGGATAAAACCATGTGTCCCGTTTGCGCAGCTTTAATCGAAATATCCGCTGTTTCTAAATCACGAATCTCCCCCACCATAATAATATCGGGGTCTTGGCGAAGAAACGATTTCAGTGCGGCGGCAAAGGTCAGCCCCGCTTTATCGTTCACATTCACTTGATTGACACCGGGTAAGTTAATCTCGGAGGGATCTTCCGCTGTGGCGATATTGACACCGGGTTTATTGAGCAAATTCAAACAGGTGTAAAGAGAAACCGTCTTCCCCGAACCCGTAGGACCTGTCACCAAAATCATACCGTAAGGGCGCTCAATGGCTTTGAGTAGGCGATCTTTTTCTTCTTTATCGTATCCCAAAGCATCAATACCCAACTTGGCACTGCTGGGGTCGAGAATACGAATAACGATTTTTTCACCAAACAAGGTAGGCAGTGTACTAACACGGAAGTCAATCACACGGTCTGGCCCCATTTTCAATTTCATTCGACCATCTTGTGGAATACGTTTTTCCGAAATGTCCATGCGCGAGATAACTTTAATGCGGGAAGCCAATTTATCTTTAATCGCAATCGGGGGGGATGTAATCTCACGCAACTCACCGTCAATCCGAAAACGCACGCGGTACGTATGCTCGTAGGGTTCAAAATGCAAATCGGATGCCCGCATAGTGAACGCATCCATCAGCATTTTGTGCAAAAATTTGACGATGGGGGCATCTTCTACATCGGCAGTTGCTTTTTCCTCTTCTGCATCGGGTTGCTCTGCGGGAATATCTTCAAATTCAAAATCGCCACCGATGATGTGTTCCATCGCCTCGGATGTCGTAACCGCACCGGCTTCTACCAATTTGGATAATTTGTCGTACTCGGCAATCACCCAATCTACGCCCAACTGGGTGGAAAATTTGATTTTTTCTGCCGCAGCTTGATCGGAGGGGTCAGCCGTTGCCACAATCAATTTATTGGCACGCTTGCTCAACACCAAAACCCGATAGTCAACGCAAATTTTCGTATCCAACAAACCTTTGGGTAGCTTGGATGGATCAATGGCATTCAAATCCAATAGAGGTGCAGAGAATGTAGAGGATAACGTATGCGCCAAATCGAAGGCTGATACGGCACCCGACCCAATCAACTCTGCAATAAAACTGTTTTTACTGGTCAATGCTTTGCGGTAAATGTCTTCTGCCGCTTTTTGCTCTAATTTTTTTGCTGCAATTAAGGCACGTCCCAATCCCGGAAGCGCGATCGTTTGAATTTCAGACGGAATAGAGTCAACAGTAGCCATGAAAATTCTCAAAAAAGCCAATACAAATAAAAAAAGCTCGAACTTGAATGGTACTTCAAGTTCGAGCCTCTGAAGGCTGCTTCGATTGTTTCAATTTCGATAGGCTTACATCGTTAAACGTTTAAACGCTTAGATGTTGCGGTGCTCAGAACCCGTGAACAACTGGCGTGGACGACCAATTTTGTATTCAGGATCGCTAATCATCTCGTTCAACTGGGCAATCCAGCCTACTGTACGTGCCAAAGCAAAAATACCGGTGAACAAATTGACGGGAATACCAATAGCACGTTGCACGATACCTGAGTAAAAATCCACATTGGGGTACAGTTTGCGGCTGACGAAGTAATCGTCTTCCAACGCGATTTTTTCCAACTCTTTGGCGAGTTTGAACATGGGATCATTTTCCAAGCCCAATTCCGCCAATACTTCGTTACACGTTTCTTGCATGAGTTTGGCACGGGGGTCGTAGTTTTTGTAAACACGGTGACCAAAGCCCATGAGCTTGACACCGGAATTTTTGTCTTTGACCTGCTCCATGAAGTGTCCCACTTTGGCGAGACCGCCGTTGCGCTGAATGTCTTCCAACATATTCAAGCAGGCTTCGTTCGCACCACCGTGGGCGGGACCCCACAAGCACGCCACACCCGCTGCGATCGCTGCAAAGGGATTCGTACCGGAACTACCACACAAACGCACGGTAGAAGTCGAAGCATTTTGCTCGTGATCCGCATGGAGGATGAAAATACGATCCAACGCACGCTCAATAACGGGATTGACTTTGTAATCGGCACAAGGTGTGGCAAACATCATGCGCAAGAAATTACCCGCGTAGCTCAAATCGTTTTGTGGATAGATAAAAGGCTGACCACAACCGTATTTGTACGCCATCGCCACCAAAGTAGGCATTTTGGCAATCAAACGCACCGCTGCAATCTGGCGATGCTCAGGGTTGTTGATGTCGGTGCTATCGTGGTAAAACGCCGACATAGCCCCCACCAAACCCGTTAATACCGCCATAGGATGGGCATCACGACGGAAGCCACGCAAGAAAAATTGCATTTGCTCATTCACCATGGTGTGGTTGGTAATGAGACCATGAAAATCTTTGCGCTGTGTGGGGTCGGGAAGATTACCTTTGAGCAACAGATAGCACGTATCCAAATAATCACAATTCACGGCCAGTTGCTCAATGGGGTAACCGCGATAGAGCAGTTCACCTTTGTCGCCATCAATATAAGTGATAGCCGACTGGCAAGATGCGGTGGAAAGAAAGCCCGGGTCATACGTGAACATCCCGGTTTGACCGTAGAGTTTGCGAATATCAATGACATCAGGGCCGATACTGCCTTGATAAACCGGTAGCTCAACGCTGGGGCTGCCGTTGCTGAAGGACAGCGTGGCCTTATTGTTTGCTAGTTTCATTTTGAACCTTTCAATGGGTTAATTGGGTTGGGTTAACGGTTTAGTTTTCAACATACCTAAAACTTCTTGCACATCCTCGCAAACCAAGGGCAAATCGGGCGTGGCGACTACATCCAATGGTTTACGCTCTAGCAATACATCTAGCAAATCGTTATCGCTCAAATCCATCAATTGCCCCAGTGCGTTTGCTTGCCCCACCGTAAGCGTTTGCTCGAATTGCTTAAAAAACCGATCAATAAATAAATCGTTTTCCAACAAACCCCGACGGCAGCGCCATTTCAACTTACTCAGCGCCCGCTCGTCCAACAATTGATGATTGACATCGTGCATATTAAATAGTGCGAATTAACAGCATTTCTTTGATCTTGCCAATCGCCTTGGTGGGGTTCAATCCTTTAGGACAAACATCCACGCAATTCATAATGGTATGGCAACGGAACAAGCGATAAGGGTCTTCTAAATTATCCAGACGCGCTCCGGTGGCTTGATCGCGGCTATCCGCCAAGAAGCGGTAAGCCTGCAACAGACCCGCTGGGCCTACGAACTTATCAGGATTCCACCAAAAGCTAGGGCAACTGGTTGAGCAGCTTGCGCACAAAATACACTCGTACAAACCATTCAAGACTTCACGTTCTTCCGGGCTTTGCAGACGCTCTTTCTCGGGAGGCACTGTCTCGTTAATGAGATACGGTTTGATCGAGTTGTATTGTTTGAAGAATTGCGTCATATCCACGATCAAATCGCGGATCACGGGCAGACCGGGCAATGGCTTCAACACAATTATTCCGGGCAATGTGCGCATATTGGTCAGGCAAGCCAAACCATTTTTACCATTGATGTTCATGGCATCCGAACCACAAACCCCTTCGCGGCACGAGCGGCGGAAGGAAATAGTGGGGTCTAATGCTTTGAGTTTCATCAAAGCATCCAACAACATACGCTCATTTCCATCGAGTTCCACCTCGATGGTTTGCATATAAGGCTTGCTATCTTTATCGGGATCGTAGCGGTAAATAGAAAAAGTGCGTTTGGTCATGATTTAGAAAGTCCTCACTTTGAGCGGCACGGAATCAACCGTCAGCGGTTTCATTTGTACGGGCTTGTAGCTGAGGGAGTTGCTTGCGCTATGCCACAAGGTGTGTTTGTGCCATTCGACATCGTTACGACCATTGGGATACTCTGCGGTATCACCATAGTCATCCACCGTATGCGCTCCACGACTTTCATGTCGCGCCGCTGCCGACACAATAGTGGCTTGCGCCGCTTCAATCAAATTGTCCACTTCCAACGCTTCAATACGTGCAGTATTGAATACTTTGGATTTGTCTTTCAATGTAATCGCTTGCACACGCTTGCGCAATTCGGCGATTTTGACCACGCCTTGATCCAAACTGGCTTGGGTACGGAACACCCCCGCATGAAGCTGCATAGAGGCACGCAAGTCATCTGCCACATCTTGGGCATACTCACCGCTACTGGTTTGTTCCAAGCGATTCAAACGTGCCAAAGTGCGATCAGCGGCATTCGCTGGCAGGGGTTTGTGTGCTTTCGTTTTGCTAGCAAACTCTACAATGTGGTTGCCCGCTGCACGACCAAACACCAGCAAATCCAAAAGCGAATTGGTACCCAAACGATTCGCACCGTGAACGCTCACGCAAGAGCATTCGCCCACAGCATAAAGTCCATTCACTATAGCGTTGGGGATGCTACCGTTAGGCACAACCACCTGACCATTGATGTTGGTAGGGATACCACCCATTTGGTAGTGAATGGTAGGAACAACGGGAATCGGCTCGCGCGTAATATCCACATTGGCGAAATTGACCCCAATTTCGTACACCGAGGGCAGGCGTTTGTGGATAGTCTCTGCACCCAAATGATCGAGTTTCAGTAACACATAATCTTTGTTCGGGCCACAGCCGCGACCTTCTTTGATTTCTTGATCCATCGAACGGGAGACGAAATCGCGGGGAGCCAAATCTTTCAAGGTAGGCGCATAACGCTCCATGAAACGCTCGCCATTGCTATTGAGCAAAATAGCGCCTTCGCCACGGCAACCTTCGGTCAGCAACACGCCAGCACCGGCTACGCCTGTAGGATGGAATTGCCAGAATTCCATATCTTGCAATGGAATGCCTGCACGCGCAGCCATACCCAAGCCATCGCCGGTATTGATAAAGGCATTGGTCGATGCGGCAAAAATGCGTCCTGCACCACCGGTTGCCAGCAAAACGGTTTTGGCGTGCAAGATATGCACATCGCCCGTTTCCATTTCCAACGCGGTTACACCGACGACATCGCCTTCGTCATCACGAATCAAATCGAGCGCCATCCATTCGACGAAGAAGCTGGTTTTGGCTTCCACATTTTTTTGGTAGAGCGTATGCAGCATGGCATGACCGGTACGATCCGCCGCCGCACAAGCACGTTCTACCGCTTTTTCGCCATAGTTGGCAGTGTGACCGCCAAAGGGACGTTGGTAAATCGTACCATCGGCATTGCGGTCAAACGGCATACCCATGTGCTCTAGGTCGTATACCACTTTGGGTGCTTCGCGGCACATGAACTCGATAGCGTCTTGGTCGCCCAACCAGTCCGAACCCTTGATGGTGTCGTAAAAATGGTAGTGCCAGTTATCCTCATTCATATTGCCCAACGAAGCGCCAATGCCTCCTTGTGCGGCAACGGTATGCGAACGGGTGGGGAACACTTTACTCAAAACGGCAACATTTAAGCCAGCACGCGCAAGCTGCAAAGAAGCACGCATTCCAGAGCCACCCGCACCGACGATAACAACGTCAAACTTGCGGGTGGTAACTTGAGAAGCAGAGAAGGTCATAAGTTAGCCTTATTATTGGTGTTGATTGGGTGTTGGTTAAAGACGCCAGAGAACCTGGATAGCCCATCCCGCACAGCCCACGATCCAGACAATGGCAAACACTTGAAAGGCAAGGCGGGGATACACGGATTTCACATAATCCATCGCAATTTCACGCATCCCTACCCAAGCGTGGTACAGCAGGGAAATAATCACACTGAACGTCAAAGTTTTCATCCATTGGGCGGAAAAAATACCAGACCATTGCTCGTAACCAATAGGCCCACTGATGAGCAATACCTGTGCAACTACCAACACCGTAAACAGAGCCATGATGGCACCTGTAACCCGCTGGGCAAGCCAATCACGCAAACCGTAATGAGCGCCTACGACCAAGCGCCTCGATCCAAAATTAACCGACATAGGATGTTCCCTTTAATTTTTAATACAAACCAAACAATTTCGCACCCAGCACTGCGGTCAAACCCAGACTCAAAATCAAGGTAGTACGTGCGCTGGATTTACCGCATTCTTTGGATACGGTGTGAAAGATGTCCATACGGATGTGGCGAATACCCGCAAAAAAGTGGTGAAGGTACGCCCAAATCAGACCCAATGCGATCAACTTCACCAGCGGATTTTGCAAAGCAGCCGAGAAGCGGGAAAACGAAAATTCCGAGCTAACGGAAGTGTCAAACATCCAAATAATAAAGGGCATTGCCAAGAACAAAACCAAGCCACTGGCACGGTGCATACCCGAGACAATGGCGGCTAAGGGGAAACGGTAACCCGGTAAATCGTTAAGAGCGTTGATGTTACGAAACTCTGGACGTTTGGGGCGAGGAGCTTTTTGCGGTTCAGACATGAAGGGGGCTTTCTACTTTCTGGATGTAACCAATGGGTAATTTTTGGCTGAAACAGTTGTGAACTGTTATGCACTGTTGTGAACTGTTGCGTTGATCCGTGCAAATTCTATTGCACTGTAATATGCTGACACTGGACTTTCATACAAGGGATATATAAGCAACATAGCGGGTACATATCAATTAAATTAAAGGAAGTTAACGGTGAAAGGCAAGGCAAGGCAAGGTTAAGGGCTAGCTCAAAGCATTGCGATAGTGGTGGGTACTGGTCAGGTAGAGACCTCGGCGCAACTCCATTGGAAAATCGCTATAGGTGTAGGCAATGCGCTCCACACTCAGTAACGGGGTTTGGGGGGTGATTCGCAGCAACGCACTCTGTTCGGCATCCGGGAAAACGGCGCGGATTTTTTCTTCAGCACGCACCATGCGGACATCGAACTCGGTTTCAAACAGCGCGTACATCGGGCCGTTGTAATCACGCAGGCGTTCGGCAGTCAATCCTTTGAAAGGCGTGGCGGGAAGCCAAATATCTTCCAAAATTGTCGGTTCGTTGGCAAAAGAAAGAACGCGGCGCACTTGTAAAACCGATTCCCCCGCACGAATGGCTAAAGCACGCGCCGTATCCGCCGATGCACGGATACGCTTGCAATCAATAATTTGTCGCTGTGCAGGACCTTCGCTGGTGAAATCACCCGTGTCTGGAATCAATTTCAAAAAACGGTATTGGATTTGGTGCTCGGCATGGGTGGCGACAAAGGTTCCCCGCCCTTGGCGACGCACCAACAAATTTTCAGCCGCCAATTCATCAATCGCTTTGCGCACCGTGCCTTGGCTGACCTTGAAACGCGCTGCCAATTCCATCTCACTGGGGATGGCAGAACTCGGCTTCCATTCACCCGATTGCAGGCTTTGCAGCATCAGCATCTTGATTTGCTGATAAAGCGGACTAAAGGCAGGAATCGGCGGTACAGACATGGAGGAAATAGACGAAAAAGTCAGCGTTGTGTCAGTTGTTGAATTTTTCTCAATCATATCTTATATAAGACATAAGACAAATGGATTTTGAGGCAATTTCAGCGGTAAACTTCCCCGCAGTTTTGTACGGTGTCCTTGCTTTTTTCACCACCTTTTCCAAACTTTCGCAAACTTTCTCAACCTTTCACCACTTTTCACCACTTCAGGAGTAATCACCATGAGCAAAAAGCCCGTTCGCGTAGCCGTCACCGGAGCAGCCGGTCAAATTGGATACGCAATTTTGTTTCGCATCGCCTCGGGCGAAATGCTGGGTAAGGATCAACCCGTTGTTTTAAGTTTGTTGGAAATCCCCGTTGAGAAAGCCCAACAAGCCCTCAAAGGCGTGATGATGGAATTGGAAGATTGCGCATTCCCCTTGCTGGCTGGCATGGAAGCGCACAGCGACCCTATGACCGCATTCAAAGATGTGGATTACGCTTTGTTGATCGGTTCCCGTCCACGCGGTCCCGGCATGGAACGTGCCGAATTGTTGGCAGTGAATGCTGAAGTGTTCACCGCCCAAGGTAAAGCACTGAACGCCGTTGCAAGCCGTGACGTGAAAGTTTTGGTCGTTGGCAACCCCGCAAACACCAATGCTTACATCGCCATGAAGAGCGCCCCCGATCTGCCACGCAAAAACTTCACTGCGATGTTGCGTTTGGATCACAACCGCGCGTTGAGCCAACTGGCTGCTAAAACTGGTAAAGACGTTGCTGCTATCGAAAACATGGTCGTTTGGGGCAACCACTCCCCCACCATGTATGCAGACTACCGTTTCGCTACCGTGAACGGCGAAAGCGTCAAAGATATGATTAACGACCACGATTGGAATGCCAACACCTTCTTGCCTACCGTGGGCAAACGTGGTGCTGCCATCATTGCAGCGCGTGGCGTATCTTCTGCGGCTTCTGCGGCGAATGCGGCTATCGACCACATGCGCGATTGGGCTTTGGGCACGAACGGTAAATGGGTCACGATGGGTATCCCATCCGACGGTCAATACGGCATCCCCGCCGACACCGTGTTTGGCTTTGCCGTAACCTGCGAAGGCGGCGAATACAAATTGGTAGAAGGCTTGTCGGTGGACGAATTCAGCCAAGAGTGCATCAACAAAACACTCAAAGAGTTGCAAGACGAACAAGCTGGCGTAGCCCACTTGCTGTAATCCTCTCATCTAAAGTAGGTTGCTGGTGAATTCCACTCCTTTATCTTCCCACCCACGCGATGTGTTGTTAGGCGCACAGGCCGTGCGTGGGTTGCTACCGGTGTGCGATCACTACAGCGGAGTGCCCGCCCGCATGGTGAAAAGCCTCCAACTGCAAGCAGAATTGATGAAAGAATTCGGTGTTTGCGTGTTGGATGTCACACTCGATTGCGAAGACGGCGCTCCCACAGGCAGCGAAATCGAACAAGCAAAAACCGTTGCAACGCTCGCCAATAGTGCGTATAGCGCTACTAATAATATAGCAAAACCTCGTATTGGTGCGCGGTTGCACGCGGTTGATCATCCGGCATTTGCATCGGATATTGAAATTGTGGTGGGTCAAGCGGCATCCTCATTGGCGTACATCATGATTCCCAAGGTGGAATCGGCAGCCGATGTAGCAATAGCTGCCGCTGCAATGGATGCAATGGATGCAATGGGTTCTCGTTTGCCTTTGCACGTTTTGATTGAATCCCCCGCTGCCGTTCACCGCGCATTTGAAATTGCCGCGCATCCCCGTGTGGAATCTATCAGTTTTGGGTTAATGGATTTTGTTTCTGCCCACGCTGGAGCGATCCCCCACACCGCGATGGGGATGGAACAATTTCAACATCCCCTCGTCATTCGTGCAAAATTAGAAATTGCCAGTGCGTGCCATGCGTATGGCAAAGTTCCATCGCACTGCGTGGTGACCGAATTGCAAGATGCCAGCATTATTGAGCGTGCCGCGCACACGGCTGCAACCAGCCTAGGCTATACCCGGATGTGGAGTATTCATCCGCACCAGATTCGTCCCATCTTACGTGCCTTTATGCCCAGCATAGAAGAAGTGGAATTGGCGCAAAAAGTGATACAAAAAGCACATAGTGAAAATTGGGCTCCTATCGCCTTCAATGGTAAGCTGCACGACCGTGCCAGTTACCGTTATTTTTGGCAGGTTTTGGAGCGTGCGCACCAGACAGGGTGTACATTGCCCGAATCCGTGCAAACTTACTTTTAATATCCCAGCCCAATTCAACTACCTATTCACTATTCACTATGATGGCTATCAAGCGTTATTTACCAGCAATTCTCCTTGTGTTGTCGGGTCAGTTGTTAGCGGCCGAATTGATTAACAATACGAATTCTGCCAATACGGTGGAAGATACACCGATTGAAAATGTCGCACATCAGCGCAAAAAATCGACACGGCAGGCAACGCCTCCTGCTAAAAATCCTCCCGTTGCCAAACCCAAAGCCGCTGTTCCCAAAATAACAGCACCTAAATCAAAAAATAACGCCAACGCCAACGCCAGCACCAACACCAAAAATACCAAAAATAAAACTGCTACGGCTAAAAATAAACCGTCTATTGGGGCATCCAATGCGCTTTCTACCCGGCAGTTGAATATCGCACGCAATGTACGTTTAGGTGTGCTGGAATGTGCGTTTGGTGTAAGGGTCAGCATTACACCCGATGTGCGTATGAAGGGTCGTTTCACGTTAGGTAGTGGTAACAAGCGTTACACCTTGTATCCCGTTCCTACCACGACCGGAGTTGTGCGTTTGGAAGATAAAAATGCTGGCATTGTCTGGTTGCAATTACCCACTAAATCCATGTTGGTGAGTCAAAAAGAGGGTCGTCGTATTGCGGATGAGTGCGTCAATTACTCCCAATATCAAGAAAAAAAAACGACCCCGCGCAGTTCAAAATCCGATTCGATTACTAAATCGACACCTAAACCTAAACCTAAACCCAAACTTCAACCCAAGTCCTAAGCCGTTTTTGCCACCTTAAATCTCCTGTGGGCAAGGGCGGGCTGTTTTTTCATCGTTCATTAAAGGAGTAAGCGCCATGCTAAAAACTTACCGTGACCATGTAGCCGAACGTGCTGCATTGGGCATTCCCCCCCTGCCACTGTCTGCCAAACAAACCGCCGAGTTGATTGAGCTGTTGAAAGCCCCTCCCGCTGGCGAAGAAGCATTCTTGGTGGAGCTCATCACCCATCGCGTTCCCGCTGGTGTGGACGATGCTGCCAAAGTCAAAGCATCCTACCTCGCTGCCGTTGCACACGGAACCGAAGTATGTTCGTTGATCTCCCGCGCACGCGCTACCGAATTGCTCGGTACGATGCTGGGTGGTTACAACATCAGCCCCTTGGTTGATTTGTTGGACGATGCTACCGTCGCCGCCGAAGCCGCTGCGGGATTGAAAAACACCTTGTTGATGTTTGACCAATTCCATGACGTGAAAGAAAAAGCCGACAAAGGTAACGATTTCGCTAAAGCGGTATTGCAAAGCTGGGCGGATGCGGAATGGTTTACTAGCCGCCCTGAAGTGCCTGCTAGCATCACCGTTTCCATCCTCAAAGTAACGGGCGAAACCAATACCGACGACTTGTCTCCCGCACCCGATGCGTGGAGCCGTCCCGACATCCCCTTGCACGCATTGGCGATGTTGAAAAACCAACGCGATGGCATCACCCCCGAGGAAGATGGCAAACGCGGCCCCGTCAAATTCATCGAAGACCTCCGCGCTCGCGGAAACTTGGTTGCCTACGTGGGTGACGTGGTTGGAACCGGTTCTAGCCGCAAATCCGCGACCAATTCCGTGTTGTGGTTCACCGGTGAAGACATTCCTTACGTTCCCAACAAACGTTTTGGCGGCGTGTGCCTCGGTACGAAAATCGCTCCGATTTTCTACAACACCATGGAAGATGCAGGCGCGTTGCCAATCGAATTGGACGTAAGCCAAATGAACATGGGCGATGTGGTGGAACTGCGTCCCTACGAAGGTAAAGCGTTCAAAGACGGTCAAGAAATCGCCAGCTTCCAAGTGAAGAGCGAAGTGCTGTTCGACGAAGTGCGTGCGGGTGGCCGTATTCCCCTCATCATCGGTCGTGGTTTGACCGCTAAAGCGCGTGAAGCCTTGGGCTTGGCTCCTTCCACCTTGTTCCGCTTGCCGCAAAACCCTGCCGATTCGGGCAAAGGTTTCAGCTTGGCACAAAAAATGGTGGGTCGCGCTTGCGGTCTGCCCGAAGGTCAAGGCGTGCGTCCCGGAACGTATTGCGAACCCAAAATGACTTCGGTCGGTTCACAGGATACCACTGGCCCCATGACCCGCGACGAATTGAAAGATTTGGCTTGCTTGGGTTTCAGTGCCGATTTAGTCATGCAATCGTTCTGCCACACGGCGGCGTATCCAAAACCCGTGGATGTGAAAATGCACCACGAGTTGCCCGATTTCATCAGCACACGCGGCGGCGTTGCCCTGCGTCCCGGTGACGGCGTGATTCATAGCTGGTTGAACCGTTTGTTGTTGCCCGATACCGTCGGTACAGGCGGCGATAGCCACACCCGTTTCCCTATCGGTATCAGCTTCCCCGCTGGTTCTGGTTTGGTCGCGTTTGCGGCAGCCACAGGCGTGATGCCTTTGGATATGCCCGAATCCGTTTTGGTTCGCTTCAAAGGCGAAATGCAGCCCGGCATTACCCTGCGTGATTTGGTGAACGCTATTCCTTTGTACGCCATCAAGTCCGGTTTGTTGACCGTTGAGAAAAAAGGCAAGAAAAACATTTTCTCCGGTCGCATTCTCGAAATCGAAGGCTTGCCCGACCTGAAAGTGGAACAAGCATTTGAATTGTCTGACGCATCCGCCGAGCGTTCTGCTGCCGGTTGTTCCGTGCATTTGAACAAAGAGCCGATCATCGAATACATCCAAAGCAACATCACCATGATGAAGTGGATGATTGCGAACGGTTATTCCGATGCCCGCACTTTGGCACGCCGTATCGC
>JBDKGR010000005.1:0-36979 GCA_039798085.1 Pseudomonadota bacterium
ATGCGCTGATCCCATATAGGAGTGCCATTTTTCGCATAGCGGCGCACAAACCATTCGGTACCAAGAACAAAACTACCGTCATTTCGATTGATCGCAAGACTGCGTGAAATTTCACCCTGCTTCATGGGTAATAAATTACCCTCTATTTTGGGCGATGTGGTATTTTTCCAATTTTCCACATAGGATAATTCATTTTGTATCGGCGATAACGTATTATCTGGAGGTGATGAAGGGATTAAACTGCCCTTATAAAGATCAAATACCAGATTATCCCCTCCAGCACGCAGAGGGAAAGAAATCATACTGGCATCCGCATTTATCCGAAAACTACTACCCAAATCCCGAAAATCGGCATTTTGTGATTGACTACCAATAATTCGATCACCGTTTCCATTCAAAACAGCCCAACTAGGTTCTGCCGATGCCGCTACCACACGCCCTTCAGGAAGCGCAGCAAGTGACATAATCGTATTGGAAAAATACCCTGCATCGGTTGCAGCCCCCATGCCTTTATGAGGAAATGCCAATACTGGAAATTTTCCACTGCGGTTATAACTACCTGCTGCGAATAAGTATTCACCGTCAGCCGACCACGCAACCCTGCCAAGATTACCTTGACCCAAATCCATGCGACGAATCACGTCAAACGTCGTACTATCTAACACATCGATTCGTGCAGTATCTTGATAACCAATCGCTATTTTCTTTTCATCGGGTGAGAAAACAATACCATAAGGTCTTCCACCGGGCGCGACAAAGCGTGCAGTTCGCTCCAATCCACTCCGCCCCAAACGATAGAGGCGAATCGAACCATCAATAGCGGCAACGGCCAATCGCCCGCTGCGGGAAAAGTCCACACCAAAAACCGCTTCGTTGTATTCGGGGTCGGAACCCATTAATTGAAGATTTCTGCGAAATAAACGCAATCCCCCTTGTCGCAAACCCATAGCAATCAGTTGGCTATCAGGCGACCAAGCAAGTTGCGTAATAGGGGCATCAAACCCTGTCAGGGTACTTTTGGGTGGAATAGTGGCACTGATTCGATCAAATAGGTGCATGAGATGCCCTGTGCCATCACCAAAATTTGAATTTCCTCCCATTGCCACAGTTCGACCATCGGGGGATAGGACGGCAGAATAAATAGCACCCAAATTATCCTTACCTATTGGTGGACGCAGTACCGAGAGAGGTAAACCCGTATGCGCATCCCATAACCGAACCGTTTTATCTTCTGAACCCGTGACAATCCAGCGACCACTGGAATCGGCAGAAACCCGTGTAATCATTGAAAGATGATCACCGGTTTCAATACGCAGTATCGGTTCACGACTCGGCTCTGCATAAACCCAAGAAACCAGCGAACTTAAAATAAAGAAAACGGTACTTGCACAAAGCAGTCTAAAACCGATGCGCATAGAAATAAAAGAATACATCATATTAGTATGCAAGAAAGCAACCCGTTGTCTATTATTTATTATTTATTATTTATAATCTTTGAATCGATCTCTCAATCAGTCCGAACCAAGCGCACAGCGCAAGGTGAATAAATATCACCATGACTGGCTAGACCAAAATCAAAATTGACAAACCACATCTTGGGGGTAAAAGAAAGGTAGGATGTATTAGTCCAAAAATCAGAAGCTGGTGTATTGGGAAATACCTTATGATTGATAGTTGGTTTAGGCACACGCCCATCCACTATACCTAATAATTCTTCTTTTTCAGGAATTCGCCAACCATCCGCCCCGATGTTGCGTGCATCATCAAAAGCAAAATTTTTTGCTTTGCCCGTACAGGTAATACCATCCCATTTTTGACCTACACTGCACCTCTGCCAAATCAATTTGGTTTTAATATCACGAATTTGCGAACCATTTTCCAAAATCTCAAAACGATTATCTATAACTCGATTATCTATAACTTCTACTGCTTGTGTTGCAAGAGGAATGCCTAACACGATTGTCCATAAAATAGAAGGAATTGATGCCATTTTTAAATTCCAATTTTCTCTTTTGCCATTTTGCATTGGCATAAAAAAACGCCAGTGAACAATGAAGTTACTGGCGTTACGCATCCCCATTACCGTTTATTATTTTCCACCAATAACACCAGCTTCATTAGTGGCTGCGGAATTTTTACCCGTAGCGACCGCAGCAGCATTCTTTTGGGTTGCTGTAATTTTGGTATTACCTTGAATGCTAGTGCCACCTTTAATCGCACCAACGGTATTTTTAGCAGTAGCGCCTTCACCTTGTGCAACAGCCGTTACATTCTTTTGATCCGCTTTAATTTCAGTGTTACCTTTAATTTGAACACCGTCAGGATTACTAGAACGCTGCGCTGTTTGAGCGAATGCAGGGGCAGAAACGACTACAACGGAAGCCAACAACAAATGAATCAAACGCATGACAAACTCCTTATAAATTCAACTAAATTTAACTAAATTCAACTTACACAACACATCGGATTCTTATCCGACGACCTTAAAAACCACACGACGATTTTTGGCATCGCGTGGATCGAGGTTTTTTAACGGCTCATGGGGGCCTTTACCAATGGCAAAAAAACGACCCTTATCCAGCCCCGCTTTATCCACAATAAATCTCACTACGGATACAGCACGATCCTTGGAAAGTGCCATATTGGCATTCACATTGCCCGACGCATCGCTATGCCCCTCAACCAAGACGCACCGATCGGGAGCCAATGCCAGTATTTTGGATATTTGGCGCAAAGTATCTTCTGAACTGGCTGCCACATCCGCACTACCTACTTTGAATTGAATCGCAAAATCCACTGTAACGGCTTTAGCATCGGGTGATAACTTACTGCAATCCTCTACCCGTGCAGTGGGCTGCGTAGCCACATCAGTAGTTGCAGGGTTTGCAGGATTCGCCGCTTGTTGGTCGTTATCAAAAACAATAGCACGAGTACGTCGCTTCGCTGCACCTTCCGTCGCGGTATTTCCTTTGTCCGATGCAGCACTGTTTTTGAGCGCTTGCTCAAATGCTTTGAGTTTGGCTTCATCCTCCGCCCCAATCGCCAACGCAGACCCAGCAGATGCGACAAGCAATCCAGTCAATATACTGGAAAAAAGTAAATTAATACGCATATAAAATACTTTCATTTACAAACATTAATAACTTCTTTGGTGGTTACAACAACTTCCTTGGGCGCTTTTTGTCCGGGTTGAACCGTTCCTACATTAACACCGCAATTACCATTTTTTTTACTACCGATATTGGTTACCGTGTTACCTTGTTGAACCTGATAACCACTTTTACTGCTATCGGATTGTGACCATTTCTTTGCCACCGCACCACTTACTTTGCTTTGACCATGTGCATCCAAACCCTGCACTGCAAACGCAGTATGACCCATAAGAACCGAAGTTGAAATAGCTACCGCTGAGAAAAATAACTTATTTGCATTCATTACTCACCACACTTCCTATATTGGTACACGCTTTCTTGTTCCTTCCACCCACAACGGTTGTGACGTTTGCTGCGTTGACAGAAATTTTCGTATTTCCTGTTTTATTTCCTTGAACCACCCCAACGCGATTACGTGCTACCGTGTTTTCTCCATTCGCTACCGCCGTCGTATTCTGCGTAGATACATTGATTTCGGTATTCCCCTGTACTTGTGTTCGCTGACTCACCTGCGCACTAACTATACTAACCGTACCAGCAAGGAATACAAAGGAAATACCCAGTAGTAATAACCTATTTTTTTTCATTCAATAACTCCTTGTACAATCTTCAAAAAATTTTCAATTTAGTGGGCGGCTTTCCAGCACGAAATCGTTGGCGCATGGATTCAAGCGATTCTTCTGTCACACCCAATCTGCTCGCACTAAATGAATTGAAATCCGGTGTAAACATCAAGTAGGCTTGCATTTCATTAACCAATAATTCAGCGTTGTCGATTTGGTAATTGTATTTTTTGAAGAAGTTGATAAAGGCACTTCGCTCGGTGTCACTTAAATTATTCCAGAATTTTCGACAGTAATCTGAATAGTATTTATTTGTATAAAACTCTGCATGCGCCATTTCGTGTGAAAAAATGGTATACCGTGCTAATGCAGTCACCTTGGGTTCAAAGTCTCTTCTTTCTTGTTTTTGTGGTACAGAAAGAATCACCACATCTGGTTTCAATGCTTGGTAAAAATCACGCCATTGCTTTATCAAACCATATTCCAAAAGAAAATCACGTAGCACCACTTCTTCTGGGAAAATACCAATTTTATCTCTATCCACCAAATTAAAAAATTGCACGAGTTCGCTCACTAGAAGATCATGCCCAAAAGCGAAATCTGCATTCGTTCTTCTTACCGCATCCATGTATTTTTGTAGCGCTTCATTATTGAGCACTTGCGCGTAAGGTGCACCTTTAAATTGTTGTTCATTAAATTGAGTTGCCCGATTAAACGTATGCCCTTGCATAGTAAGATTTGGAAAATCAAATATAAAGATGTTTTCATTTCCAGCAACACGCCAAACCGTCAATTTATTGTTTTTAGATTCAATAATTGTATTAACATCTGCCTCTATCACGTCCACGGCAAAAGCAAAAGATGGGACAAATGAAATGAATGCGAATAGAATGGGAAGCGATTTCCTTAGCAACTTGAATCCAGTGGCGTAAATTGGAGTAGTCATTTTTATCTTTCATTCATAAGTATAATTTGAAATTTATATTTTACATATTTTACAAATACTATTTATTTTTCGGCAACCGCAATATTGCCATCTTTACCCCAACTAATGGAATAACGTTTCTTTGTTTTTTTTGAAACGAATGTATTTTTTCCTTTTGGAACTTCTTCTCCATCAATAAAAACTTTATTATTGATAATAGTAACGCCTTCAATATCTGCATCTGGCTCTATCACACCAGAGTTGATAATGAC
This sequence comes from Pseudomonadota bacterium, assembly GCA_039798085.1. GTDB lineage: Bacteria > Pseudomonadota > Gammaproteobacteria > Burkholderiales > Burkholderiaceae_C > Allorhodoferax. Next base: position 4,913 of record JBDKGR010000005.1, read on the forward strand.
AGTTCCCCCTTTTCCCGATTGAACACGTACATTACCGTTTGAAGTATCCACAGAAACCTGAGCGAAAGCAGTGCTACACACCAGCATCCCTGCGTATATTGCCAATAAAATATTTTTCATTTTTTCCTCACTTGATTGATTAACATAATGATTAGTGGCATCGTGCTTTAACTGATTTTCCATTAAGGTTAATGAAAAATATGCTACCTGATTTGAAACTTTCTCCATCGTGATGGATGGAACCCGTTGTATGGGTGCAAGGAAAAACTACCACACCATCTTTTCCCATCACACCCGAAGCCATTCTTGTTTTTGTGGGATTTTGAGAACCCTGAGAATTTTGCGATTGATCAGAATAAGCCCTTGCTCGGTCTCGGTTCCGTTCTGAGGTATTTCTTCTGCTTATTTCTTGCTCATATTGATATTGACCCGTAGATGGTACAGAATTAGGATTAGGATTAAGCAATCCATTCATCATAGGAACCACAATCAATACCGAATCACGTTGTTGAAGGACATAACTGGGGGCTTTATCTGAATTACTACCATTAAGATGTTCTCTTTTTTTAGGGGATAATACACCATCCTCCTCAGATATGGGTGTTTTTGCAGATTCCACAGGTGTATCGGATGGATTTTGGTGAATCACGATCTCCCCCAAAGCCCTATTTGATAACACGCCCAATAGCAATACCATTAAAAATAAATGGATATTTTTCATATTACACCCTTGCTATTTATTGGACTTTAATATCAACAATGCTATTGGTCATTACCGGGTTTATTTTTTTGAATTGTTCAATAATTTGCTCCAATGATTTGAATGGCAGTAGGTTTAAATCCTGCGCTTCACTCAAACTAGCAGGGGCAATCAAGGCACGATCCGATGCAATACAAGCAACCCGTTCACGACCTGCACTATCAAATTTAATTTTGAATCCGCCAGTTCCTAGGGGAACGGGCTGCCCTCCATTGAGCATAGAATCTCGGTGGAAGCGATTAGGGAAAATGCGAACGGTGTTCTTTTTAGCATCCTCATAAAAACAATAAGCGGTTCCTTGTTGGTTGAGTGACATTCTCATATTAAGAAATTCTCCCACTTTATAAACAGGTGTATCACCACGTTCACTACTCAAGATGATACGAAATGAGGCACTATCAGAAGCAACGGGTAGCGATGATGTTGGTAAAGTTACTACCTTTTTCGCGGGTGTCGTTGGCAAGGCTGCAAGCTGATTTTGAATATCATCTTTCAAATGAAAATAAAGATCAAAATTAACCCGCCCATCGGCAATAAGTCCGGTTGAAGCCTGATATTCAAGAATTGCCTTCTTCAAATCATCGCTCATTTCTCCATCCAAATCCCCTGTGTAGCGCGACATTCCTGCAAGTTTTCTTTGAATAAAAAGAATTCTCTCTGCATTGGTTGCTACGTCATACCACTCACGCACTTGGTCAAGTAACTGGGGATTGGTTGATTCAATATCCAAACACTTCCAATAGGGAACGCGTGTAAATTTACCAAGCGACTCAATTAAACCCAATTCAATCAGTGTTCGATAGGTTGCACCTACACCTTCGGAACGACTAATATCTTTGCTAAAACTTAACCCGAGTGTAAAGATTTGCCCTCCCAATTCACCAGAACGACCTTCTTTGGTAATTACCATTGTATTGGAAGTATTGGTTTCTGGAAGAATTCTGCGTGTAGCAGCGTCCACCACACTAATATCCATGCTAATTAAATCAAACGATTTATCCTTGCTATAACTAAAATCAAACCAAGGAAAAGCGAATCCAGCACCTTTGCTTTCTCTGACTGCATTGTCATCAAGCTGCGTGACCGCACCGCGAATATAAAAATCAGGGACTTTCGTACTGTCCGTATTTTTATCTTTGCGCAAAGCAAACAAGGTTCCCAAATCACTATCAGCCGTACCAATCGTACCAGCGGTTAAATCAATGAACTCAAAAGCATTGCTTCTAAGCGACATTTTGGAAATGGCAGAAATCAGCATTTCCTTATCACCCGCTCTTGCTTTTCCTGTGGCATCTGGAATACCAGCAGATGTAATCACAATGTTCTTTTTTCCGTTGGCTAAAAATAACTCATCCATGCAGCGCAAAGCCTGTGTGAAATTCGTGACGGTTTTCACCGCAGGCGCTTTAGGTGCAGAACTTATTCTCGCTCTAGTGGCATCCGATTCACCAGCCCTTACGGCTTCCGCACGCTCAGAATTGGGAGTAGCGCCGTCTTGAAAAAAACCATCGTTGGTAGCACACGCGCTTCCTGCTCCTAACGCCGCAGCAAGGGTGGTGGTGATGGTAGTGAGCTTAAAAAATTTATTTCTCATAACGTGCTTTACTTACGATGAACTTCACCAACGAAAAAATTTTCGTCCTTAATGAAGATTATTACCACATCCCCAATTTTTGTACAGATGTCTAAGTCATGGAGACACGTCTTACACAAGGCTGTTTGTAAAATTTTTCACACCGACTACCTTGATGTGATACTTATGCTTACATCATATTGACATATTGACATATTGACATCATGTGCCAATCACCCGATCGTAATAACCGACCGCGCCCCGTCCCGCCGCCCGAGGATGTTCAATAAATTAGAAAGAGAATCTATTCCTTCCGGCGCAGCCGTCGCTTCACCTTGAAAGCGCAGGCGATTGGCGATCCATTCGCCTTGTCCATTTAGCTGCAACGCACCTTGCAGCGTGCTTAATTGGAGCTTTACCGTTTCCCCGCCCTGAATCGTCACCCGATAGCTGCCCATTGTTGGCAGCGGCGAGAGGCGCGAGGCAATATCCACCGCGTCCACCTGCAAGCGCCCGTGCAGCTTCGCACCTTGGTTCCACACCACGCGCAGTTCTTGGGTGCTGATGTGCAGTTGTCCCAGCGGTGCGACCGTATTCCACGGCGTTCCTAGCCCCGTCAGCAGTCCGGCTGGCCATTGCGATTGGTGATTTTGAATCGGTATTTCACCATTCCATTGCGCTTGAATTTGGATCGGCTCTCGGGTGCAGCAATCGGCATTCAGGGCGATTTGCAAACCCTGAAAACTGGGGCGCAATTCCCATCGCACCCAATCGGGCAACGCCACCGCCTGCGAACTGCCCGCACCGCCCGTTAGCACCAATGTACCTTCACCCGCCCAGACCGTGCCACGCGCTTGTTGGATTTGGACGTGCCCCGCGCTTGCCGCCTGAATCCCCGCCGCCAACCACGTTGCGGGTGCGAATACGCTCATGCCAAGGACGAATCCGCCGATTCCGCCCAACGCCGCCCAGCGCCAAGGGGTTTGGATAACCGTTTTTACCGATGTGATCATCGCTGTGGCAAACGCATCGCCAGCGTGCCCGACCAAGCAGCTCCAGCGGCGGTGGATACGTGGGTGAGATGCGCTTCTATCGGCGTAGAACGGGCGTTTAAGCGCACTTGTTCCAGCCATTGCGCGAGTGCATCGGCGGGGACTGCTTGCAAAGTAATAGCAGCTTTTTCATTCTGCACGCTGATTTGCGCGGTATTCCCTAATTTTTGCGTGGTAGCGGCGGTGAGCGCGCGCACCGCTTCGTCATACGCCAGTGGTGGGCGCTGCTGAATTGCTTGCGCTTGCTGCTGCATGGTTCGCATCTGCTGCAACTGGCTGTCCAATACGCGCATTTGCGAATCTGCCGTATTCAGAATTTTCAGTGCAGGCGCAAGCAACAAAAACCACACAAGCACCACGCTGATGAAAGCGGCTGCGCCCAGAATCAAACGCCGTTCGCGGGCGGCGAGGTTCTGCCATTTGTCAGAAAATTTGCCAAAGAATTTCATTTCAGAACCACCATATCGCCTTTTTGGGTTTTGATTTTTAGTTCGCCAGCTACAAATTCAATAGCTGCTGGTGCATATTCTGCGGGCGTTGCAGCGTTATTTATCGTATTTTTTGCTTGGTATTGCTTGAGCAGCGTTTCCATATCGTTACTGGTGCTTGCACCGCTTTCTTGCTGCAAAAGTGCCAATGCTTTCGCCATCTGCGCGGGCGCGTCCACCACCAGCGGCGTTTGCGGAAACGTATTCAGCAATACCGTGTTGATGTGGGCTTTTTTCGCTTTGATAGCCGCTTGCATCTGCCACGCCCATGCCTGCAAGCCGATTATTTGCACCACCACCAGTGCCACCAACGACCATCGCGCGGGTCGCCATTGCGCGGAATGCAGCAGTTGTTGAAAACCATTGGAAAGCCGCTTTTGCAGACGCGCTTTTTGGCTGCGTAATAAATCAAACTGCGCCAAATCCCATGCCGATTGCGTCGCACGGAGCGCCCGCTGCGCCGCCGTTTGCAAAGAAATAGTGCCGGAAAAATACGATTCGGCAACGGATGAAACGGCAGGTTCGGCGAAGATTTTGGCGGCACTATTTTCTAATGCCAGCGCATGAAATGCCGCCGCGCTGACAGGCAACGCCACCACGCCCGCCGAGCTGCTCCATATAAAACGCGGCTGTTCGGGGTTGCCGATGAAGGTGAGCTGAGGCGCATCGTCCGCATCCACCGGAGCGCATTCCGGCACGATGCGCAGCACGGGTCGCCCTGCTTGCTCCAATGCCGCGAGCCACGTATGAAGCCATTTTTTATCGCACACCGCAACCCATATCGGCGACGATTCGCTGGGCTGGGGTTCGAGTGCAAAGTGCAAATCGGCGCAATCTTGCAATACGCGCTCTTCTAACAAACCCTCTAGCACCGAGCGCAAACGGGTTTTATTCTTCAGCGTTCCCTTGGGTAATTGCACGCGCAGCCACGAAAGCCGATGGTGCGGAACCACCGCCACCACCTCGCCCTGCGGCAGGGTGGATACAACCGAAAGCGCGGTTTCGCTATGCCGATGCAAAGTACGCCCATCCTCCGAAAACGCGACAAGGCACGCGGTGGAGGCAGTAGGCGGGCTATCAGGAAGGGTGATTAAGAGGATTGGCATACTGCTTTGACTTGGTTCACAAAAAGTTGGAAGCAAGGTGTTCTTTGGGCGACAGTTTCAATGTTTTTGAGTTTGCGAAAATCGCGGCACAATTTTTGATAAATTGTATATTATTTTTTATTTCTCTATTTAAATTACGCTCCGGTTTTTTATACAATTATTGATGGTTTTTTCGGTGTGCTTGGATGATAACAAAATCATTGGTATCTACTGCATCAATAATCTTTTCAGATTGTAAAAATTCAAGAACTTTTTCCCACCCACCAAATTCGCCTTGGGGCATACGGCTTTCATCGGTGGCATCACGTTGGGGGCGTAGCGCGGTGGTGATTGCGTTGCCTTCGGTTAAGCCGTCCACAATATATTCTAAAACGGCTTGGTCGGTTATTCCTTCGGTGACAAGTGCAAAACTGGTCATACAAAATTCTTGGGAACGCCGCCCAATAGTCCACGTAAGAATAATTCAGAAAGCCGCGTGATTTTTCCGGTTGAATTGCGTGGCTTTTTCACCCGCGTAATCCGTGTATGACCATCTAAATTACGATCTACGGCTAACAAAACATCATTTTCTTCATCATCCAAATTCAGTGCATCCAAGATGGCGGGGCTATGCGTTGAAATAATGGCTTGCTTTCCATATTTAGCACCAAGTTCTTTTAATTTTTTAACTAACGCTTCTACCAGTTTGGGGTTTAATCCGTTTTCGATGTTTTCAATGGCGAATGCAGCGGGTGTATCGGAAGATGTAAAAAGAGTCAAATAAAATAGGCAAAACAAAAAACCTTCGTTGGTTGACATTTGATCTAATAATGCACCATCGCGTTGAATATAACGATCTTTTACATAAATCTTTTTACTAGATAGTGAATCAAAATATACTTTTTCGAAAAATCCAAGAAGGGCTAACCCTTCATTGATAACATCTAACTTATTCGGTTCTCTTTCACGCATATTGATTAAAAGCTCTGTCAAGCCTTCGCCGCGTGTGCCTAATGGAAGCGTTTGGCTATATGTCAATCGCATACCGCGACCTATCAAAATCTCGCGTTCTAAACGCCCTGTAGAGGCGGCGGATGCCATTACCAAGGCTTCTAGGATATTGCTTTTGCCTGCGCCGTTTTCGCCAATCAGCACCGTAAAGCGCCCAAGGGGAATGGACTGAGAAGCGATGCTCTTGAAATTGGCGATTTTGATGTTCCGAATCACTGAATACCTCTCTTAGATGCTACGGGTTTGCATTATCCAACCATCGGAAACATTGTGTACCATGCCGACATGATGCAATCTTCAGAAACACCCATCGCGCAAAAACACCTCATCGACCGCATTCGCGCAGCGGCAGCGCAAGGCACACATTTGTGCATTCGCGGCGGGGGCAGTAAGGATTTTTATGGTCGGCGTGACCAGACCGCCGAGGTGTTGGATACGCGGGCGCTCTCCGGTATCGTGGCGTATGAGCCGTCCGAATTGGTCGTCACCGCCTACGCGGGCACGCCGCTCAAAGAACTGGAAGCCACACTCGCCGAACGTGGGCAATGCCTCGCCTTTGAGCCGCCGCATTTTGGTGATGCCACCGCCACCGTCGGCGGCATGGTCGCGGCGGGGTTGAGTGGACCTGCGCGTGCCAATGTGGGCGCGGTGCGTGAATTTGTACTGGGCTTGCACATGGTGAACGGGCGTGGTGAATCGCTGCAATTTGGTGGGCAGGTGATGAAAAATGTGGCTGGTTACGATGTCTCGCGCATGATGGTCGGCAGCATGGGTACGCTGGGGTTGATCACGCAGGTATCGCTGAAAGTGCTGCCCATTGCCCCCGCTGAAGCCACGCTGGTGTTTGCCCTCGATCAAGCCACCGCCTTGGAATGCCTGCACCGTTGGGGTGGCGAGCCGTTGCCGCTCAATGCCAGTTATTGGATGCAGGATACCTTGTACTTGCGTTTACGCGGTGCGGTAGCGGCGGTGGAATCGGCTTGCCAGCGTCTGCTAACCGAACAAAGTGGGTTGCGTATGGAAAATAGCCAAGCCCAACCGGAATGGGAACGCTGTCGCAATCAACAATGGTTTTTCTTCACACAACGCCCCAGTCCTTTGAGCGGGAATATGGCATTGTGGCGCTTGAGCGTCCCGCAGACCGCTCCAGCATTGCCTTTGCCGTGGCCGCAGTTGGTGGAATGGCATGGCGGGCTGCGGTGGTTCTGGGCTCCGGTACAGGATGCCAAAATGCTGCGCATTATGGCGCGGCAAATGGGCGGTTCTGCTACCATATTCATAGCTGCTAATGCACATCCAGTAAGCGATAGCAACGATAATACCTTGTTAGATTCGGCTTTGTTTGCGATTCACCAGCGCCTCAAAAATCGCCTTGACCCACAGGGTATTTTGGGAAACCATCCTTTTCTTTCGTATTAATTTTGAGCCTACTCCATGCAAACCCAACTCGCCCCTGAATACAAGAATACGCTGGATGGTCGCACGGCGGAGGCGATTTTGCGCCGCTGTGTCCATTGTGGATTTTGCACTGCCACCTGCCCCACCTACCAATTATTGGGCGATGAATTAGACAGCCCGCGTGGACGCATCTACCTCATCAAACAGGTGTTAGAAGGAAAAACACCGACCCGTAAAACACAACTGCATTTAGATCGTTGCCTTACCTGCCGCAGTTGCGAAAGTACCTGCCCTAGCGGGGTGGAATACGGTCATTTATTGGATATTGGGCGCAAATTGGTTGATGCCAAAGTGCCACGCCCTCACAGCGAACGGATTTTGCGATTTGCATTGAAAGAGGGGATTACGTCCTCCTTATTTGATCCCGCCTTGAAGTTGGGGCAGCAAGTGCGTGGCTGGTTGCCGGAACACTTGCAATCCAAAGTACCGTTGGTGCAGGCGGCGGGTGCGTGGCCTCGGCGGGGACATCCGCGCAAGGTATTGCTGCTGACGGGTTGTGCTCAGACTTCGATGGCTCCCAACATCAACAGTGCCACGGCGCGGGTGTTGGATGCAGCGGGGATTCAAACGCTGGTATCACCCAAAGCGGGTTGCTGCGGGGCGGTGAAATTCCATCTGAACGACCAAGAAGGCGGCAAAACCGAAATGCGCACCAATGTGGATGCGTGGTGGTCGTTGGTGGTGCGGGAAAGCAATGGCATTGAAGCGATTGTGATGAATGCTTCGGGCTGCGGCTCTACCGTAAAAGATTACGCCCACATTCTGCGCGACGATGCCGCGTATGCCGAAAAAGCCACACTTATCAGCGCCCTGACCAAAGATGTAAGCGAATTGTTTCCCAGCATTGTGAGCGGTTTATTAGCCAACTATCCCAATCTAATCGACCATATTCGCCAGAACGCGCCCCAACTGGGTTTCCATCCTCCGTGCAGTTTGCAGCATGGACAAAAGCTCAAAGGCGGGGTAGAAACCCATTTAAGCCAATTAGGATTTGGGGTGCAAATAGCGAACGAATCGCACTTATGCTGCGGCTCGGCGGGAACGTACAGTGTGCTCCAACCCAAGCTCGCTGCCCAGTTGCGGGATCGGAAACTGGAAAATCTGCAAGCCTTGAAGTGCGATGTCCTTGTGTCTGCCAATATGGGCTGCATCACCCATCTGCAAAGCGGAACCCACACCCCCGTGCGCCATTGGATTGAGGTGTTGGATGATGCACTACCCCGTCGTTAGATTACGCCGTCAACGCTTCTTCCAATTTCGCTTTGGTTGCCAGCAATTGCGCGGGCAGGTTGTAGGCGAGTTTCTCGAACAATTCATCGTGCAGCACGAATTCTTGTTTCCAAGCGTCTTTGTCGATGCTGGTTACGCTTTGGAATTGGGCGGCAGTGAAGTCCAAACCAGTCCAGTTGATCTCTGCATAGCTGGGGCTGATGCCGAAACCGTTGGCTACGCCAGTGGCTTTACCTTCCAAGCGGTCAATCATCCACTTCAAAACGCGCATGTTTTCGCCGTAGCCGGGCCACACGAATTTACCGTCATCGCCCTTACGGAACCAGTTCACGCAATAAATCGCAGGAACTTTAGCGGTCGATGCTTGCAATTGAGTGCCGATATTGAGCCAATGTTGGAAGTAATCGCTCATGTTGTAGCCGCAGAAAGGCAACATAGCGAAGGGGTCACGGCGCACGATGCCCATTTGTCCGACCGCAGCCGCTGTGGTTTCTGAACCCATCGTAGCCGCCATGTAAACGCCTTCGGCCCAATCACGCGCTTCGGTCACCAAAGGCACGGTAGTAGAACGACGACCGCCGAACATGAACGCATCAATCGCCACGCCGTTGGGGTTATCCCATTCGCTATCCAACGCGGGGTTGTTGCCAGCCGCTACGGTGAAACGGGAATTGGGATGCGCCGCTTTTGCGCCGGTCGCTTTGGCGATTTCGGGGGTCCAATCGTTGCCTTGCCAGTCGATCAAATGCGCGGGAACGCTGCCGGTATCTTTTTCCATACCTTCCCACCAGACATCGCCGTCATCGGTCAAAGCGACGTTCGTGAAAATCACGTTTTTATCCAAACTCGCCATGCAGTTGGGGTTGGTGTGGAAGTTGGTTCCGGGGGCTACGCCGAAGTAACCGGCTTCGGGATTGATTGCCAACAATTTGCCGTCCGCAGTGGGTTTGAGCCAAGCGATGTCGTCACCAATGGTCGTGACTTTCCAGCCTGCAAAACCGGCTTCTGGCGGTACGAGCATGGAGAAGTTGGTTTTACCGCAAGCGCTGGGGAAAGCGGCTGCAATGTGGTATTTTTTGCCTTCAGGATTCGTTACGCCCAAGATGAGCATGTGTTCTGCCAACCAGCCTTGGTCGCGTCCCATATTGGAAGCGATACGCAGCGCCAAGCATTTTTTACCCAACAACGCATTGCCGCCGTAGCCCGAGCCATACGACCAGATTTCGCGGGTTTCAGGGTAGTGAACAATGTATTTGGTTTTGCTGCAAGGCCATTTCACATCGGCTTGACCTGCTTCTAAAGGAGCGCCTACGGTGTGCATACAAGGCACATAATCACCATCCGTACCGATTACGTCGTACACCGCTTTGCCCATACGGGTCATGATTTTTTGGTTGACGGCAACGTAGGGGCTGTCGGTCAATTCCACACCCACATGGGCGATGTGCGAACCCAAAGGCCCCATCGAGAAAGGAACGACATACATCGTGCGACCCTTCATGCAGCCTTGGAACAAAGCGGGCGTACCATCGTCTTGACCGGTTTGCAACAGTTTGCGCATATCCGCAGGAGCCATCCAGTTATTGGTAGGGCCCGCATTTTCTTTGACGGCGCTGCAAATGTAGGTGCGGTCTTCTACGCGGGCTACGTCGCTAGGATCGGAGCAAGCCAAGAAGCTATTGGGGCGTTTAGCAGGATTGAGTTGGGTAAAAGTTCCCGCATCAACCAACTGTTGGCAAAAGCGCTGGTATTCTTCGTCGGAGCCGTCGCACCAGTAAATGGCATCGGGCTGGGTCAAGGCAGCCATTTCAGCAACCCAAGCGATGAGCTTGGGATTTTTGACGTAGCTGGGGGTGTTAAGGTTGATGTTCACAATGAAGCTCCTAGGTTTGAAAAATCGTTTTTTCAAAATGAGCCGCACATTTTGAGAAAACGATGCCACCAAGCCCCATCCGCCAATGGGGAGCGACATTCTATGAACGGATATGACAAAATCCCTCAAAATTTCGTGCAAAAGATATGCAAAAAACGCATAACGCCCATAAAAAGGCATAGAAAAGGATTTGCAATATGTCGAATCATCCCCGTGCGAGCGAAATTACGCCGCCAACTGTGTACGAACAACGCCGCCAACTCATCCGCCTGATGGCAAGCGGTGTGGTGGGAGGCGCATTAGGAATCGGGGCAAGTCGAGAAGCGCACGCCGCCCTTGCCGCTACACCCTCTCGCGTAGCAGGGGCGCTATCCACCGATAAGCCCACGACGCACAAGGATGCGACGACCTACAACAACTTCTACGAATTCGGAACCGACAAATCCGACCCCGCCCGTACTGCCAGCAGCCTCATCACCCAACCGTGGACGGTGGAAGTGGAAGGGTTGGTGAAAACTCCGCGCAAATTTTCGCTGGACGATTTGCTCAAACTCAGCCCCCTTGAAGAGCGCATTTACCGCTTGCGCTGCGTGGAGGGGTGGTCGATGGTCATTCCTTGGATTGGGTATTCGCTAAATGCTTTGCTGAAAAAAGTCGAACCGCTGGGCAGCGCCAAGTTTGTCGAATTTATCAGCCTTGCCGACCCCAAAACCATGCCGGGAGTCGCCGCACGGGTGCTGGATTGGCCCTACAGCGAAGGTTTGCGTTTGGATGAAGCCTTGCACCCGCTTACGCTCTTGGGGCTGGGAATGTATGGCGATGTATTGCCCAAGCAAAATGGCGCGCCCGTGCGTTTGGTCGTGCCGTGGAAATATGGATTCAAAAGCAGCAAGAGCATCGTCAAAATCCGCCTTGTGGAACACCAACCCGCCACCAGTTGGGGACGCTCTGCGCCGCGTGAATACGGGTTTTATTCCAATGTGAATCCGCAAGTCGATCATCCGCGCTGGAGCCAAGCCACCGAGCGACGCATTGGCGAAGATGGATTATTCGCCCGCAAGCGCAAAACCCTGCTATTCAACGGCTATGAAGCGCAGGTCGGACAGTTGTACGCGGGTATGGATTTGCAAAAAAATTATTGATTTTTTGATGCGGAACTTTATCAAACCGATGGTTTTTATCCTCGCGCTGCTGCCTTGCGCGTGGCTGTTTTATCGGGGGTGGAACGATGCCTTGGGCGCGAATCCGGCAGAAACCTTGATTCGCGCGACAGGGGATTGGGCATTGCGCTTTTTGTGCCTCGCGCTGGCGATTACGCCGCTGCGCATCCTCACCCACACGCCCACGCTGGCACGCTTTCGGCGCATGATGGGGTTGTTTGTTTATTTTTACGTCACGCTGCATTTGCTTTGCTACAGCGGTTTTGACCAAGGTTTTGAGCTGACCGACATCGCCCAAGATACTGCCAAGCGCCCTTTTATTTTGGTGGGAATGTTGGCGTTTGGAATACTCACGCTGCTGGCGGCGACCTCGTTTCATGGGGCGGTGCGTTGGTTGGGCGGCAAACGCTGGCAACAATTGCACCGGCTGGTGTACGCGGTGGCGGTGTTGGCAGTGCTGCATTTCTTTTGGATGCGTGCTGGTAAAAGCAATTTTGCCGAGGTTTGGTTCTACGGCAGTATCTTGGCGGGGCTGTTGGGGTGGCGGGTGATGCGATAAGCTCTCACCCTCATTACAACAAAGCACAAGGAAAATCACATGGGCGCACAGTGGAAAGCAAAAGGTAAAGAATTGGCAGCCAATGCCAAAGGAAAACTCTTCGGGCGCTTGTCCAAAGACATTATGGTGGCGGCGCGTAACGGCGCTGATCCCGCAGGCAATTCGCGCTTGCGCTTGCTGATGGAACAAGCCCGCAAGGTCTCCATGCCCAAGGATACGTTGGATCGCGCGATCAAAAAAGGCGCTGGACTCACGGGCGAGGCGGTCAATTTCGAGCATGTGATGTACGAAGGCTTCGCGCCGCACCGGGTCGCGGTAATGGTCGAATGCCTGACGGACAACGTCAAACGCACCGCCCCTGAAATGCGCGTGCTGTTTCGCAAAGGGCAGTTGGGCACGTCTGGATCGGTGGCGTGGGATTTTTCGCACTTAGGGATGATTGAAGCCGAACCCTCTGTAGCGGGCGCGGATGCTGAATTAGCTGCTATCGAAGTAGGAGCGCAAGACCTTGAAGCCGGAGACACCGAAGGCACGACGCTCTTTTTAACCGACCCCGCCGATTTGGATTTGGTCAGCCGCGCCCTACCCGCACACGGTTTCACGGTGCTATCCGCCAAGCTGGGCTACAAACCCAAAAACCCGATTGACCCTAGCACTTTGAGCGCCGAGGAATTGGAAGAAGTCGAAGCCTTCCTCACCGCGATTGACGGCAATGACGACGTGCAAAACGTTTATGTCGGTTTAGCGGGTTAATTTGGAATCCCGTTAAGGGATTTCATTTCGTTCCATTGCGCCGTGCTTCGCGCAGCATGAAAAGGTAGAGCGATTCCACTTTTTCCCGCGCCCACGGCGTTTTGCGCAAAAATTTCAGGCTGGAATTCACGCTCGGTTCATGCGTAAAGCAGCGAACGGGGATGCGCACGCCCAAATCTGCCCAGCCGTAGTGGGCAGCGAGTGCGGTAACAATGGCTTCCAGCGTCACGCCGTGCAGAGGGTTTCGGGGTTGTTGGGTTGGGGGGGTGTTCATGTGATGTGAAATCAATATTCAAATCAATATTCAAATCAATAACGCGAAGGAATTTTATTGACCGCATCCAAATTCCATTCTTTAGGAGCGATGCTGGCTTCTAACGGAGTTTGAATTTTGGGGTCAAGGTTGGGGAAGAAATCGAATCCGGCTTTTTCTTCGATCGCATCAATACTGGTCACAAATTGGCTTAATGGTTCATTACCTTGCACGGTTTGCGGTACCAAAAATGCCAAGGCTTTAGACGGTTTATTGGATTTGGCTTCAGTTATATAGATTTTATAAAACGCATCAGGAATTTCCACTTTGGAAGAAGAGGACAGTTTTTTCGATGCGCCTGTAAATATAGGGCCGGTGATTACCCATATTTTATCAGCTTGCTGGGTAAAATGTTTGGCTTCGACTTCTTCTAAGCGTTGCCAAAATTTGCGATTCAAATTCGGAGCTTGGGGGCTGATATTGGTCATTAAAAAACTGTCTTTTTGTCCTTTCACTCCATATAAATGGCTAATCGCATAATTAGGAGCATTGTGTCCACGGTCATAACCACTTTTGGTATAGTCATCGTGAGCAATGCCAACAAAACTGCGGCTATCCACTTCAAAACGGGTAGGGCGGGGTAAAGATGGAACACTTTCATCAATTTTGGTCAGCGCATATTCCACCCACAATGGATTGCCGCGCAATTCTGAATACCCCACCACAAAACCATTCATCTCCAAAGTGTGAATCCAGTTATAGGGATTCCATGATTGCGATTTGGGCGCACCTTGGTACAATTTATCATTGGGTAAACATCCATAAATAATTGCACCGATTATCAATAAAAGGGTTCCCCAAATAGTTTGGGTGGTTGTTTTTTTAGCCATGTCGTTCCTGACGTTGGGTTAAACTGATTTTAGATTTTCGTGGATGAGGCGCTTGCACCTGTTTGAGAATACCGCGCAAGCATTGCGGAATCGCGGCACGCGCACCGGTGGCAGTGTAATCTGCCAACAGGTTTTGGCGCACCGTTTCTGCCGCCATTTTGCGCTGGACGGTTAAATAATCAAATAGGGAATCTACCAAACATTCGGGGCTTAAACCGTGGGTTTTTTGGATAGTTTGCCAAAACCAATCGCAAAAATCCAACCACGCCCCGAATGGCGAAGGATGGGATGGAGTTTTTTCCAACATCAGAGCCACCGTGCGCGGAAAACGCCCTGAATTGGCGATCACGTCCCAATACCGTGCCAAGCGGGTGAGTCGCTGCAAGGTTTCGGCATCCAGTGCGTGGGTTTGCCGCACGGTATAAGGGGGGTGCGCATCGTAAACCATGCCGTAAGGGGCGGTGTGGCGGGCAATCGGCGCACCGCGCAAACGCTTCAAAATACCCAGTTGAATTTCATGTACGCCAGTGGCATACAGTTGGTTAAAACCCTCGGTAATACTTTGCAGATTTTCTCCGGGTAAACCAAAAATTAAATCCGTATGCAAATGCGCTTGCGATTGATTTACCAACCAACGCAAATTTTCCAAGGTTTTAAAATTATCTTGGCGGCGCGATATGGTTTGTTGTACGATGGGATTAAGGGTTTGTACGCCGACTTCCAGTTGCAACGCTCCGGCTGGAAATTGGGCGATTAAATTTTTGAGCGTATCAGGCAAATGGTCGGGGATCACCTCAAAATGCACAAACATATCGGGTGCCATGCGATCTAAAAAGAACTGCAAAATCTGTGCCGATGCTTCTATTTTAAGGTTAAACGTTCTATCCACAAATTTGAATGTTCGTGCGCCGCGTTCATAGAGCTTTTTTAATTCAGATAAAAACAATGCTAAATCAAAAGCGCGTGCGGTTTTATCCAACGCGCTTAAACAAAACTCGCATTTGAATGGGCAGCCACGCGAGGCTTCGACGTACAAAACCCGCTGCGCTAAATCGGTATCCGAATAATAGGCGTAGGGGAATGCAATGTCATGAAGTGGTGGCTGTTCACCCATGATGATTTTCATCAGCGGCTTCGGCTCACCGGATAATCCTAATAGATTACGGCAAAGTTGGGGGAAACTTCTATCACCCCATCCGGTAATCACATAATCGGCAAGGTGGACGATTTCTTGCTGATGGTATTCATAGCTTACTTCTGGGCCGCCCAAAATGATCAGGGTGTCAGGGCTTTTATTTTTCAATAGCCGTACCAGTTCCAGCGTCTGCGGCGCATTCCAAATATAAACACCCAGCCCAATAATACGCGGTGTTTCTGCCAGTAGGGTATCGGCTACCTCGTCGATTTTGCTTTGCAACGTAAATTCGCGTAGCACAGTAGCCGATGCCAAATCACCCATATTCGCCATCAAATACCGCAAGCCCAGCGAGGCATGGATATAACGGGCATTCAAGGTACTCAAAATAATGGAAGGTGACATTAAATTATAATTTAATCGTAATTGGTGAATCGGCTAGGAATCATGGCATTTGAATCACGTAAATTTTGATAGCGTGAAATACTTAACGGAAGCACCTGCGCAGGGTTTCCACCTAAACCAAGGCGGGTGAATCCGACAAATTCGATTTGAAACATCAAGCTGGTCGTTGATGTGGTGGTGCTGGTTTGGGTGCGCTGCATCACCATACGCGCCAACCAGCAACCGGCATCGTATTCCAAGCCCAACAGCGTATCCACCATGCGCCCGTCAAACAGGCTGTAATTCAAGCGCCCGACGCTGTAATACCGCCCCGCACCTTGCCCACGACCCGCTCCAAGTTCTTGCCCCCCATCGCCCCATAGGTTGTTGAGAGGCCATTGCCAACTGACTCCCAGTTGCTCACTCATCTCCCGCTGAAAACTGTACGCGGCATTGACCACGCGGTAATTGCCCGGGTTGTACCGTGCGCCAATGGTGGAGCGAATGGATTGGTCGGTTTTCGGGTTGTACTGTACCGTGCTATCCAACGCCCATTGTTCATTGGCATTGAGGGATGCACCTAGCAAAATATCGCTCAAACCCGCCTGCGCAGGGGCGGTGCTAGGGGTTAGGGTGACTTTTTGCTCCTCAAACCGTAGGCGCTGTGCCACGCCAAAACGGGCAAGTTGTGCGCCATTGCCAGCATCCAAAAAGCGTGTGGTCACACCGAGCGTCAGCAGATTGTTATCGGCGATTTTGTCGTGCCCCACAAACGCATTTTCGGTGTAGATCGTGGCAAAGTTGAAATCGTTCGGCGCGGTATCGTAATTCGGCAATAAACCTTGGTTGCGCCACGGGGTGTAAACGTAAAACGCACGCGGTTCTAGCGTTTGTACCAGATTGCGCCCAAAGAATTCGGCTTCACGCTCCAGCACCACTCCGGCATCTAAACTCAATGTGGGAACTAAGGCAAAACCGGTGCGAGAACCATCGTTCAACGCGGCATCAAATTGGTAACTGACCGCGTGCAGTTGCAGTTTGGGCGTGAAGAAACCTTGGGGTAATAACCAAGGTCGGCTCACTTGCAACCATGCCGCACCGCGCTGGGCATTGGGTTGCAGCGTGCGCGTGCGGTCGGCTTCAAATTGGGTGAAATCACCGTCGACTGACCAATCCCAGCCATTGGCATTGTCCACCGCATAGCGTGCGGTAAGCTGCGGAGCGCGGTCAAACGGTGGCACGATGGGAGCCGTCACATCCTGCAAAGTTTGCCATTTCAACACCCGCGCAGAACTCGAAAAAATGCCCGTACCATCGCTTCGGCTCCAATTCGCTAGCAAATCGGTGGGCAAGAGCCGCTGCGTAATCGCTGCACCGCCGCTGGTCGTGGTGTTGATGGAGGAGCTACTCGCCGCGTTGATGCTGCTAGAAAAATCGCGCCAGTAGTTATCGTCGCTCACGCGGTTGATGTGAACACCTACGGCGACCGTGCCTAGGGGGGTTTCCACACGCCCTTGGTGTGCCGTTCCCAAACTCCAGCGGTTGTTTCCTGTTAATCGGTCGTTGGGGAGCGTGCTGGCGCGGATGCTGCCCACGTAATCCGGCTCAAGATAACGGTATTCCATGCCCACATGGACTCCACGCTGCGTCATCAGTTTAGGGTAGAACGTAACATCGCGGTTGGGGGCAATGTTCCAATAATAAGGCTGTAAAAATTCAAAACCGCCATCGCTGCCCAACCCGAATGTGGGCGGCAGAAAACCGGATTTGCGCCGTTCGGACAACGGAAAACTCAACGCCGGAATCGGCACGAGTGGAAGACCTTGAAAGTGCAGCACCGCTCCTTCTGCCAGACCCGAATCGGCTTCGGTGTCGAAGGTCATGCGGGTGGCGTGAAAAATCCAATCGGGAATCCAATCAGGCCCTCCATTGCGTTGACAGGTGGTGTACGTGGCGTTGTGAACGGTGAAATGCGCCTCATCCACAAACGTGATGTTGCTGGCTTGTCCGTGGGCTTGGTTTTTCAATAATTGAAAATGCGGAGCCGTGAAAAATCCCTTAAAGGCATCGACTTCCATTTCCAAATAATCGCCTTGAAACACATCACCTTTGCGGTTGATGCGGACATTGCCCTCGGCTACCACGCGGTCGGTGGCTTGGGAATAGGTTAAACGATCCGCCTGCATCACCGTTCCCATTCGGCGCAGCATGGCGTTGCCTTCAATGATCGATTGTTTGTCGATTTGCTCCGTCATGCGGTCACCGCTCCAAAAAATCGGTAACTGGCGCAATGCGTTATCGGGTAAAACCGCTTCTTGCAAGGTGGGGCTGGGTTGGAGTGCCCACAAAGGGGACAAGGGCTGTGCCCCCGCCGCAGAGCAGGCGGCGAGCGCCAGCCAAAAGGGTAATTTGCGCTGAAATTTACGCTGAAGGTGGTGCATGGAAAATCGGATAACCTTAACCTGAAATTGACGGCAATAATCCTATTATCTATGCACACATCCTATACATCTTATTCCCCCTCCCCCGCGCGGGAGGTACTTTTCAAATCATGGTTGCAAAGCGTGCAAGCCCCTTACGCACTTCAACCAGAAACTTTGCGCCTTGCGTCCGCCGATGCCAGTTTTCGCCGTTACTTCCGAATTGATAGCACACTATGCACGCCAGATAAGCGTTTCATCATTATGGATGCACCGCCTACCAACGAAAACTGCAAGCCTTTCGTTCAAGTAGCAAAATTGATGCACGATGCCGGAGTCACTGCGCCGCAGGTTGTGGTGTGCGACGAGGAAAATGGCTTTTTGTTGCTTACCGATTTGGGCGAGCAAACGATGATGCAAGCGATTCAGCAAGGGGATGCCAACGCACCGTCGTTGCCGCTGTTTCTTCAGGCGGTGGATGTGTTGATTCAATGGCAACTGGCTTCGCGCCCCAACGTGTTACCTGTGTTCGATGCCGCCATGCAGCAGCGGGAAATGGCGCTGTACCGCGATTGGTATGTGACGCAGTTTATGCAGTTTCGCCAAAACCCAAACGGAGATACCGGATACACGCTTACGGCAGCGGATGAGAAAATCTTTACCGATGCGTTTGCCAAAATCATCGCGCACAACCAATCATGGGCAAGCGTTTACGTGCATGGTGACTTTATGCCGCGTAATTTGATGGTGTTGCCAAATTCAACGAATTCAACGAATCCAACGAATCAAACGATTGGGGTTTTGGATTTTCAAGACGCGGTGTACGGTGCAATTACCTACGATATTGCCAGCTTAATGCGTGATGCGTTTTGGAGCTGTGAGGAAGAGTTTATTTTGGATGTCACCATTCGCTATTGGTCGAAAGCCCGTAAAGCCGGATTGCCCGTAGGCGACGATTTTGGCGCGTTTTACCAAGCGGTTGAATGGATGGGTTTGCAACGCCATCTGCGTATTGTGGGAACGTTCGCCCGCCTGAGTGTGCGCGATGGAAAACCGCAGTACGCCGAAGACATTCCCCGTTTTATTCACTACATCCGCAGCACTTGCTCGCGCTACATGGAATTGAAGCCGCTGCTGCGTTTGGTGGAGCGCGTGGAAGGCATTGCCGTTCCCAATGCCTATGCGTTCGGGCGGACATAGCCGGACATAGCCGGACATAGCCTAAAAGCATGACTTAGCTCAACAAATTTGCACACACCTCCCTATGATTGACCTAGGTCAATGTGGTGATGGGTATTCGGGCGGATAGTGCCTACCAGTCATTGGTATGCAAATTTCAAGTTTCTAAGTTTCCAAGTTTTTAAAGGAGTTACTGTCATGAAAATGTTGGTTGATCTGTTTTCCACCGATTACGGTTTGTTGAGTCTTGCCAGTATCGTTTTTATGCTCGGAATGGGGGTGTTCTTTCTGCGTTTGTTCATGAATAAGATGGATCCGCCCAATGAATCCAATAAAAATGGCAAATAATTCCACAGCAAGATAGCCGTTAGCCCGCTTTAGCGGGCTTTTTTATGGGCAAAATTCTTGAAAAGGGGAGCAACTGTAACGAATTTTTCACATTTCTGCTATATTTTTGCCTAAAGTCAAGTGGAAATGTCGGATTTTGGCGTAAGACTTGAGGGGTTATAAAAATCATGTCGATAATCAAAAATTACCAACTCCAACAAAAATAATGTCATCTAGCACCGCCCCCATCCTTGAATTGCAAGGATACGGTTTCAGTTTTGGTAGCAAGGTTATTGTTGCTGAGGCAACGTTCCGTTTGCCAGCCGAAGGCATTTCGGTTCTGATGGGGCCGGTGGGCACCGGAAAATCGTCCCTGTTGTTCAGCTTGGCTGGGTTAAACAATGGTAATTCCTGTTTTCGGCAGTGGGGCGAGGCACGTTTATGTGGTCAGCCGCTCACCGAAAACCATCGCCCCGTGTTGATTCGCCAGAATGCCCGTTTGTTGGCAGATACCTTGATCAACCATCTGCTAAAAGCCCCCGGGTTGAGTTTTATGCCATCCGGTGAGCGACGTGATTGGATTGAAAAATGGTTATTGGAATTTAATCAGCCTTCTTTATGGGAAAAAGCACATCAGCGGTTGGTGGAAGTTGAACCGGTATGGCAACGCATTGCGCTCATGGTGTTGGCGGTGCAGTCCCCTCCCCCTTTGCTATTGATCGATGAACCCGATAGTGGGTTATCGGATGCCGAAGCCCGTGTGCTGCGAGATTTTGTTGGAAAACTAGCGTCTCGCCAAAAATTGTTGCTGGTTACGCACAATCAAAAACACGTTCGAGCCCTTGCACAGGATGTATTGCTGTTAGCGGGAGGGCGGATTCAGGGGCATTTACCCGTGCATTCTTTTTTTGCTGAATCAGAAAATCCCATTATTCGCCAATTTGTTCAGACTGGGAGCATCAGTTTGCCAGCCCCTGACGCAAAACCAGAAGAATTGGCAGAACACATCCCCCCACCGCCCCCCCTTCCCGCTGCGGCTGCGGCGGCGGTGCAGAGTTTTCAAGCCGTAGCGCCCTATCTTCAAACATCCCGCTATGGTGTGCAGACGGTGGCAGATATTGGGGTTTATACCAATGCGTTCGATGCCCGTGCGCCGCGTGGTTTTGTGTGGGTGATTCCGGGAATGTTGGCGGGTTGCCCCCAACCCGGGATCAGCAACCCGATAGAGTACGACTTGCAATTATTGGCGCGGGTAGGAGTCACCGTGCTGGTAACCCTCACCGAAGAGGATTTAGAGCAAGCCCCTTTGCGCGAAGCCGGACTTCGCAATCTGCATTTACCCGTGTATGACCGAGGCGTACCCTCCATGCGGCAAATCTATATGCTGCTGCACCGCATGATGCGGCTGTTGGAACAAGGGGATGTATTGGCGATTCACTGTCTGGCAGGTTTGGGTCGAACCGGCACGGTGCTTGCCGCATGGATGATCAAAGAAGGGGGTTTAACCGCTTCGGAAGCCATTCGGCGTTTGCGTTTATTGCAACCCGGGTTCATTCAAAGTGCAGAACAAGAAGCGTTTTTGTTTAATTTTGAAAAAGATTTAATCCATCGAACTTTATAAGTTCATTATTTTTAAACATCCTTTTTAGGAAAACAATATGTCTTTAGATAGAGAAATCAGTGCTGCGGTAGCCAGTATTCCCGAATGCCTAGCGGCTGGTGTAGTGGACATTAGCAGTGGTATGTTGCTCAGTGTGAAAACGGTGGATTCGCATCCCTCGGAAGTATTGGGTTTGGTCGCTGCGGCGACCGCCGATTTATTTGCCGGACAAAACGTGATGATGATTGAAGAAATGTTCAAAAAATCACGGGGTGTAGTAGAAAGTCGCCATTATTTTCAAGAAATTATTGTGAATAGCGACAACATGATTCATTTCTTTATGCGTGGCAAGCGAAATCAAAATTATGTAGGCGTATTTGTATGCCGCAGTACCGCCAACCTCGGTATGGCTTTGACCAAAGCCCGTATCGCCATGCCTAAACTGGAATTGGCAGTTTGATAACCCTCGTTTCTACCGGGCAGACATTCTCAGTCAATCCGAATGAAACTGTTTTGGAGGCAGCTCTACGCCAAGGGGTTGCTCTTTCTTTTTCCTGTCGGGGGGGTGTTTGCCACCATTGCCTTTTGCGTTGCACATCGGGCGTGATTCCGGCACGCGCCCAAAAAGGTTTAACTGCCGAACAGGTTGCCAATGGCTATTTGCTGCCTTGTGTCTGCCGACCAAAAGGGGATATGCACATCACCACCGAAGCAGCGCATGGCAACACGCCCAGCCCTCCGGTGGACGACCCCGCACCCAATCTTCCACTTTGGGATGCTTTACAACAAGGTGTTTTGTTGCAACGTGCATTGGACGATTTTTACCATCGGGTGTACGCTGATCCGTTGTTATCGCCCTTTTTCGAGGGCATTCCGCGCCAACGGTTATTGGAAAAGCAGTATTCTTTTCTGCGGCAGGTGATTACGGGCGAGCAACAGTATTTGGGAAATCGTCCATACCATGCGCACCACTGGATGGTGATTTCCCCCGAACTTTTTTTGCACCGCGAACGGATGATGTTGGATTGCCTGCGCATCCAAGGGCTGGCAGAAGAATGGGTGCTGGAATTACAGCAATTAGAAGCACGCTATAAGCCAGAAATCGTGAAAGACCGCCCCATTCCCCGCAAAGTAGGCGATGTGGAAGTGCCTTTAGAGGGATTTGAAAGTTTGGTAATGGATGTAGATTACTTTTGCGACCCCTGTGGCGGTGAGGTGCGCAAAGGTGAAACGGTGTACTACCATCTGCGGCTAGGCAAGATGTATTGCCAACGCTGCCATCAACCCAACCGCATCAACCTTTTTTGATTGGCTTGCCTTCCAATGCCAGTTCAAGCGTAGGGTAGCGGTAGCGATAACCCATTGCTTGAACATGGCTTGGCAAAACGCGCTGCCCGCCCAACAACAACGGGGCGCGTTCACCCAGCAGAGGTTGTAACAGCCATGTCGGAAAAGTTAAAAAACTAGGGCGATGCAGGCTATTCGCCAAGGTGCGGGTGAATTCGGCATTGGTGACGGGATTCGGAGCCGTTAGGTTGTACGCACCGCGTGCATCGCTGTGGGTGAGCAGTTGCAGCAAGATTTCTACATAATCATCGCGGTGAATCCAACTCATCCATTGCTTCCCGCTCCCCAGTTGCGCACCCAAGCCGAGTTGAAATGGAAACTGCATTCGTTGTAGCAGCCCCCCCGAAGGGTGCAACACCAATCCGGTTCGCAGGCAGCATACCCGCACACCGTGGCGCTCGGCAGTGAGTGCGGCTTGTTCCCATGCGTGGCAGAGTTTTGCACCAAAATCGGAATCCGCATCGGCGGCGGGCGCATGGTCTTCTAAAGGACGGTCGCCGCAATCCCCATAATAGCCAATAGCCGAACCACTCAGCAGCACCGTGGGCTTGTGGGGGACAGCGGCAATCCATTCGATGAGTTGCTGCGTCAGGGTGACGCGGCTTTCCCACAGGATTTTTTTGCGGCTTGCCGTCCAAGGTCGATCCACAATCGGCGCACCTGCCAGATTGATCACCGCATCTACACGCTGTGGTGGTGCTTGCCATTGGCGCAAGTCATTACAAACCTGTACCGCTTGTCCGCAGAGTTGTTGCACGACTGCCGCAGGTTGACGGCTGAGTACGGTTACCCGATAGCCGGTTTTCAGCAAGGCGGCACATAGCGCCCGACCAATAAAACCCGTACCACCCGTAACCAGAATGTGAAGATGAGACATTTAACGCACCATTTGATTCATTTGAATAATCGGCAACAGCACCGCCAACACAATCAGCATCACCACTATACCCATTGCCACAATCAGCAATGGTTCTAGCAGAGTCGCCAGTTGCAGGGCTCGGCGCTGCACTTCGGTGCTGAGTTGCTTGGCTGCACGATCCAGCATCAGGGGTAATTGTCCTGTTTGTTCGCCCAACCGTGCAAACATTGACAAAATACCCGGGAATCGTTTCTTTTGTACGATTGCGGATGCAAGGGGCGCACCTTCCCGTACCAATACCAACGCATCCAACGCATCCGCCCGCATGGCACGATTGGAGAGCGTATCGGCGGCAGCTTGCAATGCTCGCAAAATCGGCACTCCGGCGGCAGACAGCATCGCCAATGTACTGGCAAACCGTGCTGCGTTGTAGCCTCTGGCGAGTTTTCCCAGCACGGGGAAATTCAACCATGCGGCATCAAATTTATCTTTAAATCCATCGCTAGACCATGCCAGCCGTGCGCTTGCAGCTAGCAAAATCATAGCAGAAAGCAGCCAGAAGAATTGATTGCGAACAAAATTCCCCAACCCCATCATGATGACGGTAAGCAGTGGCAGAGCGCGTTTGCTGCCCACAAATACCTCCGCAACCTGTGGCACGACATAACCCAGTAAAAACGTCACGATGGCGATGGCGACCAGCGTCACAATCGCGGGATACAACGCAGCACCAAGGATTTTGGATTGCAATTCTTGGGTTTGTTCCAAATCATCCGCTAGCCGCTCTAACACCAGCCCGAGGTTACCGCTATGCTCCCCAGCGCTGACGACGGCGCAATAGGTGGATGAAAATTCGCGCGGATGCTGCATGAGCGCGGTGGCAAATGAAGTTCCGCCGTTCACCTCAGAACGCAAAGTCGCCACCAAATTGCGCTGACGCACATCGTCCGACTCCTCCGAAAGGGCGGTTAATGCGCGTTCCAAGGGCAAACCGGAGGCAACCAATCCGGCAATTTGGCGCGTCCAAATCGCCAACGCACTGGCGTTGAAAATGCGCGATTCCCATAACGTGGTGTTTTTCAGGGTGCGACCGGTTTCGGATGGAGCGCCGATTCCCACGGGTTCGACGACCATCGGAATCAAACCTTGCGTGCGCAACAGGGCGCGAGCTGCTTTGGCGGTTTCCGCATCCATCACCCCTTTTTGGGTGATGCCTTGGGCGTTGAGGGCTTCAAATGAATAGGCGGTCATCAAACAATGTGAAGTATTCGGGTCGTTTGGTGCGCATCACACCAAAACTTTGCAAAATATAATTCAATTCGGTATGGTTTATGCCATATAAATGGGCAACCAGTTGATCATTGGCACAACGCATTTTATCCTGCATTTTTTCGGTTTTAGGAATATCTTTTTTACTTACACCCAATACAGGGGCAAGTTGATTAAACAATTCTTCAAAAG
The DNA here is from genome assembly GCA_039798085.1 of Pseudomonadota bacterium. Classification (GTDB taxonomy): domain Bacteria; phylum Pseudomonadota; class Gammaproteobacteria; order Burkholderiales; family Burkholderiaceae_C; genus Allorhodoferax. The sequence continues at coordinate 29,770 of JBDKGR010000005.1, forward strand.
GGTCAGCACCATTGATTTTGCAATCGTGTTCTTGGTATTTTGTCAATAGGAGTGCATTTTTTGCCAAGGTGCGGTAATCGGGATTATTGATAATGTCTTCATCACTGGGTTGTGGCAAAGGTAAGCGCATGAGATACGTTTTACTCACATGAATTTGAACCATAAAACGTGCCAACCAATCGCAAGGTAGGCTATTAAACCAAGCGGCAGCAAATAATAAACGCAAGAGTGAAACCTCTTCTACTTTCACACTTCCATCCGGTTGAAGTACATAATTTTTAGCTGCATTAGCAAAAAGTGTATGACCCAATCCACAATTCTTTGGGAGCAAAGAGAAAATCAAAGTACGCTCATTCGTATCACTAGAAACTTCTCTGAATCCAAGGCGATAGTATTCATAATCATAGCGAATCGCGTTACTGTGATGGATATTGCAATCGGTGCGTTTCAATCCAGTATTGTGCGCCATGCGGTAAAGTTCTTTACGATATAAACGTTGATTCAACGCATTTTTATCTAACCAATACTGTGCTTGTTTGTGTTGGTTAGAAAACTGCCAAATCATTTTTCCTTCAACCAAAGGCAATAAGTTATCATTTGGATTTTCGATAGGATTTTCGATAAATAAATCTTTATCGGCGGTCATGTGCAACTCATTGCGAAAATCCAGCCATTTTTCTGATAAAGGCTCAAAGCGCATATAGCATTTTTGCAAAATCGGTAAATCGCATGAATGGTGCAATTCCATCATCGACCATTGTTGCGGTGAAAGTGATTTGAGTACATCGAGGGGGTACTGGATTATGCGATCGGGGCTTAATTCGGTAGTTTGCGAGAGATAAAACGCGCTTTGAATATGGGCGTTTATTGTGGGGGGAGAATTGGTAATTTGCATTAACGCAAATTTGTAGCTGCGATGCACATCTAAAAATAGAGATTCACGATTTTCAAAACTGAAAAAGAAAGGCATTGTATATTGCATCAAAATATGCTGCCGCAAGGTTTTAGAACCTTCTTCAAACATCAGCGCACTGGGCAATACATAATTGAGACAACCCCCGGTGGCTAATAAACGTAAGTTGCGTTCAACAAAAAAACGAAATAAGTTACCATCGCCACTGCCTGCATTCAGTGGGTAGTGATTTTTATAGTATTCGTTTGATACGTCCATATCCCTTGCTTTTGCCTCAAAAATCGCTTGGATATGGGGTTTCCCCAAGAGGTTATCTTGAACGGCTTGTTTTTCGCTATTTTTGAGGCTGCGATAATTGCTTCGGTAATGAGGGAAAAAATCTAAATCGGTAAACTTGGTTTTATCCCAAGGCGGGTTGCCAACAATGACATCAAAACCTTCGCGTACTTCAGGAAATGCGACATCATAGTGAAAGAAAGCATAGCGTTTTTGGTATTGTTCAATTTCATGCAACAATGCGCTTTTATCATGACCCTCAAAGAAAATTCCCCGTTTGAGTTGAAGGGCTTGTTCTCTGGTTGGATTTTTATCTAAACTACCTTCAATCGCTTGGATTTGCAGCATACTTAAAAAACTTAAAGTACGTGACAGTTGTTCTAACTGGGGTTGTACTTCCGTTTTGTAAATTTGTTTGGAACGCCGAATATCTTCTACCGATGTATCTTGCAATGAATTGAGCTTATTGGCTGCATCTTTCAAATCGACAAAAATACTTTCCAATGTATCATCCAATAATAAATCGGCTTGCGCGGTTTCTTCTTTGTATTGCTGCTGCAACGCATGAAATGCTTGTTCCGATGCACCCATAAGGGCATTGCCATGTTGAATATGGTGTTCGATAAAACTCAATGGCGTGCCAAAAATAAAAGAATCAATCCATAAACTCAGGCGTGCCAATTCTACGGCAAAGGGATTTAAATCGACACCATAAATGCAGCGTTTCAGCAAAGCGCGTTTTAATATCTGCGCATTTTCTGGGACATAATCAGAAATATGCAATGATTGAATTTGCACGTTGATTTTTTCGCGCTCCTCTTCCACCAGTTGCCGCAAGGCTACATCATGCTCTAAACGCATCATACCTAAATGGGTAAGATAATTCAGTGCTTCTACCAAAAAATGCCCACTACCGCAGGCATTATCCATAATTTTCAAATCCATCAACGGTTTTGCGTGAGGGCGATTGAGTGCATAATCTATACCAGAGGCTACCAAATAATTGGATAAACTGCTCGGTGTATAATAACTTGCAGAACTTTTGCGCGAATTATTATTGTTTCTCAGATAAATTTGATTTTTCTGAATAGATTGCTTGCTTATTTCAATAAAGCCTTTCTTCTTTTGAACTTGGATTAAATCGTAAGTATCCAAATACGCTTCAATCGCAGGATTGTTGTTGCCAATTTTGTATTCCAAATAAACACTATTTTCTTCGGCAATTTGAAAACTAAATTCAAGTAGCCCTTCATAAATCCGTCCGAGATGGGTTACCGACATATTTTTATAATCACGTCGATGCTCAAATACTGTTACACCACGATTGGTTTTATAGAGCAATTTTTCTAAAATTTGGCGCAGCGTTCTATTATCAAAAATTTTGAAAAGTAACAACAGGGGGGCGCGTTGGGGGTCAAATAAGCCACCATTAAAAAGCGGTATATCAATATCCTCAGCACCTTCATCTAAGATGGAAAATAAATGCTTCAGTGCATAAAATCCTTCAAATTCCGCAGGATCACTCTCTTGTTTATTTAATAAATCAAAAATAGCTTGCAAGCTGTATTTGCGATAATAATAATGCTTGGTGAGTAAGGATTGATTCTTATCTTCAAAATAGACAATAAATAACAAGCGAAACAACATGATAATAGAATTATCATAGATACTGGCTAAATCCGTAGGTATTTTTTGTTGATGCGACCGTTCATAAATTGCGGTGCCGATTTGTTCAAAAAGAGAATTTTCGCCGTTTGTGCCATAAATAACGGATTTGAGATTTTCCTCGGCTGCCATTGCATATTCATTGGCATGATGGCTCAATTCTTCTAATGCTGTTTGCTGATTGGCAAATAAACGCTGAAATAAAGCGATGGCACGGCGTTGTTGTGGTGCATCTTCCAATGCAAGGACGGCTTCTAAATCAATTTCAATATACGATTTGTAACGGGTAATTTTTTCAACATCATAAAAGCGCCAAAAGCGCCCATTCGTTAAAAAACCATAACGCTTACGCCCCAGATTGAGGTAATCCATTAACTGTTGATGGGGCGATTTTTCGTATTTTGCTTTATTTTTATCCAGATCAATAATATAATCTTTGACTTCTACAATAACTTTAACATCTGCCAGTTGGTTGGATGCTATTGTATTTTGAAATAATGCCCAATCAAGGCGCACATTTTTACCCTGTATTGAAATGCCAAGTTGTGGAAGCATAATCCAATGCAGTTGCTCTAACAATGGGCGAATAAAAGCATTATCTAATTGCGATTCGTTTTGGGTTTTGAACTGGCTGGCATGGTAGTTATCTTTTATCCAATTCAGCAATGAATTGGCGGGAGATAAATCGCTAATATCAAAGGTATTGCATAATTCAATGATATAATTATTGTCATATAATAAATTGGTGTACCAATTATCGAACGATGGGTCGGTTTGGTTGATTTGTAACATCATATCCCTTGGTGCGTAATGCCAGTCGGCATGGGGGGGTGAATTCAGGCAAGTGTGTGGAAGAATGGTTCGTTTTTAACATTTACCACCAACAAAAAAGGAAATTATCATGGTTATTCGCAAAAAAACCCAACAATCAGCGCCTACAACCGCCACACCAACGCAGGCGATTTCCCCTGTGCCTGATTTAGCGACTTCGATTCACCACATTGCCGATGTGATTTTCAAAGCGCTAGAAGCCCCCCTGCGGGCACAGGTAGAAGCCTGTGTGCAAGCGATTGTTCAAGAGGCTACGCGGGATATTCATGCGCGAATTGCGGCGGAAATTGGGCGAATTCAACCAATTAACATTCCTATCAACCTCTTTGCGCAGACGGCACAGTCCGTACAACCAGTGCAGCCATTACACCGTGAGCCGATTCCCGTTGTGGTGAAAGAGGAGAAAGAAGAGGAAGAGGAATTAGATGAAGTATCGGAAGAAGTATTTGACGAGAATATAGAAGCAGAAGCAGAAGCAGAAGCAGAAGCAGAAGCAGAAATTCAAGAAATTCAAGAGATTGCAGAACTTATAGAACTTGTAGAAGTCGAGGAGCTTGAAAAGAAAAAACCTGCATCACCTCCGCAAGTAAAATCTATTGTATCTGCTCCCCCTGCTCTGAAGAAAAGTTTAAATATCACCATTGTCGGACTCAAACCCGGGCAAGCGCACATGATTAAAAGCGAGTTCAAATTTATTAAACTACGCTTTATTCCATCGGATGCTGGAAGGGGTTCCAAATTAAAAGATTTGGCTAAAACCAATGATTATGTGGTTCAAATGACCGATTTTCTCAGTCATTCCGTAACCGATACCATTAAAGCGGCTAATAGCAATGGTAATTGGGTGTATATTTCTGGCGGTATGACCAAATTACGCGAAAAATTGCTGGAATTGAATACCAATCGGTAATTTTTACACCCGCATTCAAATGAATAATATAATCTTTACTTCTACCATAACTTCATATAAATATCATGCAATTTGATGTACTAATCGTAGGCAGCGGACTCGCTGGACTTTCTGCGGCGTTATTGCTCGCTTCCACCCAGCGCGTGGCGGTTATCACCAAACGCGCGGTGCAAGAAGGTTCTAGCGGCTGGGCGCAAGGCGGGATTGCCGCCGTATGGAATAAAGACGATAGTTTTGATGCCCATGTTGATGACACGCTCATTGCTGGTGCGGGTTTGTGCGATGGGGATGCAACCCGCTTTGTGGTGGAACGCGCTCCGGCAGCGATTGCGTGGCTGCAAAAGTTGGGGGTTCCGTTCTCGCAAGAGGATGGCGATTTGCATCTGACGCGCGAAGGGGGGCATAGCGCACGCCGTATCGTTCACGTTACGGATGCAACGGGTGCGGCGGTGCAACAAACGCTGATCGCGCAAATTCGCCAAACGCCCAGCATCACCCTGTTTGAAAACCATACGTTGGTGGATTTAATCGTGCAAGATAAGCGCTGCGTGGGGTTGTATGCACTCGACGAATCGACTGGCGAAGTGCAAACCTTCCAAGCCCCGCACACCATTTTGGCAACGGGCGGTGCGGGCAAGGTGTATCTCTACACCACCAACCCCGATACCGCAACGGGCGATGGCATTGCCGCTGCGTGGCGGGCGGGTTGCCGTGCGCAGAATATGGAATTTATCCAATTTCATCCGACTTGCCTCTACCACCCGCACGCGAAATCGTTTTTGATTAGCGAAGCGGTGCGCGGCGAAGGCGGTAAATTGCGTCTGCCCGATGGCACGCGCTTTATGCCCGCGCACGACCCGCGTGCTGAACTTGCTCCACGCGATGTGGTCGCCCGCGCGATTGATTTTGAAATGAAAAAAGGGGGTTTTGATTGCGTTTATTTGGATATTTCGCATCAACCGAAAACCTTTTTATTGGAGCATTTTCCCAATATCTATGCGCGGTGCTTGGAATTGGGAATTGATATATCTAAACACCCGATTCCGGTCGTTCCAGCGGCGCATTATACCTGCGGCGGCGTAAAAGCGGATTTGGCGGGGCGCACAGATGTGGCGGGTTTATTTGCCATCGGCGAAACGGCTTGCAGCGGTTTGCACGGCGCGAATCGGTTGGCGAGCAATTCGCTGGTCGAGTGCATGGTGTTTGCCCAAGCCACTGCACAAGCGATTCAAGCCTCCACGCCCATCATGCCCACAAGCCTGCCCGCATGGGATGCCAGCCGCGTGAGCGATGCCGACGAAGCCGTGGTGATTTCCCACAACTGGGACGAATTGCGCCGTTTTATGTGGGATTATGTGGGCATCGTGCGCACGAATAAACGCCTTGAACGCGCGGCGAATCGAATTCGTTTACTACAAGACGAAATCCAAGAGTATTACGCCCATTTTCACGTTACCCGCGATTTATTAGAATTGCGTAATTTGGTTCAGGTTGCTGATTTAATCGTCAAAAGCGCCCAATCCCGCCACGAAAGCCGAGGTTTGCACTTTAGCCGCGATTATCCGAATATGTTGGATGTGGCTGTGCCTACGATTTTGGAGAGGTAAGTGAAGAACGGTCGTTTTGCGTTTTATCACTATCTGGTATTTTTATATCTTTTTATATCTTCCACCGCTTCAACAACAGCGCATTCGTAATCACACTCACCGAACTCATCGCCATTGCCGCGCCTGCCATCATCGGGTTCAAATAGCCCAGCGCGGCTAATGGGATGCCGATCACGTTGTAGGCAAACGCCCAAAACAGGTTTTGGCGGATTTTGGCTACCGTTTTGGCGGATATGTCCAGCGCAGCAGCAACCAAGCGCAAATCGCCGCGCATCAGCGTGATTCCAGCGGCGTGCATGGCGACATCGGTTCCCGTTCCCATTGCGATACCGACATCCGCCACTGCCAACGCGGGCGCGTCGTTCACCCCGTCACCGACCATTGCCACGATGGTTTTTTCGGGCGATTCTGACTTGAGCGCGGCGATGTGCGTGGCTTTGTCGGCGGGCAGAACGTCGGCGATCACCTCTCCGGCATCGGGATTCAAGCCCAATCGCAGCGCCATTGCGTTCGCGGCGGCGCGGTGGTCACCGGACAGCATCACGACCTTGATTCCCCTTCGATGCAAGGCTGCAAGCGCATCGGCAGCTTCTTTTTTAGGAGCATCGGCAAATTCAAAGAGCGCCAAAATCTGCGTTCCATCGCTCAATGCCGATACGGTAGAAGTTGTGAAAGTCGTTAAATTCGTGTTTTCGGTGGTTGGAGCGGATACGCCCAATTCTTGCATCCAACGCAAACTGCCCATAAAAAGCCGTTTGCCATCGACACAACCTTCTACGCCACGCCCTGCAACGGCTTTCAATTCGGTGGGCGATGTCGGGGTGATAGCTTGTTCTTTTGCTGCTACCAGAATCGCCCGCGCTAACGGGTGTTCGCTGCCTGTTTGCAGGCTGGCGGCGAGGTGCAGAATCTCCGGCGCAACGGTGTTGATGAGGCGCGGTTGCCCTTGCGTGAGCGTTCCGGTTTTGTCGAAAGCGATGGTGCGGATTTGGTGCGCCAGTTCCAACG
>JBDKGR010000006.1:0-34302 GCA_039798085.1 Pseudomonadota bacterium
ATCTCTAGGACGGTATACCAGAAAAACCTTGTCTTTCTCTAAATCTGAATTTTTCCACTACTTGGTTACGCACTTGTTTGTTCGGAAGTACAATTTATCTAAAGCATAATTATATTTACCACTACCCAAAAATTAATAGTATTTACCATGCCCCAGAAAAACCACCAAAACCACCAAAACCACCAAAGTCCTCCAAGTCACCATCAAAATCACCCGAATCATCCGAATTATCCGTTGCTGCATACGATTGATTCGCCGGCTGATTTGCGGAAATTGTCCCCTGACAATTTACAAACGTTGACAGATGAATTGCGTTCTTTTCTCTTGCACAGTGTGGCGAAGACGGGGGGGCATCTTAGTTCTAACCTCGGTACGGTGGAACTCAGTGTAGCGTTGCACTATGTTTTCAATACCCCGCACGATCGCATTGTGTGGGATGTAGGGCATCAAACGTATCCGCACAAAATTTTGACAGGGCGGCGAGATCGAATGTCCACTTTGCGCCAACTAGGGGGAGTCAGTGGATTTCCTCGCCGCGACGAAAGTGAATACGATACCTTTGGAACGGGACATTCTTCCACCAGTATTTCCGCCGCGCTGGGTATGGCGCACGCGGCAAAGATTCAAGGGATTGAGCGGCACGCCATCGCGGTGATTGGTGATGGTTCGATGACCGCAGGTATGGCGTTTGAAGCCTTGAACAACGGTGGTGTATCGAATTGCAATTTGCTGGTGATTTTGAACGATAACGACATGAGCATCAGCCCCCCCGTGGGTGCGTTAAACCGTTATTTGGCAAAATTGATGAGCGGAAAATTTTATACCGCCGCCAAAAATGCGGGTAAAAATATGCTGAAAAGCACGCCTCCCTTGTTTGAACTCGCCAAGCGTTTGGAGGAACAAGCCAAAGGCATGGTAGTTCCAGCGACCTTATTTGAAAAATTTGGATTTAACTATATTGGCCCGATTGATGGACATGATTTGGAATCGCTGATTTCGACATTGGAAAATATCAAACACCTCAAAGGGCCGCAGTTTTTGCACGTAGTCACGAAAAAGGGACAAGGTTATAAACTGGCGGAGGTTGATCCGATTGCCTACCACGGCCCGGGCAAATTTGATCCCAGTATCGGTTTACAAGCAGCTACCGCGAGCACCAAACCCACTTTCACCCAAGTATTTGGACAATGGTTGTGCGATATGGCGGAGCATGACGGGCGCTTGGTCGGTATCACTCCCGCGATGCGTGAAGGTTCGGGCATGGTCGAATTTGAGAAACGCTTCCCCGACCGTTATTTTGATGTAGGAATCGCCGAGCAGCACGCAGTAACCTTTGCCGCTGGTTTGGCAGCAGAGGGATTAAAACCCGTTGTGGCGATTTATTCCACCTTTTTGCAACGCGCTTACGACCAGTTGGTACATGATGTGACGTTGCAAAATCTCCCCGTCGTTTTTGCGTTGGATCGTGCGGGGCTGGTGGGTGCAGATGGTGCTACCCATGCGGGGGCTTACGACATCGCGTTTTTGCGCTGTATTCCGAATATCAGCATTGCGTGCCCAGCGAATGAAAATGAATGCCGCCAGCTTCTTACTACGGCGTTTGAACAAGATCATTCCGTCGCAGTGCGCTATCCACGCGGGGCAGGGACGGGCGTTCCGGTACAAAAATCGTTGGAGGGGTTGCCATTTGGCAAGGGAGAAATCTGCCGCATGGGAACCAGCGGAATTGCGATTTTGGCATTTGGACCTTTGCTGTATCCGGCGCTCCAAGTGGCAGAAAAGCTGAATGCGACCGTGGTCAATATGCGCTGGGCAAAGCCGTTGGACATGGATTTGCTCTTGCAAGAAGTATGCAGCCACCAAGCCTTGGTGACATTGGAGGATAGCTGCATCATGGGGGGTGCTGGAAGCGCGGTGTTGGAGGCTTTGCACGCAGCCGGTATTGCATTACCCGTGCTGCAACTGGGCTTGAAGGATGAATTCATCGAACACGGAGACCCTTTGCGCTTAATGGCGTTGCAGGGGCTGGATGCTGCGGGTATCGAAGCCGCGATTCGGGAGCAGTTTGGGGCGTTTTTACTTCCCCACTAGCGTATTCAACTTATCCGCCTCGAAGTGCTCGTGGCGGGTCGCACCTTTGGGAATGCAGAATATGCCTTGTGGTTGCCCCATCTCCGCATGAAAAAATATCGCATATAGCCTTAAAGAATGTGCGAGAATTGATTTCATGACTATCATTTTTAGCCAAGCCAAGCCAAGCCAAGCCAAGCCAAGCCAAGCCTAGAGCGACCTCTTTTCCTTTTTCTTGTGGGAGCGGCAGCCGCCGCGAATCCCTCTTTCCCACCTATTTTTTAATCCCTTGCCGCCCCGCGCTTTATTGCGTTGGGCGGTTTTTTGTTTTTGGAGATTGATTGTGATGTTGATTCCACGCGCCCTTACGCTTTTAGCCGTTTGCATTGCCACCGCCCATGCTGCTACCCCTACGGGTTTGTTAAACGATACGGGGCAAACCCAGTGTGACCAAGGTGACAACACAATGGGCGCGTGTACCACTGCGACGACAGGCGATACCGCCATCTATAAACGCCAAGATGGTCGTTTTGGACGGGATGTAGCAGGCGTGACCAAAATCGGCGGTGGTGCAGCGGGTTTTGATTTCACCAAAGTGTGTATGAACGGTACGCTGAACTGCACTACGGCTGCGAATACAGGTGCAGTGCCCGCCGCTACCGATTGGGCGTGTACCAAAGATAACGTAACCAATTTGATTTGGTCGCTGCAAACACAAAGCGCTACGTGGAACGATGCTACGGTTGCTACTTACCCTGATGCAGGACATAACACCGCCAACCGCTGTGGCTACGGCACGGGCTGGCGCTTACCCACACGGCGAGAACTGCTTTCTATTGTCCACAACGGGGTTAGCAGTAGTCCTGCTATTGATGTGAATTACTTCCCTGCTACGGTGGGCGATTGGTATTGGACAAGCGATACCTATGCGCCTTACCCGAGTGACGCGTGTTTCGTCAACTTCGACGACGGCTACCCCGACGCCGACTACAAGACGTACTCCGGCTACGTTCGCCTTGTGCGAAGCGGACAGTAATTTATTCTTTTTTATGTCTTTTTGAAATTTACGTTATGGCTCATTACCGCCATTTACCGATTTGGAAAGCCGCTATGGATTTGGCAGTGCATTTAGAACACGCCGTGCGCCGCTTTCCGCGCTACCACAAATATACGCTGGGAACGGAGTTGCGCCATACTGCGCAGCGCCTGTGTCGCATGGTGGCACGCGCCAACAATGTGGCAAGCGAAGACCGCAGACTGGTGTTAGATCAGTTGGTGTTAGTGGTAGAAGAAATGAAAACCTTGCTAACGCTGGCACAAGAAGTACAAGCGTTTGCCAATTTCAATGAATTCGCCGGAGCCACGGAATTGACAGTGGTACTTGGCAAGCAGAGCGGGGGGTGGCGTCGTCAGGTACGGCCTGAAGCCCATCCTGTGGAAGTTTCTACAACGCGCCCCATGGCACAGCGTGGAGGCTTCCCAAAATGAGGCGCGTGCCGCAGTTCACTGTGCGCCCTAGCCGCCGGCGTACCGCAGAGCCAGAAGGTTCTGACGCGGTGCAAAGGCATGAGGATGTGTGCCGTTCTACCGAAAGGATGGACGGTGTGCCGCCAGCGGGGTCGCCCGCTGGCACGAAGCGCTGGGGTGATGATTCGGTTCAGCCGAAGGGTGGGGTGGTATACGCTACCGCACCCAAGCGCCTAACCCGAGTAACGCGTGGATCGTCAACTTCAACAACGGCAACACCAACGCCAACAACAAGACAAACTCCAACTACGTTCGCCTTGTGCGAAGCGGAGCGTGAACCAGCGGGCAAAAAAAACAAGCAATACCGATTGCCACGACCCGTGGCACCATTTGGTCTGCAAGCCATGTGGCGGGCTTACAAAGCCTGCCGCAAGGGCAAACGCGCTGCCCGCGATACCCAGGCTTATGAGGCTCGCTTGCTTGACAAGCTAGTTGCCAGCCGTGATGCCTTGACCCGCACAGGTCAGGGTAGCAGATGGCGCCCCTCCCGCACCTATTCTTTTGTGGTTTCACGTCCTAAGCTGCGCGAAATTCACGCCGCACCATTTGCAGATAGGGTGGTTCATCATGTATTGGTGGATCGCTTAACGCGTATTTATGAACCCATTTTCATTTTTGATTCCTACGCTAACCGTTTGGGTAAAGGTACGCATGGCGCAGTAGATCGCTTGCAAAATTTTATGCGCCAAGCTAGTGCTGGAGGTAGTCAAACGGCGTATGCCTTGCAATTGGATATTGCCAATTTTTTCAACAGCATCCACCGCCCCACCTTGTTTCGCCTATTACAGCGTCGCCTAGCTCGTGCTGTGCGTGGCAATAAGTTGAACACGGCAGAGGCGGCAGCATTGCAAACCCACTGCCGATCTCTCTTAGAAGTCGACCCCACTCAAGGTGTGCGTCGTAGGGGAGCTGCCCAATTGTTTGAACAAGTGCCTCCCCACAAGCGCCTAGGCGCAATGGGGCCGAATGTGGGCATACCTATTGGCAATTTAACCAGCCAATTTTTTGCCAACGTGTATTTGAACGAGTTAGATCAGTTTGTCAAACACCAACTCAAAGCACGCTGGTATGTGCGCTTTGTGGACGATTTTGTGCTGCTGCACCCCAATCCTGCACAATTGTTGCTTTGGCGGCGGCAAATTGTGGAATTTTTAGCCCAGCGCCTAAGCCTCAAGCTCAAAGCACTGGCAGAACCCCACGTTTTGCAACGGGGAACGGACTTTCTGGGCTACGTTATTCGCCCGTTCTATTGCCTAGCCCGCAGGCGCGTAGTCAAGCGCATGAAAGCCTGTTTGCGTGGATACGAACGCCGCTATGTGCGCCGCCATGCTTTGGCTTTACCACCTGCGCAACGGCAAATACTGCGTGCGCAATTAAGCAGCTACACCGCCCATTTGCGCCATGCTAATAGTTACCGATTGTGGCAGCGCACCTTGGCGCAGCACCCTTGGCTGGCGCAGGTATTTGAAACGTCACCCAAAACCCCCGCCCCTCATCTTGGCGCTCCGCGCTGGGAGCCACCTACCGTTATGGGGCTAGCGAACCAGCATCGCTATTTTGTGGAGCTGCACCCCAGTGCTTGTGTACTGCTGCAAGTGGGCAAAAATTATTTGCTGGCAGGTACGCATCCGCCGGATGTGTTGCGTGGATTACCGCGTGGTAAACGGGTGCAGCGCCCCAGCTTGGGGTGGTGTACCGAGTGGTCTGTACGCCACCTAGTGGTGCTGTGCCAAGGTTTGCGCACACGCGGTATAGCATATTGCGTGGTGAGCCAAACGGGGCATTTCAAAACAGGCTTTAAGCATCGCACCCTCACCAGTGTTTGGTATCCCCCCGATAGTTTGGCACTGACATCTCCCTTTTTACATCCTTCCAATTTTGCATCTGAAAGAAATTAAGCCATGTTCTATCTAGCCCCCCAATCCATTAACCCACCGCAACGGTTAAAACGCTGGGTTTACCAGCTTGCCAGCACCAGCATCGCAATGCTGTGTCTTAGCACCCCTGCATGGGCGGCGTTAACCGTGAATGCAGATGGTACGGTAACCGATACCGTCACGAGCTTGGTCTGGGATCAATGCAACTATGGTCGTAATAATGATGCTGGCTGTACAGGTACTGCTTTTTTGGGAACTTGGCAACAGGCATTAGATGCTGTAGCAGCAGCCAATACCGCCAGCTACAAAGGCTTTAATGACTGGCGTTTGCCGAATAAAAATGAATTGGAATCCATTACCAAGATCGATACCTATGTGGCAGGGGAGGCGGCTATTGATACCACCACATTCCCGAACACCCCGATTTCAGGGGATACATGGGATTGGGGCGGTACGTGGACTTCCACTACTTATGCGCCTTACCCGAGTTCCGCGTGGATCGTCTACTTCGCCTACGGCGACACCTACGCCGACTTCAAGACAGACTCCTACTACGTTCGCCTTGTGCGAAGCGGACAGTCTTTTGCTTCTTTTGATGCGCTAGCATCCAGCCAAACTATCACGTTTAGCAACCCCGGCACGCATACGGGTAATTTTGCGTTAAGCGCTAGCGCATCATCGGGCTTGGTGGTGGCGTTTACCTCCAGCAGCACGGGCGTGTGTACAGTTAGCGGTACGGCATTAACGGTGGTATCGGCTGGCACTTGCACCATCAATGCAGCCCAAGCGGGTAATAGTAGCTTTAATTCCGCACCGCCCATCAGCCAGAGCTTTACGGTCAATGTAGCCGCACCTCCTGCACCGCCCCCTGCACCCGTTGTGGTCATTCCCACGCCGCCCGTTACCCCTATCGTACCCGTGGATGGAAGTATCGGTAATGCAATGGATTCGGGTCAAGAATTGTTGATTATTGCGGGAACAACGGTATATGCCGGAAGCAATGGTGGGCAAGTGCAGGCTACGGGCGTGGCAGGTGTTTCGACTGTAGCCGTCACCAGCGGTAGTATGAGCATCCCTTGCACAATAGCCACGGCATTTTGCAAAACGGGGCAAAATATTTTAACCGTATTTGCAGGCGAAAGCGTGGTGTTTGCAGCCGATGGAAAAGTCCGCAGCATCCAAATCAATCCGGCAACGCCCAGCAGCACGATTGCCCGCTTGGATGGTAGCAATTTGATGGATGCGGTGATTGCAGCCCTGCAAACTGATAACGCCAGCCTTGGTACGGTAACCGAACGCACAACCGATAACTGGAATACTTTGCTGTTGGGCTTTGCCAGCGGGAAAATGGCGATTAGCGCCGTTGTGCCGATGCCAATCAACCCAACTTTGCCCAATAGCGTGAAGCGTTTACCCAATGGGGCAGTACAAGTTGTCATCAGCGGTGTTATCGTTAAGTTGGTTCCGAGTTTATTGGATGCGCCACGCTTTGCTGCCGCCCTGCAAACCCTGAATCCACCCGCTGAAATGCGGGTAAATACGGATGGAACAATTGCCATTAGCTACAACCGCACCACCTACATTCTGCGCCCCAGTATGTTTACCGCCAATGCGGATACCAGCTTATTTGCAATCGGTATGGATGGAAATTTGCGTTTTGGCAATCAAAGTTTTGCGCCCGCAGCGTACAACTTCGATCAGTTTTCTACGATGCTAGTGAATTTGGATGCTACGGCAAGCGTATCCATTCAAACGGATGGCAAACTGGCGGTAACGATTCAAGGCGTGACGTACATTCTTACGCCGGATTACCAAGTTTCCATCGACACTACATTCAATCAACCCGATTTTGCGATTCGGGATGGAAAGTTGATTACCCATTACCAGTTTGGCTTAACCCAAGGCTTTACCGTGGGGCAGTGAGCCGAATCAATAAAACTTACTTCCCCACTAGCGTATTCAACTTATCCGCCTCGAAGTGCTCGTGGCGGGTCGCACCTTTGGGAATGCAGTTGGATTGCAGGCTTTCGATGGTGCGCCAAAGCAGGGCGATTTGGTGTTCGTGGGAAGATGCGTTGTCAATCAGGCCGCGCATGGCTTGGTTGAGTGGATCGTCGCTTTGCGTGACACCGTAGGCAGAAAATCCCATTTTGGAAGCAGCTTCTTCGCGTTTGGCATCCGCTTCGACCTGAATGATGCGGGCGGGGTTGCCGACAGCAGTCGCTCCGGCGGGAACGGGTTTGGTTACCACAGCGCTAGAGCCGATTTTGGCTCCCGCTCCTACGGTAAATCCGCCCAAAACGGCGGCGTTCGCGCCCACCACCACACCGGCTTCGAGCGTAGGATGGCGTTTTGCCCCTTTGATGAGCGAGGTTCCACCCAAGGTTACGCCTTGGTAAATCGTGCAGCCATCGCCGACTTCTGCCATTTCACCAATCACCACGCCCATGCCGTGGTCGATAAAAACGCGCTCACCGATGGTTGCCCCCGGGTGAATCTCAATCCCCGTTAAACCGCGTGCGATGTGGGAAATAAAGCGCCCCAGCCATTTGAAATCGCGCACCCAACACCCGTGCGCCCAACGGTGCAAGAGGATAGCGTGGAGACCGGGGTAACAGGTCAGCACCTCCCAAGCGCTGCGGGCAGCGGGATCGCGTTGGAGGATGCACTGGATGTCGGAGCGTAGGCGTGAAAACATATCCGTAGTCTATTGGTTGCGAAGTGTGCTTTGTTTCAGTATGGATTTGGCAATGCCGCGCAAAATGTGGATTTCTTCCTGCGTGACGTTCGCGCGATTGAACAACTGATTCAAGCGCGGCATCAACTTTTTGGGCGCGGCGGGGTCGAGAAATCCCAGTGCGATAAGCGATTCTTCTAAATGGCTCAACATCCCCGTTACCTGCGCAGCATCCGCCACAACGTTCGATGATGTAGCGGATGTAGATGGAGCGGGGGCTGACGCAGCGGTAAATCCACCCAACGCCAAGCGCCATTCGTAGGCAATAACTTGAATCGCTGCACCCAAATTGAGCGATCCAAATTTCGGATTGCTTGGAATACTTAAACAGGTATGGCAGCGGTAAACATCTTCATTGCGCATTCCGAAGCGTTCGCAACCGAATAAGAAGCCTAGCCCTTGATCTACCTGCATAGTTAGCTCATTATTTGATAGCAAAGCAAGTTGCTCAAAATGCTCACGCGGCGTGGTGGTGGGGGGGCCAAAATCGCGCGGGGTCATGGCGGTGGCGCAAAGATGGGTGAGTCCATCCAGTGCTTCATCAAGGGTTTCGACGATGCGGGCGTTATTCAGCACATCCAAAGCGCCACTGGCACGTTGGATGGTTTCTTCGCGGCGTAACACATTGTCCCAGCGCGGGGCGACGAGCACCAAATCGGTGAAGCCCATTGTTTTCATGGCGCGGGCGGCGGCTCCGACATTGCCGGCGTGGCTGGTGTTGATAAGAATAAATCGGGTGAGCATGGCTAAAAATCAAAGAATTGAAAAATCAAAGAATAGTACGCCCTTCGCCCACCTCCTCTACTGTGTGACCATCGCGGATGTGGTAGATGCGTTTGAATGTAGGAATAATTTTTTCATCGTGCGTTACCACAATCACCGCTGCTTGTGATTGCATTGCCATGCGTTGTAGCAGGCGCATGACACCAAGGGCACGTTCACTATCCAACGGTGCTGTAGGCTCATCCGCCAAAATAACAGGAGGGCGATTCGCCAAGGCACGGGCGATAGAAACGCGCTGCTGCTCTCCACCCGAGAGTTCGGAAGGCTGGGCTTGGGCACGATGGGCAATGTCCAATTCGCGCAACAAATCCAATGCCCGTGCGCGTGCTGCGGTGTTGGATATGCCCGCTAGCATGGGCAGCAGGGCTACGTTGTCGGTTACATCCAAAAACGGAATGAGATAGGGCGCTTGAAATACGAAACCAATATTGTCACGCCTTAAAGCGCGTAAATCGTGACTCATCCAAGCGTTATCGTAAAGGGTTTTTCCACCCAAAATCATGCGCCCTGCGCTGGGTTCAATAATCGCCCCTAGGCACTTGAGTAGTGTACTTTTACCCGAACCCGAGGGTCCGACCAGACCCACCACTTCACCAGGGTAGACGCGCATATCCACATTTTTCAGTGCCTCCACTGCCGTAGAGCCTTGTCCATACACTTTGCGCAAGCCTTGCACTTGAATACCCATAGTTATTTATCCCCCAATCGCTTCTGCTGGGTCAATTTTGATGGCGACGCGAATTGCCAAGGTACTCGCTGCTATACAAATTAGCAGGGTAACCATCAACCCGATCAGTGCGTCACTTTGAAGCAGTAGAACGTATTTTGGAAAAATCGGAGCCCATAGCGTAGCGACTAATTTGCCAACCAAAAATCCAATGAGGCCCAATCCCAGTGCTTGTTGCAAAATCATGGATGCAATGGTGAAATTGCTTGTGCCAATGAGTTTTAGCACGGCAATTTCTCGGATTTTCCCCATCGTCATGGTGTAGATGATGAATGCCACAATCGCGGCACTGACTACGGACAAAATCACCAAAAACATGGCAATTTGTTTAGCAGAGGTTGCGATGAGCTTGGCGACCAAAATATCTTCCATTGCCACACGGTCATACGCTTCGAGATGTTTCCAGCGCTGGATGGGTTCTGCTACTTGTGCAGGCGTAAAACCCTTCTGCACTTGCACCAAAATCGCATTGACGCTATGGCTACTAGTTGTGGCTGTCGTGTTGATATTGGAGGTGGAATTGGAGGTGCTGCGGGCACGGTCATTCCAAATGGAATCATTGTCCTTTAGGAATTGCGCTTCTTGTGCATCTTTGAGAGAAATGAAGACCATCGGGTCTCCACCGGAGGACACCATGCGCTGCGTTACGCCTACTACGGTGTAGTTATGCCGACGGATGCGAATGGTATCGCCCAGCATGAAGCCCGTTTTAACATCCACGACTGCTTCATAGTGGCTGCGCGTCAAAGGTCGACCTGCCAAGAGGTGCAAGGGCCCCCCAGGTTGTGCAAGTAAATTCGATTCAATACCCACTACCATTGCGCGTGCCTCATCTGCTCCACGTTGAACCTGCATGGTGAAATAGGTTACGTTGGCAGCGACCGCGACACCCGGCATTCCCACAATACTGCGCACGGTATCGTCTTTGAGACTGGATGCCTCTGCATACGGGCCTTGCGTATTTTTTTGCACTATCCACAAATCAGCACCACTATGGGTGAGAAGGGCTTGTGCATCATCCACCATGCCCCGATACACACCCGCCATAGAGAGTGTCACCCCAATCAGCAAACCCAATCCCATGCCAGTGAGTAAAAATTTGGGCCACGCATGAAGAATATCGCGTCCAGCGAGACTAATCACGGTGCTTTTCCTAAAGATTCGACCACCTGTATACGTGCATCCGCTGCCAAGGGTTTTTGGCTGTACACGATGATGGAATCACCTACTTGTAGCCCTTTGAGTACCTGTATATCGCCCGCTAAACTCATGGCTCCGATTTGAATGGGTGTGAATGTGGGTTTACCTGATTCCATTCGCCATACACCATTGTTAGAACCTTGGCGCACCACACTT
This sequence comes from Pseudomonadota bacterium, assembly GCA_039798085.1. Lineage (GTDB taxonomy): Bacteria > Pseudomonadota > Gammaproteobacteria > Burkholderiales > Burkholderiaceae_C > Allorhodoferax. Next base: position 11,078 of record JBDKGR010000006.1, read on the forward strand.
GCCGCAGGAATTAGTAAAGATGGTGGTAAAGGTGCTAACGCAAGGGTCGCTTCTGCCATTTCTCCTACTGAAATGGCAGCAGGCAAGGTATCGAAAGTAATCTGCGCAATTCGTTCTTCGGTAATGCTATCGCTGATGCGCTCAACCCGCGCAACGCTGCCCATTAAGCTGGTATTGGGTAGAGAGCGCAGGACGATACGCGCACGCAAGCCCTGCGTTAGTCCTGTAGATCGTCCTTGATCTATACGCAGTTTGACCCATAGGCTATGTGGGTCAATAATGCGCAATACGGGTTGTCCTGCCAATACAACGTTTCCGGGCTCCGCTTCGCGTGTCGTAATAACTCCGTCGGTGGTTGCCATAAGGCGCAGGTTGGTGCGTTGTTGTTGTAAAGCTGCTTTTTCAGATTTGGCACGTTGTAAATCTTGGGTAGCTCCCATTGCATTGGCACTGGCTACTGAAAATGCAGCATCCGCAGAGGTTTTTTCTTGTATCTTTATTTCTAATGCACCAGAGCTAATAAATTTTTTATCTGCCAATTCTTGGGTTCGACGTAGCGCAGATTCTGCTAATTCGCGCCGTGCCGCAGCATCGGTACGTTGCGCTAGGCTCGCTATTTGGGTGCTTTTAGCACGCTCTAGGATGGCATCTAAGGCATTGAGGCGCTGTTCTAAATCAACAGAATCCATTTCTACTAACACTTGCCCGACCTTGACGCTATCACCTACATCGCCATGAATCCGCAAAATGCGTGCTGTGATGGTGGGTGCGATCGTCCAGTTGTGCCGTGCCTCCACTGTGCCAATGCCAAAAATTTCGGGTGTAAAACTTCCTTGCTTTACCTCTGTTAAAACCACCTTAATCGGAGCAAGTGGTCCCGCGCGGAGCATGACAAATAAAAATCCACCGATTAGTAGCACAGCGATGCCACCCAGTAGCAAGCGTCGTTGAAGGGGTTGGGTCATGTTGTGCTTGGCATACAAGCCTCAATTCGGTAGTTAAGTCAATGCAGTATAGCAGAGCTATATATTTGTTCACATGATACAAATCATGAATTTTCAGCATTCCTTATTCCTACGCCGTAAAATCCCTCTATTGCCACTACCTGCATCGTCGGGTGGTTTTGTCTTTGTCGGTTCTTTTTCAAAATTTAATTGCTATGCCTACGATTCCTAATCAGCATCCCATGCTTAACGTCGCCATTAAGGCAGCTCGCGCCGCTGGCGCAGTCATCAACCGCGCTGCTTTTGATGTGGAAACCGTTCGCGTTTCCCAAAAAGGTCTCAATGAATTTGTGACCGAAGTTGATCAAGCCGCCGAGCGCGTCATTATCGAAACACTTTTGACAGCCTACCCCGGACACGGTATTTTGGCGGAAGAAAGTGGTAACGAGCATGGCTCACACGATTCGGAATATGTATGGATTATTGACCCGTTGGATGGAACAACCAATTTCATTCACGGTTTTCCCGTTTATTGCGTCAGCATTGCGCTGGCAGTGCGCGGAAAAATCGAACAAGCTGTGGTGTTTGATCCGACGCGCAATGATTTATTCACCGCAACCAAAGGGCGTGGCGCATTTTTGAATGATCGCCGCATCCGCGTTTCCAAACGCACCCAACTCAAAGATGCGCTGATTTCTACGGGCTTTCCTTACCGCGCGGGCGATGATTTTCCGCAATACCTGCAAATGGTTGGCGAAGTGATGCAGCGCACAGCGGGCATACGTCGTCCGGGGGCTGCGGCGTTGGATTTGGCGTACATTGCGGCGGGTTATGCCGATGCTTTCTTTGAAAAAGGGCTACAGCCTTGGGATATGGCGGCGGGTTCGTTATTGATTACCGAAGCGGGGGGGTTAGTCGGCAATTTCACGGGCGAAGCAGATTTTTTAGATCAACAAGAATGCCTAGCAGGTAATCCCCGTATCTATGGTCAGTTAATCTCGTTAATTGGAAAATACAGCAAATTTTCTAACGCAGTAACGCAGTAACGTAATACGCAATAACGTAATTACATAGGGGTGACATGATTCGTTCTCTTTTTCTTTCTTTGGGTATCGTAACGGGCTTGACGAGCGCTAGTTATGCCATTGCAGCGCCATTAGCAACACCATTACCACCGATGCAAATTGCCGTGATTGAAGGTTTTAGCGGTGCGAATGGTCATGCTGGCGAGGCGGTTTTTCGCAATTTTATCTGGGCGGTGGAGCGGGTCAATGCACGCGGCAAACAGCAATTTGTGTTGGAACGCTACGATAGCAAGGGGCAAAATGAAGAGGTTTTATCCGCGCTTCGTTCAGCGATTGACAAAGGCGCACGCGTTGTATTGCAAGGCAATTCATCCGCCAATGCAGCGGTGTTGATTGATGCCATCAACAAACACAATCAACGAAACCCTCAGCAAGCGGTGGTATTTTTGAATTATTCGGCGGTTGATCCTGCACTGACCAATGAAAAATGCAGTTTTTGGCACTTTCGTTTCGATGCCCATGCCGATATGCGAATGGCAGCGTTGATGGAAGTTTTGAAAGACGACAAAGCCTTGAAATCGGTATATTTGATTGGACAAGATTACAGCTTTGGTCAAGCCGTGCAGCGCGAGGCGAAGCGCCAACTAGGCGTTCAACGTCCCGATGTTCGGATCGTGGGTGAGGAGCTGCATCCTATGGCACGGGTAAAAGATTTTTTACCGTATGCGACCAAAATTAAAGCCAGCGGAGCGCAAGCCGTAATCACCGGAAACTGGGGCAATGATTTAAGTTTGTTGGTAAAAGCGGCGAAAGATGTGGGCTTTGAAGGGAAGTTTTACACGTTTTACGGCAATGCAATGGGTGCTCCGGCGGCGATCAGCGATGCGGGAGTTGGCAAAGTCGTAGCGGTTGCCGAATGGTTGCCCAATGTACCTACGGCGAATAGCGAGATGTTTTACCGATCCTTTCGTACCCGTTATCCTCAACCGGCGGACGATTATGTCCATATGCGGATGCAGGTGATGATTGAAGCCCTATCGCAAGCGGTGGAATCGGCAAACTCGGCAGGTGCAAGCGACGCGATGGGTATTGCTACACAGTTAGAGAAAGCGAATGTCCAGTTTTATGGACATACGGGGACTATGCGTGCAACAGATCATCAATTCCAACAACCGATGGTCGTGGGGGTAATGGAGCGCCAAGGGGTTCAGGGTGTGAAGTTTGATACCGAAGGTTCAGGTTATGGCTTTCGCGTGATTCGTAGTCTGACACCCGTACAGGCAGAGCAGCCCACTACTTGCAAGATGCAGCGTCCTAACAAGTTGTAGGTTGTGAAGGTCGTCGCGCTATAATCCGAAATTGCACGCCCGAAAAGCAGTTCCAGCATCGGGCGCAAGTCAATCCAAAAGAATAGGAAATTCAAATGATCGCTTCTAGCATTAAAGCAACTGTTGTTAAAGACAATGCACGTCACCCCAATGATACCGGTAGCCCCGAAGTTCAAGTAGCTTTGTTGACGGCTCGTATCAATGAGTTGATGCCTCACTTCAAAGCACACGCTAAAGACCATCACGGTCGCCGTGGTTTGGTTCGTATGGTGAATACACGTAAAAGTTTGTTGACGTATTTGAACCGCATCGATCACGATCGTTACGTTGCCCTGATTGCTAAATTAGGTCTGCGTAAATAAGCGTTGTACTGCCTAAGAAGCGCCTGAGTTAGGTATCTAGCTCAGGCGTTTTTTACTTTAGAAGCAAGAAAAACAACAAAATTCAACAAAATAACGGTGAAATAACAAGGAAATACAATGACGATGTTCAATAAAGTAACAAAAACGTTTCAATGGGGTCAGCATACCGTCACGATGGAAACGGGTGAAATTGCCCGTCAAGCTACTGGCGCGGTGATGTTGGATATGGATGGAACCGTAGTATTGGCGACAGTAGTCGGTAAAACAGAAGGTAAGGCTGGTCAAGATTTCTTCCCATTGACGGTTGATTACCTTGAAAAATCGTATGCTGTGGGAAAAATCCCCGGCAGTTTTTTCAAACGCGAAGGTCGCCCTAGCGAATTGGAAACATTGACCAGCCGTTTGATTGATCGCCCTATTCGCCCCTTATTCCCTGAAGGTTTTTTCAATGAAGTCCATGTGGTCGTTCACACCCTTTCGTTGAATCCTGAAGTGGATGCGGATATTGCGGCTTTGATCGCTGTGAGCGCGGCTTTGTCGGTTAGCGGAATCCCCTTCAATGGTCCTATTGGTGCGGCACGCGTGGGTTACATCAACGGCGAATATGTATTGAATCCCGGACAAACCCAACGCAAAAATTCCATTATGGATTTGGTGGTTGCAGGAACGGAAGCTGCTGTGTTGATGGTTGAATCCGAAGCGTTGCAATTATCAGAAGAAGTAATGCTGGGTGCGGTCGTGTTTGGTCACGAGCAAGGCAATATCGCTATCAATGCGATTAGCGAATTGGTACGCGATGCAGGCAAACCCATGTGGGATTGGAAACCAGCAGCGAAAAATGAAGAATTGATCGCCAAGGTCGATGAATTGGCTAAAGTCAAACTCGAAGCGGCTTACCAAATCCGCAATAAACAAGCACGTACCCAAGCTTGCCGTACTGCTTATACCGAAGTCATGGCGGGCTTGAAAGAGCAAGGTATCGAATTCGATAGCGTAGCGGTAGAAGGCTTGCTGTTTGATATTGAAGCCAAAATTGTGCGTGGTCAAATTTTGGCTGGTGAACCCCGTATTGATGGACGCGATACACGTACCGTCCGCCCTATCGAAATCCGCAGCGGCGTTTTGCCCCGCACACACGGATCGGCGTTGTTTACACGCGGCGAAACCCAAGCACTGGTGATTGCCACCTTGGGAACCGAGCGGGACGCCCAGCATATTGATGCTTTGTCGGGTGAGTTTGATGACCGTTTCATGCTGCACTACAATATGCCTCCGTTTGCTACCGGCGAAACAGGTCGTGTCGGCACACCAAAACGCCGTGAAATTGGTCACGGTCGTTTGGCAAAACGTGCGCTGGTTGCGTGCTTACCCACGAAAGAAGAATTTCCTTACACCATGCGCGTGGTATCGGAAATTACCGAATCGAATGGTTCCTCCTCTATGGCTTCGGTGTGCGGTGGTTGCTTATCCTTGATGGATGCGGGTGTTCCCATGAAAGCCCATGTAGCCGGTATTGCGATGGGACTTATCAAAGAAGAAAACCGCTTTGCTGTGTTGACCGACATTTTGGGCGACGAAGACCATTTGGGGGATATGGATTTCAAAGTAGCCGGTACGACCAATGGTATTACCGCGTTGCAAATGGACATCAAAATCCAAGGTATTACCAAAGAAATCATGCAAGTTGCGTTGGCACAAGCCAAAGAAGCACGTATGCACATTTTGGGCAAAATGCAAGAAGCAATGGGCGTTGCGAAGACCGAAGTTTCTGACTTCGCACCCAAACTGTACACGATGAAAATCAATCCTGAAAAAATTCGGGATGTGATTGGTAAAGGCGGTTCGGTGATTCGTGCTTTGTGTGAAGAAACGGGTTGCCAAATCAATATCGAAGAAGATGGAACCATCACAATTGCCGCTGCCGATAGCACAAAAGCCGATATTGCCAAACGCCGTATTGAAGCGATTACGGCAGAAGTCGAAATCGGTAAAGTCTATGAGGGTCCTATTGTGAAGTTGCTAGACTTTGGTGCATTGGTGAATCTATTGCCGGGCAAAGATGGTTTGCTGCATATCAGCCAGATTGCTCACGAACGGGTGGAAAAAGTAACGGATTATTTGTCGGAAGGACAAATCGTTAAAGTAAAAGTGTTGGAGGCGGATGAAAAAGGGCGTGTCAAACTTTCTATGAAAGCGTTGATTGATCGCCCCTCATCGCAGCAGCAGCAAGTCTCGCCACAAACACAGAAACAGACATCTGAGGGAAACTGATATTTCTATACCTTTTCATGGAGCGTGAATATGAAAAAAAAACTGATTGCAGGCAATTGGAAAATGAATGGTTCACTGGAAGCAAATGATGCTTTGGTCAAGTCTCTGCTTTCTGGCATAACAACACAGGTGTCAGCTTCGTGCTTGGTGGCGCTGTGTGTACCCGCACCCTATTTGGGGCAGGTACAAAATTTGGTGCAAGGTACGGGAATTGAATTGGGTGCGCAGGATGTATCTGCTCATGAAGCAGGTGCCTACACTGGTGAAGTTTCGGCAGGTATGTTGCGAGATTTTGCTGCGCGTTACTGCTTGGTTGGACACTCGGAGCGCAGGCTGTACCACGGTGAAACCGATGTAGTGGTAGCGCTCAAGGCTCAGCGTGCATTAGCGACTGGAATTACGCCTATCGTGTGCGTGGGTGAAACCTTGGCAGAGCGAGAAGAGGGGCGCACCGAAGAAGTAGTAAAACGCCAATTAGCAGCGGTGATTCATACCAATGGGCATTGCATCAGTGAAATCATTGTGGCCTATGAACCCGTTTGGGCTATCGGGACGGGCAAGACAGCGAGTCCTCAAGAAGCACAAGATGTTCATGCGGTATTGCGTGCCCAGTTGTTGGCAGCAACACCTCATGCAGATCGTATTCATATCCTTTACGGTGGCAGTATGAATGCAACCAATGCAGCGCAATTGCTGGCGCAAAAAGATATTGATGGTGGATTGGTTGGGGGAGCTGCTCTGAAGTCGGTGGATTTTTTAGCCATCATTGCAGCAGCACAATAACACAATAGTACATTAGGAAACAAACAGTAGGAGTTATAAATGGGTTTTGTATTGTCAATAATTTTGACCATCCAGATGCTATCGGCTTTGGGTATGATCGGTTTGGTTTTGGTACAGCATGGTAAAGGTGCCGACATGGGCGCTGCATTTGGTAGTGGAGGGTCGGGTAGTCTTTTTGGGGCTACTGGTAGTGCTAATTTCTTGTCACGTACAACGGCTGTGTTAGCGACCGTATTTTTTGTTTGCACTTTGGCATTGGCATATTTTGGTAATTTACGCCCAACAAAATCCAGTAGTGTGTTGGAAAATACCCCACAGAGTATCCCAGCAATAGCACCTGCTACCCCAGCTTCTGGTTTAGATCAAATCCCTGCCAAGTAAACGTGGTAAAAATTTTCATTTATTGAAAATCGAGGGAGAATTCAGAGTAAACTCTAGGCTTGTCTGAAGGGAAACTTCTCAAGGGATTTTCCCGCCATTTAGACATAAAAAAGCAGCCGTCGTGGTGAAATTGGTAGACACGCTATCTTGAGGGGGTAGTGGCGAGAGCTGTGCGAGTTCGAGTCTCGCCGACGGCACCAAATAGTTTTAAAAGGCCATCCTAGCAGGTGGTAATTTAATCGTAATAAGAAGCGCAAGATGAATCTCGATCAATATCTTCCAGTTCTCTTATTTATGGCAGTTGGTATCTTGACTGGGGTTGCTCCTCAGGTTATTGGATACATACTCGGTCCCAATAAGCCCTATGCGGCGAAAAATTCCCCTTACGAATGCGGTTTTGAGGCTTTTGGTGATGCACGAATGAAGTTTGATGTGCGTTATTACCTAATTGCTATTTTGTTTATCCTGTTTGATTTGGAAACAGCCTTGCTTTTTCCGTGGGCAGTTGCCTTGAAGGATTTAGGTATGGTGGGATTTTTAGTGGGTTTGGAGATCGTGCTTGTTCTCACAATCGGATTTATTTATATGTGGCTCAAGGGTGCCCTAGATTGGGAGTGATGTTGTGATTGAAGGTATTCTCAAAGAGGGGTTTGTCACAACGAGTTACGACTCTGTGGTGAATTGGGCTAAAACAGGTTCGATATGGCCGATGACTTTTGGGTTGGCTTGCTGCGCTGTTGAGATGATGCATGCTGCCGCTGCAAGGTACGATATCAGTCGTTTTGGTGCAGAAGTTTTTAGACCAAGTCCCCGTCAATCGGATTTGATTATTGTGGCAGGAACCTTGACCAATAAGATGGCTCCCGCTTTTCGGAAAGTTTACGATCAAATGGCTGAACCTCGGTGGGTTCTAAGTATGGGATCGTGTGCGAACGGAGGGGGCTATTATCATTATGCGTATTCGGTTGTTAGGGGTTGTGATCGAATCGTTCCCGTGGATGTATATGTTCCTGGTTGCCCACCGACTGCTGAGGCGTTGATTTATGGAATTTTGCAGTTACAGCAAAAAATCCGCCGAACACAAACCATTGCGCGAGTTTAGGTTACATGACAAAATTTTCTGTTTTACCCGAAACCACCAAAAGTGCAGTAGAGAATGCTTTAGGAGATAAGGCGCTCAATGTTTTGGTAGCACTTGGTGAGGTTACCGTGATGGTGCGTGCAGAAGATTATCACGCTGCTGCATTGATTTTACAAAATGATCCCGCTTGTTCTTTTGAGCAACTGATTGATTTATGTGCTGTTGATTATTCCGAGTTTTTGGCTGCTAGCGTGGATGATTTGCGATTTTGTGTTGTCTGTCATTTATTGTCGGTATCCCTTAATCAACGTGTTCGTTTGAAGGTATTTGCATCAGACAATGTGTTTCCAGTGTTGCCCACTTTGACGGATATTTGGAGTGTTGCTAATTGGTTCGAGCGTGAGGCGTTTGATTTGTTTGGTGTAGTGTTTACTGGTCATCCCGATTTGCGTCGGATTTTGACTGATTACGGGTTTGTTGGTCATCCATTTCGCAAGGATTTCCCTCGCACGGGTCATGTGGAAATGTTTTTTGATGCCGCAATTGGTCGTGTGGTATATCGACCTATTGCGATTGAAAATCGAGAAATCACGCCGAGAATTATTCGTGAATCTAACTATGGTGGGCTGCGGTAGCAGTTGGATGTATGGCAGAGATACATAACTATACACTGAACTTCGGTCCGCAACACCCAGCAGCGCATGGTGTTTTGCGATTGGTTTTAGAGTTGGATGGAGAAGTCATCCAACGTTCTGATCCGCATATCGGTCTTTTGCACCGTGCAACTGAAAAATTAGCCGAAAGCAAGACATATATCCAGTCGCTTCCTTATATGGATCGGCTGGACTATATGTCCATGATGGTGAATGAGCACGCTTATTGCCTGACAATCGAGAAAATGCTTGGTTTAGAGGTTCCCGAGCGTGCTAAGTATATTCGGGTGATGTTCTCTGAAATTACGCGTCTTTTAAATCATTTGTTGTGGGTTGGGGCTCATGCTATTGATTGCGGAGCGATGACTGTCATGTTGTTTACGTTCCGTGAGCGTGAAGATTTGATTGATATTTACGAGGCAGTGAGTGGTGCACGTATGCATGCAGCTTATGTTCGTCCCGGTGGTGTTTACCGCGATTTGCCGGATACTATGCCACAGCATAAACCCAATAAAGTCCGTTCTGCGAAGGCTACAGAGGCGCTTAATCGCAATCGTCAAGGTAGTTTATTGGATTTCATTGACGATTTTGTTGCAAGATTTCCGAAGTTTTTGGAAGAGTACCACACTCTTTTGACAGAAAATCGTATTTGGAAACAACGCACGGTTGGTATTGGTGTAGTAACACCTGAACGCGCTCTCAATCTGGGATTTACAGGCGCTATGCTTCGGGGTTCTGGAATTCCTTGGGATTTGCGTAAAAAACAACCTTATGAAATCTATGACCGTCTTGATTTCGATATTCCTGTCGGCACAACAGGAGATACCTACGATAGGTATCTTGTACGCATGGAGGAAATGAAGCAATCTAATCGGCTTATTAAGCAATGCGTTGATTGGTTGCGTGTTAATCCGGGTCCTGTTATTGCATCAAATACGAAAGTTGTGCCACCTAGTCGTGAATCAATCAAATCTAATATGGAAGATTTGATTCACCACTTTAAATTGTTTAGTGAAGGTTTTTGTCTTCCTAAGGGAGAGGCTTATGCGGCTGTTGAGCATCCCAAAGGTGAGTTTGGTATTTACTTGATTAGTGATGGGGCGAATAAACCTTATCGACTCAAGATACGCCCTCCTGCATTTGTACATTTGGCTGCTTTAGATGAAATGAGTAAAGGTCATATGATTGCCGATGCGGTCGCTATCATTGGAACGATGGATATTGTCTTTGGGGAAGTGGATCGATAATGGCTAATGACTCCGAATCGCGTATTTCCCGTTTTGCACGAGAAGTTGCAAAATATCCTGTTGAGAGAAAACAATCTGCGGTGATGGCTTGCCTTGCGATTGTGCAACAAGAGCAAGGTTATATTGATGATAATGCAACACGGCATATTGCAAATTATCTCGATATTTCAGTAATGTTGGTGCATGAGGTTGCAACTTTTTATAATATGTATAACCAAGTGCCAGTTGGTAGATTCAAGCTTAATGTTTGTACTAATCTTCCATGTCAGTTACGTGATGGTGTAGATACATTGAAATATCTGGAAAAGATTTTGGGTATTTCAATGGGTGAAACAACCAAAGATGGGTTCTTTACCTTACAGCAAAGTGAGTGCTTGGGTGCTTGTGCTGATTCTCCTGTGATGTTGGTTAATGATCGTTCCATGTGTAGTTTTATGACAAAGGAACGGATTGATGATTTGATTGCTGGATTGCGTGGAATGGGGGTAAATGATGACAACAAATGATGTGTTATCCCGTTTTCAATCTTCTGGTGTAGAAACTTGTTTTCATGGTCGTCATATATCGCCACAGATATTGGCAGGATTGAATGGTGCTAATTGGCGTTTAAAAGATTACGAAGCACGTGGTGGTTATCAAGCGCTGAAGAAGATTTTAGGTCTGGCTGGTGATGATCCTATGAGTCAAGATCAGGTTATTGCAGTGATTAAAGAATCTGCACTACGTGGTCGTGGTGGTGCAGGATTTCCAACCGGTTTAAAGTGGAGTTTTATGCCCCGGCAATTTCCAGGGCAAAAATACTTAGTTTGTAATTCTGATGAGGGTGAGCCAGGAACTTGTAAGGATCGTGAGATACTCAATTTTAATCCTCATATTGTGATTGAGGGTATGTTGATTGCAGCGTATGCAATGGGAACATCGGTGGGTTATAACTATATTCATGGTGAAATTTTCTCAACATATGAACGATTTGAAGAGGCTTTGGCAGAAGCCAACAAGGCTGGTTATCTAGGGAAGAATATACTTGATAGCGGTTTCAACTTTGATTTGTATGCGGCGCATGGTTTCGGGGCATATATTTGTGGTGAGGAAACTTCCTTATTAGAATCTTTAGAGGGTAAAAAGGGTCAACCCCGATTCAAACCTCCTTTCCCTGCTAGTTTTGGGCTTTATGGTAAGCCGACAACCATTAACAATACTGAAACATTTGCTGCCGTCCCGTGGATTATTAGAAATGGTGGTAGGGCATATTTGGAATGTGGAAAACCCAATAATGGTGGAACAAAAATTTATTCCGTCAGTGGGGATGTAGAGTTTCCTGGTAATTTTGAAGTTCCTATGGGAACGCCGTTTTCTACGTTGTTAGAGTTAGCCGGAGGGGTTCGCTCTGGTCGTCAATTGAAAGCGGTGATCCCTGGTGGGTCGTCATCTCCTGTGTTACCTGCTTCCATTATGATGGACTGCACGATGGATTACGATTCCATATCCAAAGCTGGCTCAATGTTGGGTTCTGGTGCAGTTATTGTTTTGGATGATAGTCGCTGTATGGTGAAGAGTTTACAGCGCCTGAGCTATTTTTATATGCATGAATCATGTGGTCAGTGTACGCCTTGCCGTGAAGGGACAGGTTGGTTGTCACGCATAGTAGACCGTATAGAAAATGGTCAAGGTAACCTGAAAGACATTGATTTACTGGATAACGTAGCTGAGGATATTCAGGGGCGTACCATTTGTGCTTTGGGAGATGCCGCAGCTATGCCTGTTCGGGCTATGTTGAAGCACTTCAGAGGTGAATTTGAACACCATGTTGAGAAAAAAACCTGTATGGTTTCTCCTTACATTTGACCGAGTCTTAAGATGATTGAAATTGAACTCGACGGAAAAAAAATAGAGGTTGCTGAAGGCAGCATGGTGATGCACGCTGCCGAAAAGGTGGGGGTTTTCATACCCCATTTTTGCTATCACAAAAAGTTGAGTATCGCCGCTAGTTGCCGTATGTGTTTGGTTGATATCGAGAAGATGCCAAAACCGATGCCCGCTTGTGCTACGCCAGTTACCAAGGGAATGGTAGTTCGCACAAAGAGTGATAAGGCAATTAAGGCACAACAATCAGTGATGGAGTTTTTGTTGGTTAATCATCCTTTGGATTGTCCTATTTGCGATCAAGGTGGTGAATGTCAACTGCAAGACTTAGCTGTTGGCTATGGATCAGGGAAATCTCGTTTCAATGAGGAAAAACGGGTTGTGGCATCCAAGGATGTTGGAGCGCTTATTTCAATGGAGGAGATGAGTCGCTGTATTCATTGCACACGTTGTGTTCGTTTTGGACAAGAGATCGCTGGCGTGATGGAATTGGGAATGCCTCATCGTGGGGAGCATTCTGAAATTACAACCTATCTTAGTTCAACAATTGATTCAGAGCTTTCTGGAAACATGATTGACCTATGTCCTGTTGGTGCTCTAACCAGTAAGCCTTTTCGATATAACGCCCGCAGTTGGGAACTCTCGCGCAGAAAATCAATTAGCCCTCACGATTCGACCGGTTCCAATTTGATTGTCCAAGTGAAAAACAACCAAGTAGTGAGGGTGCTTCCGTTAGAAAATAATGATGTTAATGAATGTTGGTTAGCAGATAGGGATCGTTTTTCCTATGAGGCGTTGAATAGTGCAGACCGTTTAACAGAGCCAATGATTAAACAAAATGGTCAATGGCAATCGGTTTCTTGGCAAATTGCGCTTGAATATGTTGCCAATGGTTTGCGTGGTGTTCAGTCCAATCATGGTTCTAATTCCATTGGTGCGCTGGTAAGTCCGCATAATACAGTTGAAGAACTGTATTTGATGAATGCTTTGGTATGTGGTCTTGGAAGTGACAATATTGACTATCGTTTGCGCAATCGAGAATTTGAGAGAAAGCAATTAGGTGCGCGTTATCTTGGTATGGCGATAGCAGACTTGTCGAATTTGCAACGTGTTCTTGTCGTTGGTTCTGATTTACGAAAAGATCATCCTTTGTTTGCACAGCGTATTCGCCAAGCTGTGCTACATACGGGGTGTCAAGTTAGCGCAATTACTTCTTTCAATCCAAATTGGGCGATGTTGATGCGTGGCATATGTGTTTCTGCGACTGAAAATTGGGTTCAGGTGTTGAGAGATATATCGGCGGCGGTTGCACAAGAAAAAGGTATTACTGCACCTGAAGCGGGTCAGGTAACATCTGATGCATTGGTTATTGCAAAATCACTTTTAACAGGTGAGCGTAAGGCAATCTTATTGGGTAATATGGCAGCACATCATCGTTCTGCTTCTACTCTGCTCCAACTAGTTAATTGGATTGCCGATCAAACTCAGGCAAAAGTTGGTTATTTGACTGAAGCAGCTAATACAGTCGGTGCTCAACTTGTGGATGCAATGCCTAAGAATAAAGGATTTAATGCAGCTCAGATGTTGTCGGGTAGTTTACGTGCTGCGTTGCTCTTAAACTGTGAACCGGATTTTGATTCTGCCGCTGCATCTGTACAAGGATTGAAATCTTGTGAAATGGTTGTTACATTGAGTCCATTTAAAACCAATATGGATATTAGTGATGTTTTATTACCCATTTCTCCATTTACTGAAACACCGGGAACCTTCATTAATGCTGAAGGTAGAATCCAAAGTTTCCACGCTTCCGTTCGTCCATTAGGAGAAACCCGACCAGCTTGGAAGGTGTTGAGAGTTCTTGCTGATATGTTGGAACTATCCAATCTTTCCTTTTCCTCTTCGCAGGATGTGTTGCAGCAGTTTTTGGAAGATATTCAATGTGATGATTCTGCTATTTTTGTTCCACTTTCAAAACTCAGTAATTCTTATGTCAATTCAGTGGATCAAAAAACTTCACTAAGTGATTCTTTTTCGCCTGTCAGAATTTATGAGTTAGATAGTATTGTTAGGCGTGCAACATCGTTGCAACTTACCTTCGATGCTAGAAAAAATGGCACAGAGGGGATTACGGCATGAGTGATTTCATTTTTTTATTTGGACAAAATTTGTTCGCCGCTAATTGGTGGGTTGCTACGATTTGGCCTGTTATTTGGGCTCTTATTAAGGTAGTTTTGGTACTTGCATTAGTGGCAGGCGCTGTTACCTATGCCACTTTGTGGGAACGAAAATTGTTAGGTTGGGTTCAAGTGAGGATCGGACCCAATAGGGTTGGACCTTGGGGCTTGCTACAGCCTATTGCTGATGCACTGAAACTTATGACTAAGGAAATTGTCCGTCCTATTGCGGCGGACAGATTTTTATTCTACATTGGTCCCGTTTTAACTGTAGGTCCAGCACTTGCTGCATGGGTTGTTATTCCATTTGGACCAGAAATTGCAGTATCCAATTTGAATGCTGGATTATTGTTTTTATTAGCTATTACTTCGATGGAAGTTTATGGGGTGATCATATCTGGTTGGGCATCAAATTCAAAATATGCGTTTCTTGGAGCATTGCGTGCATCGGCTCAAACGATTAGTTATGAAATTGCGATGGGATTTTGTTTTCTAATAGTTTTAATGGTTTCTTCAAGTTTGAACTTGACGGACATAGTGATGACCCAAAGTAAAGGTCAATTTGCTCAGATGGGTTTGTCGTTTCTTTCTTGGAATTGGTTGCCTTTGCTTCCAATTGTTGTTGTATATTTTATATCTGGGTTGGCAGAGACTAATAGAACACCATTTGATGTGATTGAGGGAGAATCAGAAATTGTTGCAGGACACATGGTTGAATATTCTGGTATGTCTTGGGCGATGTTTCAAATGGCAGAGTATGCCAATATATGGTTGATATGCGTTCTCTCTGCTATCATGTTTTTTGGTGGATGGTTATCTCCTTTAGATCACACTATTTTTAATTTCATTCCTGGTTGGATTTGGTTAGGATTAAAAACTTTTTTCTTGATGACTATTTTTATTTGGGTTAGGGTTACTTTCCCACGTTTTAGGTACGACCAAATTATGCGTTTGGGATGGAAGGTGTTTATACCTGTTACTTTGGTATGGCTTTGCGTTGTTGGGATTTGGATACAGACCCCATGGAACATCTGGAAGTAATTTGGGTTAAATATGTATAACATTACGTCAAATTCTGTAGTGGATCGCCAAGTTAAAGTTTTTTCTCTAAAAGACTTTCTGTCTAGTTTTCTTCTTATTGAGCTATTTAAGGGGATGATGTTGACAGGCAGGTACGCTTTTCGTGAAAAAATAACACTTCAATATCCTGAAGAAAAAACACCTCTGTCCCCGCGTTTTCGTGGACTACATGCTCTTCGTCGTTACGATAATGGAGAAGAGCGTTGTATCGCGTGCAAATTATGTGAAGCAGTTTGTCCTGCGCAAGCTATATTGATAGAGTTTGAGGAATGTGATAAAGGTTCACGTCGAACTACGAGATATGATATTGATTTAACAAAGTGTATTTTTTGTGGATTTTGTGAGGAGAGTTGTCCTGTTGATTCCATCGTTGAAACGCATATTTTTGAATATCATGGTGAAAAACGAGGAGATTTGTATTTTACAAAAGAGGTTTTACTGGCTATTGGTGACAGATATGAATCACAAATTGCGAGTAATAGAAAAGCCGATGCTAAATACCGTTGATGTCATCTAAGAAAGAGATTTGATCATGAATATTACGACGGTATTATTTTATTTATTTGCGGCAGTTATGTTGTTTTCCTCATTTAAGGTGATAACTGCAAAAAATCCTGTTTACGCGGTTTTATTTCTTGTACTCTCATTCTTTCAAGCGGCAATGATTTGGATGTTGCTCAAAGCAGAGTTTTTATCGATCGCTCTGGTTTTGGTTTATGTGGGTGCAGTCATGGTACTGTTCTTATTTGTAGTGATGATGCTGGATATAAAAACTGAAAATTTGCGTTCCGATTTTTGGAAAAACTTTCCCACTGCCGCTTTAGTTGGTACTTTAATTGCATTGGAAATGATTGCAGTTTTAATGGGTAATTTTTTCGTTCCAAACAACAGTGGTTCTTCTGTATTGAATAACTATTCAGTCAGTACTAAGGAGTTGGGGATTGTGATGTATAACCAATACATCTACCCTTTGGAAGTCGCCACAGCAATTTTATTAGTTGCCGTTGTTGCTGCGATCGCTCTTACTTTGAGAAAAAGAAAAGATACAAAACATGTTGATCCTAGCGATCAAGTGCGCGTGAAAGCAAGCGATAGGTTGATTGTCTTAAAGCAAGATGCAACCAAAGCTGCTCCAACAGAAAATCAATAGATAAGGACATTTCATGACTTTGACGCTTGGTCACTTCCTTTCGCTTAGTGCAATGTTATTTGCACTTTCTGTTGTCGGCATATTTTTAAATCGCCATAATGTTATTGTTTTATTGATGGCGGTTGAATTGATGTTGTTGGCAGTCAATACAAATTTTATTGCTTTTTCGCATTACCTGAACGATGTTCACGGTCAGGTTTTTGTATTTTTTGTTTTGACGGTGGCTGCAGCAGAATCAGCCATAGGTCTTGCGATTTTGGTATTACTGTTTCGTAATCGTTCCAGTATTGATACAAGTGAACTCAGTACACTCAAGGGTTAATAATTATGAGTCAAGCCCTATCTATTCCTATGTTGATCATGGTTCCATTGGCACCGCTGGTGGCTTCTTTTATGGCTGGCATTTTTGGAACAAAGTTTGGTGGAAATATACTTTCTAAGTCCGTTTGTCATTCTGTGACAGTTATCGGTGTACTTCTTTCGTTTGTGTTGTCTGCATTAACTTTCAAATTAGTAGTATTTGATGGCGCTAGGTTAAATGAGAATTTGTATACATGGATGATTGTTGGTAACCTCAAGATGGAAATTGGATTTCTTATTGATGGTTTGACTGCTATGATGATGTGTGTAGTGACATTTGTCTCCCTGATGGTGCACATATTTACAATTGGTTATATGAAAGAAGACCCTGGCTATAACCGATTCTTTTCTTACATATCACTTTTTACCTTCTCTATGTTGATGCTGGTAATGAGTAATAATTTGTTACAGTTATTTTTTGGTTGGGAAGCAGTTGGTCTCGTTTCTTATTTATTGATTGGTTTTTGGTTTAAGAAACAAACTGCTATTTTTGCCAATATGAAAGCGTTTTTGGTTAATAGAGTTGGTGATTTCGGTTTTATTATTGGAATTGGATTGATTGCAGCATACACTGGAACTTTTGATTATGTGGAAATATTTTCAAGATCATCTTTGTTATCTTCTGCTAACTTACCAGGAATGGATTGGTCATTGATAACGGTGGTTTGCATTGGTTTGTTTATTGGTGCAATGGGTAAATCGGCTCAATTTCCACTTCATGTGTGGTTGCCAGACTCGATGGAAGGTCCAACTCCTATTTCTGCCTTGATTCATGCCGCAACAATGGTGACGGCTGGTATTTTCATGGTTAGTCGTATGTCGCCATTATTTGAGTTGAGCGATACAGCACTCAACTTTATTTTGGTAATTGGTTCAATTACTGCTTTATTTATGGGTTTTTTGGGTATTATCCAAAATGATATAAAAAGAGTGATTGCATACTCTACATTGTCTCAATTGGGTTATATGACTGTTGCCTTGGGTGTTTCAGCGTATTCTGTTGCAGTATTTCATTTGATGACCCATGCTTTCTTCAAAGCCTTGTTGTTTTTGGCAGCAGGATCCGTGATTATGGGTGTTCATCATAATCAAGATATTCGTTGGATGGGTGGACTTCGTAAATATATGCCAATTACATGGATAACCTCTTTGTTGGGTTCTTTGGCTTTGATTGGTACTCCATTATTTTCCGGTTTCTATTCTAAGGACAGCATTATTGAAGCAGTTATGGAAAGCACTTTACCTGCCGCTTCTTTTGCAAAATTTGCTGTTTTAGCGGGTGTTTTTGTTACTGCTTTCTATTCTTTCCGGTTGTATTTTTTGGTGTTTCACGGAAAAGAGCGGTTTGATCAAAATCCAGATGCACACCATCACGATCATGGTGATGCTCATCATGATGGTCACCATGTACCTCATGAGTCTCCATGGGTTGTTACTCTTCCATTAATCTTATTGGCAATTCCTTCGGTATTCATTGGATTTTTGGCGATAGAGCCAATGTTGTTTGGTAGTTTTTTTAAGGATGCAATTTTTGTGAATGCTGAAAAGCATACTGCGATGGAAGGTCTTACACAGGCTTTTCATGGTGCTATTCCAATGGCATTGCATGGTATTACGACACTTCCATTTTGGTTGGCTTTGGCAGGCGTTGTTTTGGCGTACTATATGTATATGATTAACATTCAGTTGCCAGCAGCTATAAAACGCAAGGTTGAACCAATCTATAAATTGTTGGATAATAAATATTATTTTGATTGGTTTAATGAGAATGTCTTAGCGCGTGGAGCAAGAATGCTTGGAACTTCTCTTTGGCAGTATGGAGATAGATCATTGATTGATGGTGCGTTAGTGAATGGTTCATGGAAACTGATTGGTTGCCTATCTGCGATTATCCGTAAGATTCAAACTGGTTTTTTACATCACTACGCACTGGTAATGATGTTGGGTGTGTTTGTAATACTGTCTTACTTTGTGACATTGCCCATGGTTATTCAATGGCTTGGCCGATAAGGAGAAATAGTATATGGGTTTGTTAAGCATTGCGATTTGGATGCCCGTTGCATTTGGCATACTTGTTCTACTATTTACTCGTGATGAACAGGCATCTGCGGCTCGGTGGTTTGCGTTGTTTGGTTCTGTTTTGAGTTTTTTGGTTACATTGCCTCTGTATTTTAAGTTTGATTCTTCGACTGTAGTTATGCAGTTTGTCGAAAAATACCTTTGGATAGAGCGTTTTAATATCCATTATCATTTGGGTGTGGATGGAATATCTCTTTGGTTTGTACTTCTGACTGCATTTATTAATGTGATTGTTGTGATTGCAGGGTGGGAAGCCATTACGTATAAAGTGAACCAATATATGGGCTCTTTTCTTATTCTTAGTGGAATGATGATTGGAGTTTTTTCTGCATTAGATGGTATGTTGTTTTATGTTTTCTTTGAGGCAACACTGATACCCATGTATTTAATTATTGGTATTTGGGGTGGTCCTAACAAAATATATGCAGCATTTAAGTTTTTTCTCTATACTTTGCTTGGATCGCTCTTGATGCTGGTTGCTTTGGTGTTTTTGTACATTAAGTCTGGTGGTAGTTTTGATTTATTGTCTTGGCATCAACTGCCTCTTGATGGCACAACACAGACATTTTTGTTTTTCGCATTTTTAGCAGCTTTTGCAGTCAAGGTTCCTATGTGGCCCGTGCACACTTGGTTGCCTGATGTTCACGTTGAAGCACCAACGGGTGGATCTGCTGTGTTGGCAGCCATTATGTTGAAATTGGGCGCTTATGGATTTTTGAGGTTCTCTCTACCTATTGCACCAGATGCTGCGCATGAGTGGGCTTGGTTGATGATTATGTTATCCCTCGTTGCCGTGGTGTACGTTGGTTTGGTTGCAATGGTGCAACAGGATATGAAAAAGCTAGTGGCTTATTCTTCTGTGGCGCACATGGGATTTGTAACACTTGGGTTCTTTATATTTATTGATTTGGGTATCTCGGGTGGGTTGATTCAAATGATTGCACATGGTTTCGTCTCGGGAGCAATGTTCTTATCTATTGGTGTTTTGTATGATCGTGTTCACTCCCGTGATATTTCTAGTTATGGCGGAGTGGTTAATACTATGCCTCGCTTCACTGCATTCGCCTTGTTATTTGCAATGGCAAATTGCGGATTACCAGGAACAGCGGGTTTTGTTGGTGAATGGATGGTGATTGTGGCAGCAACCAAGTTTAATTTTTGGGTTGGACTTTTAGCAGCGACAGCCCTTATTTTTGGTGCAGCTTACACCCTTTGGATGTTCAAACGTGTTTATTTGGGAGACGTTGGCAATGAACAAGTGGCTCAACTGGAAGATATTAATTCCCGTGAGTTTATCATGCTGGCATTATTGGCTTGTGCTGTGATTTGGATGGGTGTTTATCCTAAACCTTTCACTGATGTGATGGATGCTTCTGTGGCACAACTTCTCAAGCATGTTGCTATTTCTAAGTTATAACTCATCAAACTGAATTAAGAGAATACAAATGATTGATAGACTCAGTTGGGTTGCGGTTTTTCCTGATGTCGTTTTGTTGGTAATGATATGTGTAATAGCGCTCTTAGATTTGGGCGTTAAAACACCTATGCGGGATTTTACTTACCGATTAACGTTACTAACTTTGGCAGTAGTTGCTTATCTTCAAGCAGATATTGCGTTAAGTGGTTCCACTGTTTATTTATTCGGTAACATGGTGGTAAGTGATGTAATGGGTAGTTGGTTGAAGTTTTTCTCCACCATTGCAGTTATCGTTACGCTTATTTACTCCCGCCCCTATGCTGCGATTCGACAAATGTTGAATGGTGGGGAACTTTTCACGTTGAGTCTTTTTGCTCTTCTTGGTATGTCGGTAATGATTTCTGGCAATAATTTGCTGGTTATTTATTTGGGATTAGAGTTATTGACTCTATCAAGCTATGCTTTGGTTGCTTTGCGCCGAGATAATGGTGTTGCAACTGAAGCGGCGATGAAGTATTTTGTTCTGGGTGCATTGGCTTCTGGCTTTTTGTTGTACGGTATCTCTATGCTATACGGCGCAACGGGATCGCTTGATATTACGGCTATTGCCAAAGCCATTGCTACAGGACAAATCCGACATGAAGTGTTGGTATTTGGTACGGTTTTTATTGTGGCTGGTTTAGCGTTTAAGTTAGGTGCGGCTCCATTTCATATGTGGGTTCCCGATGTGTACCAAGGTGCGCCAACAGCGATTACGTTAATGATTGGTGGAGCGCCCAAGTTGGCTGCATTTGCTATCACCATACGTTTACTGGTTGAGGGAATGCTGTCACTGGCGATAGATTGGCAGCAAATGTTGATGGTGTTGGCGATTGCTTCTTTGTTAGTCGGCAATATGGCAGCCATTGCCCAAACGAATTTGAAACGGATGTTGGCTTTCTCAACCATCGCTCAAATGGGGTTTGTTCTATTGGGTCTGCTTTCTGGTGTAGTGAATGGTGATGCGTTGGGATTAACAGCCAATGCCTACAGTTCTGCCATGTTTTATATCATTACCTATGTTTTGACGACACTGGCAAGTTTTGGCGTTTTGTTGCTCTTATCCCATGATGGTTTTGAGTGTGAAGAAATTGCTGATTTAGCGGGTCTCAATCAGCACAGTCCTCTGTATGCTGCGATTATGGGTGTTTGCCTTTTATCCTTGGCTGGTATCCCACCTATGGTTGGTTTTTACGCTAAATTAGGTGTATTGCAGGCTTTGGTGGTAACTGGGCAATCCATTCACATGGTTTTAGCAGTCTTTGCGGTATTGATGTCTCTTATTGGTGCTTTTTATTACTTGCGTGTGATTAAAGTAATGTACTTTGATAAACCCATTTCTATGGATAAAAAGATAACATCTAAACCATTGGAAGTGCAGGTTGTTTTGATTCTGAATGGATCTCTGGTGCTGGTATTAGGTGTGTTCCCGGGGGGGTTATTGGCACTGTGTGCCAATGCCGTGCGGCAAATGTTGGGAACGTAATCGTCGCTCTATTATTTACCCTATTATCTATATTAATCTATATTATGCTTCTCGACTCCCCAATAGTCCTTTTGGACGGAAAATTAGCATAAGCACTAAAATCAAATAAGGCAGTATGGGTGCGATTTTGGTTAAAGAATCAGACCCTACTGCCAAGGTCTGTAGCAAACCAATCAGTAGGGATGCCATAAAAGCTCCTTTTAAGGAGCCCATCCCCCCAACTACAACGACGACAAAGATCATAGGTCCAAGGGTTATTGCCATATTGGCATCGGTGAGGAAGGTACTTCCACCAATCACCCCTGCCAAACCCGCTAGGGCTGTACCCATACCAAAAACCAAAGTAAAGACGCGAGGTACGTTGTAACCCAGTGCCTCTACCATTTTGGGATGTGTCAATGCGGCTCGGATAATTAAACCAATACGTGTGTAGGTTAATAGCAAGCCAATACCGCATAGCATAGCGATGGAAATTATCATCGTAAAACCCCGCGTTGCAGGAAATAGGGTACAGGCGTTCCCTTGGGTATGGCATAACTCTGTTGGGGGTGTTCCCCATATCCAACGCAATCCTTCACTAGGATGTTGAAGTAGCGTAAACGCTGCACCTTGTAATATCTCAGGTGGGCGAAAATCCAGAGGAGTACGTCCCCAAACGAGTTGGACTAATTCGGTAATGACATACGATAAACCAAAGGTCACCAATAGTTCGGGTATATGTCCAAAAGTATGAACACGCCGCAGGCATATTGACTCAAATAGTGCGCCCAAAATACCTACTAGCAGGGGTGATATAACCAAAGCTGCCCAAAACCCCAACCATTGCGATATGCTGTAAGCTATATACGCACCCAGCATATAAAAACTGGCGTGTGCAAAATTCAACACTCCCATCATGCTGAAAATCAAGGTAAAGCCGGAACTGAGCATAAATAGCAATAAACCATAGCTCACGCCGTTTAGTAGGGAGATAAGTAAAAGTTCCATAGGATGCAATGGTAACCCTTGCCTCTGTCGGGTTTGGGGTCAGCCACCACAATCGGGGAATGACTTTTGTACCCGCTTCCGGTTGGACTCACTCCCTTGCTGCGTTAGGCAGCGCTTTTTACGCCCCTGTCGCTCCCACGCCTTTATCCAACCCGTATTGGGTCGGGCAGAGCGCGGAGGTGGCGCAGTTATTGGGTTTTCCTCCCGATTGGCAAAATGACCCCGATGCCTTGCCTGCCTTCACGGGCAATCGGCTTTTGGACGGTACGCAAACGCTTGCCAGTGTGTACAGCGGTCACCAATTTGGTCATTGGGCGGGGCAGTTGGGCGATGGGCGGGCGATTTTGCTGGGCGAATTGAAGGGGCAAGAAATCCAACTCAAGGGCGTGGGAGCAACGCCATTTTCCCGTCGTGGTGACGGGCGGGCGGTGCTGCGTTCGAGCATCCGCGAATTTTTGGGCAGCGAGGCGATGCACGCCCTTGGCATTCCCACCACCCGTGCTTTGTGCATCACG